>NZ_JABURH010000144.1 GCF_014762765.1 Alcanivorax sp.
TTTGGTGGAGCCGGCGGGAATCGAACCCGCGTCCGTCAGCAATCCATCTGCAGATCTACATGCTTAGCCATGTTTATTGATTTAAGCCTCCACAACCCAACTGGCAGGACGTGAAAGCCGAGCCCCTAAAGGTTTTAACAGCGCCATCCGGGGCGGACTTTGCTGCGAGCCTGTGTTGCGATGCTCGCCGCTCTTCCCCACAGGCAGGGTCGATTGGCGATAAGCAGGGTTTAAGCTGCTAGTGCGTAAGAATCGTCGTTTGCGATTACTTTAGTGTGCCACAAATGTTTTACGAGACTCGTGACCTTCTCGGCATGCACCACAGAATTCAGTACCGGCGTCGAATCCAGGTCGGCCCCTGTGATGGGTTCATTGTAGGTGATGGGGACGGGTAAGTCGATTAACAAGTGGGGGCGAGGGTGTTCCGGATCGGCCATGTTGTGGGGGTAAACGCCATGAATAACGTTCGGAATGTAATCAGATTGTGAAAAGTGTTACCCGAATACACATATGTTGTCTGACAATCAGACCCGGAATGCTTGTTTTGTCATTTTTCAGGCGCACTATACGGGTGTCACCACGGCATTGTGTCATTGGCCGATGGTGAGGTTGAGCAAGCGATGCTCAGGTAGCCACAAGCCACCATGAAACATCCTGCTCGAAATTGTGTACCACACAATGGCTTTACAGCGAGCCTTGAGATAGACGTTATATGAAGGCCGCTGATCAAAGCATTGTCGTTCATTAAAGGAGAAAGACGATGAACACGATCTTTCGGTCAGCAGGGCAAGTTTCCGAGAAGGCACTGTCGCCTTTGAAGGCTCAGCCGCTGCTTTACAGAGCGTTGCAACTGGTATTCGCGCTGGCTGCGTATGCAGGTGGTGTGTACCTGGTGGATCTGGCGACCCCGGAGGCACGTCTTCCGGTGATTCTGTTCGCCGTTTACTTCCTGCCCGCGGTGCTGCGCGCCTGGCTGCAGTTTTACTGGCAGCTGCGCGGCGACAGCCGGGCTCAGGACGTGAACACCCATCAGTCGGTGTAACGCCAACCGGTATAGTCTGAAGACAGTGTCACGCGTGCAGGGGGCGGCCCGTTAACCCGGGTCAGCTACCCTGCCGCATCAGGCGCTGCTTCTGACGATTCCAGTCGCGCTCCTTCTCTGTGGCGCGCTTGTCAAACTTCTGTTTACCCTTGGCCAGGGCGATATCGCACTTGGCAAACCCTTTCTTCCAGTACAGGCTCACCGGTACGCAGGTGTAGCCCTCTTTCTGTACGCCACCAAAAATGCGCCCCAGTTCGCGGCGGTGCAGCAGCAGCTTGCGGCTGCGGACCGGATCCGGATTGACGTGGGTGCTGGCGGTGATCAGGGGCTCGAAGCGAGCGCCGAACAGGAAGGCTTCCCCGTCCTTTAGCAAGACATAGGCTTCAGTCAGGTTGCCTTTGCCGGCACGCAGTGACTTCACCTCCCAGCCTTCCAGGACCAGGCCGGCTTCGAAGTGCTCTTCCAGATGATATTCGTGGCGTGCCTTGCGGTTTTGCGCAATGGTGGCCGACGGCGCTTTGGCTTTTTTCTTGGCGTTTCCCATAGGCGAGCGATTATAGAGCATGCGTTTGGCGGCTGACAGGGCTTTGTCTGCCCCGGCGGGAGTGAGTTGTGACTTACCCTTACTTGAGCCGCCCAGTTAAAAAAAAGACAATAGCGCCACGCTATCGAGGGTAATCCTGTTATGAAGCAAGAGATCAAGCCGGTCCATGGCATGTGGGCCAGCCGTTGGGTGTTTATTCTGGCGGCGACCGGGTCGGCCGTGGGGCTGGGGAATATCTGGCGTTTTCCGTACATCACCGGCGAGAACGGCGGTGGTGCCTTTGTGTTGCTGTACCTGCTTTGTATCGCGGTGGTGGGCATTCCCATCATGGCGGCGGAGGTGATGCTGGGCCGCAAGGGCGGGCTAAGCCCGATCAATTCCATGCGCAAGGTGGCGGCGGACAGCAAGGTGACCCAGCGATGGGCGGGCATCGGCTATTTGGGCGCGCTTTCAGCATTTCTGATTCTGTCGTTTTACTCTGCGGTGGCCAGCTGGGCACTGTATTACGCCTGGGAAGCGGTGCGTGGCGTTTTTGAAGGCATTTCCGCCACCCAGTCAGAAGCCCATTTCAACGATATGCTGGCCAATCCCGGGTTGCTGCTGGGATACCACACGCTCTTTATGGTGCTGACCATGGTGGTGGTGGCCCGGGGCGTGAAAGGCGGTCTGGAAAAGGCGGTGCAGATTCTGATGCCGCTGTTGTTCGTACTGCTGCTGGTGCTGGTGGGCTACGCGGCGACCACGCCGGGCTTCAAGGAAGGAGTGAGTTTCCTGTTTGCCTTCGATTTCTCCAAGTTGACCGGCAAGGCAATCATCGTGGCCGTGGGGCAGGCCTTCTTTACCCTGAGTCTGGGCATGGGCGCGATCATGGCCTATGGGGCGTATATGCCCAAAGAGGTGAAGGACAAGAAGACCGGTCGCAGCCGGCCCGTGTCGATCATGTCTACCGTGGCGATCATTGCGCTGCTCGACACCCTGGTGGCGTTGGGCGCCGGTGTGGCCATGTTCCCGCTGCTGTTCTCCAACGGGCTGGAAGTGAGCCAGGGGCCGGGCATGATGTTCGTGACCCTGCCGCTGGCCTTCGGGCAAATGCCGGGCGGCCTGTTGTTCGGTTCCCTGTTCTTTGTTCTGGTGGTGTGTGCCGCCTGGAGCTCGTCCATTAGCCTTGGTGAGCCGGTGGTGGCCTGGCTGGTAGAGCGCGGTCTGAAGCGCCCGATGGCGGCGCTGGTGGTGGGCCTGGGGGCCTGGCTGCTGGGTGTAGGCTCGGTGTTGTCGTTTAACGTTTGGAAAGATCACACTTTCATGGTGGGTACTTTCTTCGACAATATGGAATTCCTGTCCACCACGGTGATGTTGCCGCTCGGTGGTCTGCTGATTGCTATCTTTGCTGGCTGGGTGATGAAGGAGACCCAGGCGCGCAAGGAGCTGGCCATGCAGAACTTCAAGCTCTATCTGGTATGGCGGGCGCTGGTGCGGATTTTCTCACCGGCGGCGGTGATCGTGCTGTTTGTTTACTCCATTTGGGCGACCTTTGCGCCGGAAGAAGAGGCGCAAGCCCAGGAAGCTCCGGCTCAGGAGCAGGTGGATGCGGTCACCAGCGAGGCGCCGGCGGACGGTGATGCGTCGCTGCCGCAAGAGGGTGGCGCTGAAGTGCCGGTGGAGCAGGAGTCGCCCTGATGGCCGATGATGCGCGTATTCATGTGGAAGTGACCTATGCCCTGCCAGACAAGCAGCGTCTGATTGGCCTGGATGTGCCGGAGGGCACCACCATGCTGGAGGCCGCAAAGTTGTCCGGTATCGAGGAGCAGTTCGAGGGGCTTGTGCTGGAAAAGGCGCCCATGGGCATTTTCGGCAAGGTGGTGGCGAATCCGGCCGGGCAGGTGCTCAAGCCGGGTGAACGGGTAGAAATCTACCGCCCGCTGCTGGCAGACCCGAAACTCAATCGCAAGAAGCGGGCGGCAGAAAAGGCCCGTTGATAAAGGTTCAGGCTGCGGGCTGACCGGGGTCGGTCGGCTCCTGCGGTAGCGGAGCCGGGTTTGGTTCTGCTGGCTCTGATGGAGCAGTATCAGGCTCCGGGCTGCTGTCTTCCCGCTTGCGCTCTTCCAGCTTGCGTCGCAATTCGCGGTCCTGTTGCGAGCTGGTTTTCTTGCGGAAGTCTTCAATGACTTCGCCTTCATGACGGCTATAGCTGCCATTTTCGAAGTGGAGCACAATCTGTTGGCTCACCTTGTCGCCCTTGCCGGGGCGGTAGGTCATCAGATAAAACCATTTGTCAGGCGTGAACGGGTCCACCAGGGTAGGCGCACCCAGCACGTAGCGCACCTGCTCCGGGCTCATGCCGGGCTCCAGCTCGCCGAGCATTTCCTCGGTGACAAAGTTGCCCTGCGGAATATCAATCCGGTAGACGCCGGGAAAGCGCAGGGTGCTGCAGCCAGTGGTGGCCAGCAGGGCAGTCAGGATGAGGGCAACTGGAATTCGTGGCATGGTTTTTCGACTTCACAAAGTGTTCGGGCGATAATACAGACTTGCAGTAGCGGTACAAGTTTCCCGCTTTTTTTCATCGCCCTGAATCTGAGGCGGCCCAGGCTTGTGTCAGGCGCCGCGCCAAAGTGACGGATTCAGGGGCATCGCCACCTTTTGGCATATTGGAGCATACGCATTGGATAATCAGGATCTCAGAAAAGCGGGCCTTAAAGTGACCCTGCCGCGGGTTAAAATCCTGCAGCAACTGGAGAAGTCCGAAGAGCGCCACCTGAGCGCGGAAGACATCTACAAGTCGCTGATGGACGCCGGCGAGGATGTGGGGCTGGCCACTGTCTACCGGGTACTGACCCAGTTCGAGCAGGCGGGCATGGTGTTGCGCCACAACTTCGAGGGCGGCTCTGCGGTTTTCGAGCTGGCGGACGAGGACCATCACGACCATATGGTGTGCATGGAAACCGGCCAGGTGATTGAGTTCATGGATGACGTGATCGAGAAGCGCCAGCACGCCATCGCCGAGGAGCACGGCTACGAAATCATGGATCACTCGCTGGTGCTGTACGTCAAGCCGAAGAAGTGATCCCGCGCCCGGGCCCAGGTGGCCTGGGTAGGGTGGATTAGCCGCAGGCGTAATCTACCTTTTCACTGGTAGTGCGCAATGCGGTGTAGCCGTCAGTAGCGTGATGGTCGTCAGGGTGGCGGTGGATTACGCCTGTGGCTAATCCACCCTACGTGGTGAGCCGGCGTTTGTGCGCGGACTGGGCGCTGCCGGTTATCTGACCCTCTCCCGCGCCGCTGTTAACTATTCACTATTAACTGTTCACTGCCTTTCTAGGCTGCCTGGGCCTTGCTCAGCATCTCCTTGGCGTGGTTGCGGGTAGATTCGGTGATTTCCACGCCGCCCAGCATACGCGCCAGCTCTTCGATTCTCGCGTTGTCATCCAGCCCCTGAATGCGGGTGTGGGTGGTGTCGTCGCCCTGAATCTTGTGCACCTGCCAGTGCTGATGGCCCTGGCTGGCCACCTGTGGCTGGTGGGTGATGCACAGCACCTGGGCGTGGCCGCCCAGTTCGCGCAGCAGCCGGCCGACGATCTCGGCCACGCCACCACCGACACCCACGTCTACTTCATCGAATACCAGACTCGGTACCGTCAGGTTACGGGCGCAAATAACCTGGATTGCCAGGCTGACCCGTGACAGTTCGCCACCGGAAGCCACCTTGCCCAGGGGTTTGAGAGGCTGGCCGGGGTTGGCGGAAAACAGGAACTCCACGTCCTCCAGGCCGTCGGCGCCAGGAGCGCATTCTCCCAGCTGGGCTTCCAGTTTGGCCGCTTTCATGCTCAGGGCGGTGAGCTGTTTCTGTACCTGCTGGGTGAGGTTCTTGGCGGCACTGCGGCGGGCCTTGCTGAGCTGGCGGGCGCTGTCCATGTATTGCTGCTGAGCCGCGGCTTCCTGCTCGGAGAGAGCGTGCAGGTGGGCATCCACATTGCCCAGGGCGTCGGACTCGGCCAGCAGTTGGTGGTGGTGGTCCACCAGTTCTTCCGGGCGAATGCGGTGCTTGCGGGCCAGTGTGTAGCTCTGGCTGAGACGCTCTTCCACCTGGGCCAGTCGCTCCGGGTCCAGGTCCAGCCGCTCCAGGTAATGGCGCAGGTCATCGGCGGCGGCTTCCACCTGCAGGCGAGCGGATTCCACGGTGTCGGCGATGGTGGCCAGACCTTCATCCTGATTGCGGGCATCGTCGAGCCAGTGGCTGACCTGGCTGAGGTGGTCGTTGCAGGTGCCGTCTTCGCCTTCGTAGAGGGCGTTCAGGGATTGCTGGCAAGTGCGGATAAGGCTTTCCGCGTTGCCCAGCCGCTGTTGTTCCTGCTCCAGCTGCTCCAGTTCGCCTTCCTGCAGTGCCAGGGCGTCCAGTTCTTCCAGCTGGAAGCGCAGCAGCTCTTCCTTTTCGTTCTGTTCGCGGGCCTGGTTGAGGGCGTCATCGTGGGCGCGGCGGGCCTTTTGCCAGTGGCGCCAGTGTTCTCGCACCGTGTTGGCCAGATCACGGGCATCGGCGAAGTTGTCCAGCAGCTGCCGGTGGGCCTCTTTTTTCATCAGTGCCTGGTGTTCGTGCTGGCTATGGATACTGATCAGTCGTTCGCCCAGTTCACGCACTTCCGCCAGCGGGGTGGGTGTGCCGTTCACATAGGCCCGAGAGCGACCATCGGCGCGCACGGTGCGGCGCAGCAGGCACTGGTTGTCGTCGTCGAGCTCCCGGTCGGCCAGCCACTGACGGGCGGCGGTGTTGTCGCTGACATCAAAGGTGGCAAGCACTTCTGCCCGGTCGTGGCCGTGGCGGACAATGCTGGAATCGGCCCGGTCGCCCAGGGTCAGGCCCAGGGCATCAATGATCACGGACTTGCCCGCCCCGGTTTCCCCGCTGATCACGGTGAGGCCATTTTCCGGCTCCAGTTCCAACTGGTCCACGGTGGCAAAGTGACGAACGCTCAGATGGGTCAGCATGGTATCTCTCCGAAACGGGCGAGTCAGGGTAGTGATTAGCGGTTGGCCGGAGCCTGGATCACCTGGGTGCCGGCCAGCAGATCGTGTAGGCAGCGGCGATCACTGCGGAAGATCAGCAGCGGGTCGACAAGCATGATCAGGTTGACGCCGGGCACCTGGGCCAGCACATGGAACAGCAGGTAGCGCAGGCCGTAGAGCTTGCCGGCGGGCACTTCGGGTTGTTTCATGCCGATGATTTTCATGCCCAACAGCCACTTGCCGATGGTCTGCTGGCGGTTGAACAGCAGCCAGCCTTGCAGGGCCAGGAAGATTACTTCGCCGACGATAAACCAGACCAGGGTGGCGGTAAGATCGAGCGCCCCGTTATTGGCCATCATGTCGGCCCAGGTGCCGGAAAAGAACACGATGGGGGCGATAATGGCGCCCTGGACCAGACCGTCGATCAGGGCGCCGAAAAACCGATGCCAGCGACTGGCTAGCACCGGATTGTCCCGGGAGGGAGGATTCTGCGCGTCGGCTGCGGGGCTCTGGTAGGGGTTGTTGCTGTCGGTCATGGTGACATCCTTGTTACGATAACTGTTCTTTTGATCAGTGGTTCCAATCTTAGGGGATTCCGGTCGTCAGTGTAAGCCCCCGGTAAACTCTGGACGATAACCCTATATAATGTCGCACTGCTTTTCTGGTACATATACCGCTATGACGAAGCTGGATCTCAACGAACGCAAACAACGACTGCTGATGGCGCTGGTGGAGCGCCATATCCGCGATGGTCAGCCAGTGGGTTCCAAGACGTTGGCCAGCGGTAGCGGCCTTACCGTCAGCCCGGCCACTGTCCGCAACATCATGGCGGAGCTGGAGGATCTCGGTGTGCTTGCCAGCCCCCATACGTCCGCCGGCCGGGTGCCCACGGAGCTGGGATACCGGCTGTATGTGGATTCCTTGCTGGCTTCCAGTGTCATGGAGCGCCCGGATCACCGCTCCCTGAAAAAGGAGCTGCGTCAGCTGCTGGCTCCGGAGCAATCCCCCCAGGAGCTGATTGCTCAGGCCTCACGAACCCTGGCGGAGCTGACCCGCATGGCCGGGCTGGTGGCGGTACCCCGCCGGGAGGTGACAACCCTTCGGCAAGTTGAGTTCTTGCCATTATCGGGCAAGCGGGTGTTGGTGGTGCTGGTGGTAAACCGGTCCGAAGTGCAGAACCGCATCATTCATACCGACCGGGACTACGACGAGGCGGAGCTGCGCCAGGCGGCCAATTACATCAATCACACCTATGGCGGCTGCGATCTGAACAGCATCTGCGATGGCCTGCTGAACACCATGAATGCGGACCGGGCGCAGATGGATGCACTGATGCGGACCGCCATGGAGGTGGCCGACAAGGCCCTGCGCAGTGAGCCGGAGAGCTCGGATTATGTGGTATCCGGCGAATCCAATCTGCTCAAGTCCGCCGAGGCGGACAATCTGCATCAGCTGCGCGACCTGTTTGATGCCTTCAATCATAAGCGCGATATCCTGCACCTGCTGGAGCGGTCCATGAAGGCGGATGGGGTACAGATCTTCATCGGCCGGGAATCCGGCTTCCAGCCGTTCGAGGATTACTCGCTGATCTCGGCTCCCTACAAGGCAGATAACGGGCCCGTGGGCGTCCTCGCAGTGGTGGGTCCCACGCGGATGGATTACGAGAAGGTCATTCCCACCGTGGATATCACCGCCAAGATCCTCTCGGCGGCCCTGACCCAGCTATAAACCGAATTGATAGTTGATAATGGATAATTGATAACGGCGCGGTCCCGGCTTTATTGATTTCAGGGGGTAAAGGGCGCGAGAGGGCCATGGGCGCGGCTTCCAGGATGCCTATGGCACCAGATCATCCCGCGCGCTATCAATTATCCATTATCAATTGTCCATTGCCCCTCTCCCCCCTTGAATCCTGCCCATCTGTTCCCATATCTTTGCCCGCTTTCCTGGAAAAGCCCGGATTGGGATGTGGAGTTACGAATGAGTGAGCAGGAAAAAGACCCGAAAAACGCCGAACCGCAGGTAGAGACTGCCGAAGAGCAGCAGGCGGCCCAGGCTGAGGCTGCCGATGCGGAAGCAGAGGCCCCTGCGCCTGAGCAGCCCTCGGCCGAAGAACAGCTGGCTGAAGTGGAAGCCGAGCTGGCCAAGGTAAAAAAAGCCCTGGGTGAGGCGGATATCCGTGCCCAGGCGGAAATCCAGAATGTGCGCAAGCGCGCCGAGCGGGATGTGCAGCACGCTCGCAAGTTCGCCCTGGAGAAATTTGCCGGCGACCTGTTGAGCGTGGCGGACAACCTGGAACGAGGCCTGGCCGCCCTGGATGCCGACGACGAAGCTCTGCAAGGTGCACGTGAAGGTATCGAGCTGACCCTCAAGTCCCTGCTGGATGCCTTCGCCAAGTACAACCTGGAGCAGATCAGTCCGTCGGACGAGCCGTTTAACCCGGAGCTGCATGAGGCCATGACCATGGTGCCGGTGCCCAATGTGGAGCCCAACACCGTGATCGACGTGCTGGAAAAAGGCTATCAGCTCAATGGTCGCCTGATTCGTCCGGCCCGGGTGGTGGTCAGCAAGGCTGCCGAGTAAGCAAAAAGCCGTTCTGGCCCCTTGAAACGGCGCGAAGCACCGCCATATAGATGCCAGACGAATTAACAATTCAACTGCCCGGTTTGCCGTCAGGGAACCGGCTGGTGTGAAGGAGAACGAGAGATATGGGTAAGATTATCGGTATCGACCTGGGTACGACCAACAGCTGTGTGGCCGTGCTGGAAGGTGATAAAGCCAAGGTTATTGAGAACGCTGAAGGCGCGCGTACCACGCCGTCCATCATCGCCTACACCGACGACAAGGAAACCCTGGTCGGTCAATCCGCCAAGCGTCAGGCGGTAACCAACCCGGAAAACACCCTGTACGCGGTGAAGCGTCTGATCGGTCGTCGTTTTGAAGACAGCGTCGTTCAGAAAGACATCAAGATGGTCCCCTACAAAATCACCAAGGCCGACAATGGCGACGCCTGGGTGGAAGTGAAGGGTGAGAAAATGGCGCCGCCGCAGATCTCTGCGCAGGTGCTGAAGAAAATGAAGAAGACCGCGGAAGACTATCTGGGTGAGGCCGTTACCGAGGCCGTGATCACCGTGCCCGCGTACTTCAACGATTCCCAGCGTCAGGCCACCAAGGATGCCGGTCGCATCGCCGGTCTGGACGTGAAGCGCATTATCAACGAGCCCACTGCGGCTGCCCTGGCCTATGGCCTGGACAAGAAAGGCGGCGATCGCACCATTGCGGTCTACGATCTGGGTGGTGGTACCTTCGACATCTCCATCATCGAGATTGCCGAAGTGGACGGCGAGCACCAGTTTGAAGTGCTGGCCACCAACGGTGACACCTTCCTGGGTGGTGAGGATTTCGACCTGGCGCTGATCAACTTCCTGGCCGATCAGTTCAAGGCAGATTCCGGCATCGACCTGGGCGGCGACCCGCTGGCCATGCAGCGCCTGAAAGAAGCGGCCGAGAAAGCCAAGATCGAGCTTTCCTCCGCCGAGCAGACCGAAGTGAACCTGCCGTACATTACCGCAGACAGCACCGGTCCCAAGCACCTGGTGGTGAAAGTCACCCGTGCCAAGCTGGAATCCCTGGTGGGTGATCTGGTTAGCCGCTCCCTGGAGCCGTGCAAGACTGCGCTGGCCGATGCGGGTGTCAAAACCGCCGACATCACCGACGTGATTCTGGTGGGTGGTCAGACCCGTATGCCGATGGTGCAGAAGAAAGTCACCGAGTTCTTCGGCAAAGAGCCGCGCAAGGATGTGAACCCGGATGAAGCGGTTGCCATGGGTGCTGCTATTCAGGGTGCAGTACTGAGTGGTGACGTCACCGACGTGCTGCTGCTGGACGTGACCCCGCTGACCCTGGGTATCGAAACCATGGGTGGCGTGATGACCCCGCTGATCGAGAAGAACACCACCATCCCGACCAACGCGTCGCAGGTGTTCTCCACGGCAGACGACAACCAGACCGCAGTGACCGTGCACGTACTGCAGGGTGAGCGTAAGCAGGCGGCGCAGAACAAGTCGCTGGGCCAGTTCAACCTGGAAGACATTCCGCCGGCACCGCGTGGTATGCCGCAGATCGAAGTGACCTTCGACATCGACGCCAACGGTATTCTGCACGTGGGCGCGAAAGACAAGGCCACCGGTAAAGAACAGACTATCCAGATCAAGGCCTCCTCCGGTCTGTCCGACGAGGAAGTGGAAAAGATGGTGCAGGACGCCGAAGCTCACGCGGACGAAGACAAGAAGTTCGAAGAGCTGGTGCAGACCCGCAACCAGGCTGACCACTTGGTGCACGCCACCAAGAAGACTCTGGAAGAAGCCGGTGACAAGGCGACTGACGAAGAGAAAGAAGCTATCACCAAGGCGGCTGACGAACTGGAAGAAGCCGCCAAGGGCAGCGACAAGGAAGACATCGAGGCCAAGATCAAGGCGCTGTCCGAAGTCTCTGCCCCGCTGGCCGAGAAGCTGTATGCCGAGCAGGCCCAGCAGGCGGAAGGTGCAGCTGCGGACGCCGCTGGCGAGCAGCAGAAAGCCTCTGGTGATGACGTAGTCGACGCCGAGTTCGAAGAAGTGGACGACGACAAGAAGAAGTAAGCCGTCGGACATCCCGGTGCCGCGCCCAGGCGCGGTAGCCGGGAGATCTGCGCAACTTCTTTATTGCCGGCGCCTTGCCGGCGTTTTTGTGTGACGGGACTGATTCAAAAAGGCCCACTATGTCCAAACGTGATTATTACGAAGTGCTGGGCGCATCAAAAGATGCCAGCCAGCAGGATCTGAAAAAGGCTTACCGACGCCTGGCCATGAAATACCATCCGGATCGCAACCCGGATGACCAGGAAGCCCTGGCCAAATTCAAGGAAGCCAAGGAAGCCTACGAAGTGCTCTCCGATGAGCAGAAGCGTGCTGCCTACGACCAGTTCGGCCATGCTGGCGTGGATGGTCAGGCTGGTGGCGGAGCCGGTGGCTTCGGCGGCGGCGGCTTTGGTGACATCTTTGGCGATATCTTCGGCGACATCTTCGGTGGAGGTGGCGGTGGCCGTCGCGGCCCGGCCCGTGGTGCCGACCTGCGTTATACCCTGGAGCTGTCTCTTGAGCAGGCCGTGCGTGGCTGCGATGAGAAAATCCGCGTGCCGACCTGGGATAGCTGTGAAGTCTGCCATGGCAGTGGTGCCAAGGAAGGCTCTCAACCGGTGGCCTGTAACACCTGTGGCGGCATGGGCCAGGTGCGCATGCAGCAGGGTTTCTTTACCGTGCAGCAGGCCTGTCCTACCTGTAAGGGTGAAGGGCGTGTCATCAAGGATCCCTGCACCAGTTGTGGTGGCCAGGGCCGGGTGCAAAACACCAAGACCCTGTCGGTGAAAATCCCCGCGGGTGTAGATACCGGTGACCGGATCCGCCTGGCAGGCGAAGGCGAAGCGGGCATGCATGGCGCCCCCGCCGGCGACCTGTATGTGCAGGTGGCGGTGCGCGAGCACGACATCTTCCAGCGCGATGGCGCCAACCTGTTCTGCGAGGTGCCGATCAGTTTTGTCGATGCCACCCTGGGGGGTGAGCTTGATGTGCCGACCCTGAATGGCAAGGTGAAGCTGAAAGTGCCCGCCGAAACCCAGAGCGGCAAACTGTTCCGCTTGCGTGGCAAGGGGGTAACCCCGGTACGCGGTGGTGGTCCGGGTGATCTGCTCTGCAAGGTGGTGATCGAAACGCCGGTGAAACTGTCCAGCGAACAGAAAGATCTGCTGCGTAAATTCCAGGAATCCCTGGAAAGCGGCGGCAACCGCCACAACCCGCGCAAGAGTAGCTGGTTTGAAGGGGTGAAGCGTTTCTTCGACGCTAAATAATTCCTGAGTCCAGTTTGCGTCATTCAAAAAAGCCCGGTGCATTTTGCCCGGGCTTTTTTGTGGCCGCCGTTTTGCTGCGACCTGGCCTGCAAAAATCCCGATGTAAGCATCCTCGCACAGCAGAATCCTCCTCAGCGCAATGACAATCCAACGCTAACCCTCGACCATCCCTGCTTTTGAATGGGCCAGTCAGGGGATGACAGCAACCATGAAACAGCAGCAAGCCACTGGGTCGCTTCGGGCGTCAAGCAATGAGCAAATGACGCAGCTGGCCACGGTAGAGGCCAGCGGCTTGGTGCAGATCCACTAATGTCAGTCATGTTGCCGCAGGTCGACACTCACTATCGCGAAGCCACAGCGTTGTTTCAGCGCCGCGGTCGTTTGCTGAATGCGCCTGCCTCCCCACTGGACGCGTTGCGACAACTGGACTGGCGGCTGGCGGCCAATCTGGATGCGGTGGCGATTCATCAGGAAGGGCATCCCGAGGCGTCATTGCGCCCCCCGGCGTTGTTCGTGGAAACCTGGGTGGGTTTGCAGCGAGATAGCGTCCATTGTCTGGAAAACCTTGATGAGATTTTTCAGGAACTGAAACCGGAGCAGCAGGGCGCCGTCATTGAGGCGATGACGCTGTCGTCATCTAGTGGTGAGGCGCAGCATCCTGAACTGCGTGCAGCGCTGATGTCCGAGCAGGCGGCCATGGCCATGGATGAGTATCAAGCCGCTGAGCATGATGCGCTGTTGGCAAGCTGGCTGTTTTTTCAGGATGCCGCCGGTGCAGATCTTTCCTGTTTCCAGCCCTGGTATCAGCGCCATGATTTTCCCCGTTCCCGTCATCATTCCTTGCAGGCCGGGCTGGTGCGCAGGGATGCGCTGGCCGTTCAGAGCGCTCATGATTACCAGGATGATGCTCACTTTGCGTTGCTGTTGGCGCTGAGTGGTCACCCACCGGAAAACCTCCTCGGAACCGCGTTTGATGGTTCGGTATCAGCGGCGGGTCAGCTTCTGGATGCCATGGAGCAAGTGGCGTGCTGCGAAGACGCGGCGCAGGCCTGGTTCTGGCTCACTGGCGAAACGGTGCCCCGCAAGCCGCGCTTGCAAGCGGTGGGGGCGAGTGATGAGTCATCGCGAGAGTCGAAAGAGACGTTGCCCGATGCCTCGGCGGCGGCCATCAGTTGGCAAGCCAAACAGTGGCAGAGCGGGGCGCGTTATTTCTTTGGTGAACACGTGACAGCCTCGTCCCTGGAGTTACTTGGCCAACAATGGACAGGACAGATCGCCCCGTTGATTGCTGCGCAACAAAGCTGGCTGGCCGAGCGTCGCGTACTGCCCGTTGCAGGCTGGCAGTTTCACTCCCTGAGAGAGGGAGGCGGCGATGCTTGAGTTGATCAATGAAACCGGTGCTGGCGCTGTGGTCGTTCCCGGCTGGGATCTGGCCGGCAATTACCGGCCTGTTCTGGTTGCCCGTCTGACATTGGCGTTTGATCTGCACGGGAATATCGCTGTGGCAGAGGAGCAGCCTTCGCCGTTGCTGGCGGATAGCCATTACGGCAAGCCCATGGAAACCAGTCTGCAGGAAGCGAATGAAATCGGTGCGTTCAAGCAGGGCGCCGAGTATTACCTGTATGGCAATGCCTACACCCGCAACGGTGTCGAGAATCGCGCCCATGTCAGTGTGGAGATTCGTCAGCAGGGGGCCGTCCTGCGCAAGCAGCTGGTGGCGCTCGGGGAGCATGGCTGGGAGAAGGGGCTGATCGGCGTTCGGCGGGGGGAGCCCGCGCCTTTTACCTCGTTGCTGCTGTGTTATGAAAACGCCTATGGCGGCAGCCACCACAAAAGCGGCCAGCGGGAAAAACATAATCCGGTGGGGCGCGGCTTCAATCCTTCCGGGTGGAAAATCGTGGATCAACGCGCCCCGCAAATGGAATATGCCGGGCAGTCAGCCCTGTCCCCCTCGCGCCCCTGTCCAGTGGCCGGGTTCGGTCCCTTGCCGGTGTTCTGGGCGCCTCGGCAGGCGCGTTTCGGTACGCCTTCTGGGATGCCGCTGGACGGCCAGGGTTGCCCCTGGGGAAGCGATGCGCAGCCATCATTGCATCACTGCGCGCCACAGGATCAGTGGCTGGCCCATGTCTTCACCGGCGGGGAAACGCTGACATTGCAGGGTTTTTTTCCGGACCATCCGGAGCCAATCACGCTGACACTGCCGAGCTGGCACCCCGCTGCTTTACTGATTTGCCGTGGCCATTCACCGCAACACCTGCACACCGAATGCGACACTCTGGTCATCGATACCGAACAGCGCACCCTGGCCCTGATCGCCAGAACCCGGATTGACCCGGCCAGCCTAGGCGGCCAGCCCGCCTGGCTGCGTTTGCTGGCGGCTTCTTTCCTGGTGAAGAAAGAGGCGGCATGACTTTCTGTTGTGAGCCCTGCTGTGAGGGGCTTTGAATTAAAGAGGGTTTTGCTATGCCGGACGCGAAAATCAGTCGATAGTCTGAAATTTGATCGCTTCCGTTGCCGCTATAAGCCCGCCTGCGATATTGTGCATAAAAACAACAATAACAGAGGTAATCATGGCTGCGCGGCGACTGGCAGGGATGCTGGGGGGTATGTTGTGTTGGCTTCCCCTTTCTTTATATGCGGCGCCTGTGGACCAGGCGCACGAGCGGGCACTGGCAACCTTTGCCCAGAAGGCGCCACTGGCACTGGATGCGCAGGTGCTGGATATGCCCTGGGAGTCAGTGCCGTTTGATTCGTCCTCCTATATCTACACCTTCGATGAGATTCGCCAGCAATGGCCCGCTTTTATGCGGGGGCTGCGGATACCGTTTCCGTCACCGGATTATCTGAAGGCACGCTATCAACGTTTTCCTGCCCTGTATCGGGATCTGCATTACCAGGATGACAACTGGGAGCAGCACAGTCGTAATGTGCTGGAGGTGTGGCAGGCGTTTTTCCGTGGGGATTTCCGCCATGCCCGTGAGCTTGGCAAGCGTTATGGCGGTTATGCCCGGGTGCCGGGGCTGGTATCGCAGATTATCTATGCTACCTACCTGGCGCCGAGCCACACCCAGAAACAGCAGCTGCTGCAGGAGGCCATTAACGAGATGGCCTGGTTCGGTGAGCAGGTGGCCATTCTGCCCGGGGAAGAAGGGTTGGCGGCGGATTATTGCATGCTGCGTCTCGGCTTTGGTTATGCGGTGGCGCGGCTTGCGGAGGATGAGTCGGTGCCGGCCACCCTGCAGCGCAACTATGCGGCCATGGTGATCAATGCGGCCACCGAGATTCTGGCGGTGGAGCCGCAGCATCCGCTGGCGCTGTCGCTGAGCGCGGCCTTTGAGGCCAACGTGCTGCGCCGGGTGGGTAAGGCAGCGGGCAGGCTGACTCTGGCGGCGGACAGTGAGGACGCCACGCAGCCTTTTAAAACATCGCTGACGGCGGTGCCGGATCTGGCGATTGTTCGCTATGAGTATGCCAACAGTCTGCTTTATACCCATCAAGATGGATCGGCGGAGCAGGCGCTGACCCACTTGCAGAAGGCTGTCGACATGCCGGCGCGCTTTGCCATGGAGTGGCTGGATCGGGCCTATGCGCGCAAGCGGTTGCAGGAGGTGCGGGCCTGGCGTGACAGCGGCATGAGTTTCAAGCGCTTTGACCGTAAGCGGCGCAAGTTCATGCGCAAGGAGAACATCAATCTCTACGCGGTGACCCGGCCGCCCTTTCTGGTAGACTAGCGGTCTTCAATCGTTTTGCTGTGGTGGGGCTCAAAGGGCGCCTGCCACGGTGCCATTTCCAAGGAAGTAGCATGAAAGTAGGCATTATCGGTGCGGCCGGTCGTATGGGCCGGATTCTGATCGAGGCCACTCTGGCCAACCCGGATACCACCCTGGCAGCGGCGGTGGATGTACCCGGCTCCAGCCTGATCGGTGCCGATGCCGGTGAGTTGGTGGGGCAGGGTGCCAGTGGAGTGGTGCTGGCGGATGACCTGAACAAGGTGGTCAAGGATGCCGATGTGTTTATCGATTTCACCGTGCCGGAAGCTACTGCCCGCAATCTGGAAGTGTGCCGTGCTGCGGGTACCAAGCTGGTGATCGGCACCACCGGGCTGGATGACGACCAGAAGGCTGCCCTGCGGGCCGCCAGCGAAGACATTGCTATCTGTTTCGCGCCCAACTACTCCATCGGCGTGAACCTGTGCTTCAAGTTGCTGGAAACCGCCGCGCGGGTGATGGCGGAAGAGGCCGATATCGAGGTGATTGAGGCTCATCACCGTCACAAGATCGATGCGCCGTCCGGCACCGCCCTGCGTATGGGGGAAGTGGTGGCGCAGACCTTGGGCCGCGACCTGAAAGAATGCGCCGTATACGGACGTGAGGGCCGTACCGGTGAGCGCGATCGTCAGACTATCGGCTTCGAGACCATTCGCGCCGGGGATATTGTTGGCGATCATACCGTGATGTTCGCCGCAGACGGCGAGCGGGTGGAAATTACCCACAAGGCCTCCAGTCGCATGGCCTTTGGCCGTGGTGCTGTCCGGGCTGCGGCCTGGTTGGGCAGGCACGACAACGGATTGTTTGACATGCAGGATGTACTTGGTCTGGCAGGTGAAAGCGCCGGCTGGGGCAAGGCCTGAGAAAGCCCCGGGGGCTGCCAGCGGTCGGTTGCGCCCGGCAAAGGGTGACATTTGCCTGCTGAGGCCCTAAAATAGCGCGCAGCCCGTGATGGGCGTGCGGGGCACTGATGACGAATTTCATGAAAAAGCGAGGTGGAGCAATCCATCTCGCTTTTTTGCGAATGTGCCCTGCCGCATATCTCCCTATATTCTTACCAGCCTGGAGGTTGCGTTGACGGTTCCCGCCATTCTCGCTCTTGAAGACGGAAGCATCTTTCGGGGTGTTGCTATCGGTGCCACGGGTCAGACCGTGGGTGAAGTGGTGTTCAACACCGCTATGACCGGCTACCAGGAAATCCTTACGGATCCCTCCTACGCCAAACAGATTGTGACCCTGACCTATCCTCATATCGGCAACACCGGTGTGACGCCCGAGGACGAAGAGTCCGCCCAGATCTGGGCGTCCGGCCTGGTGATTCGCGATCTGGCCATGACGGTCAGTAACTGGCGTAGCCAGCAGTCCCTGCCGGACTACCTGCGCGATAACAATATCGTGGCCATCGCTGAAATCGACACCCGCCGCCTGACTCGCATCCTGCGCGACAAGGGGGCACAGAACGGCTGCATCATTGCCGGCGATAACCTGGATGAGTCTGCGGCACTGGAAGCGGCCAAGGGCTTCCCGGGCCTGAAGGGCATGGATCTGGCGAAGGAAGTCACCGTCAGTGAAACCTATGCCTGGACCGAGTCCACCTGGGATCTGGAAAAAGGCCACACCGAGGGCGTCGACAGCCGCTTCCATGTGGTGGCCTATGATTACGGCGTCAAACGCAACATCCTGCGCATGCTGGTTGAGCGTGGTTGCAAGCTCACGGTGGTGCCGGCCCAGACCCCGGCCGCTGACGTGCTGGCCATGAATCCTGATGGCATCTTCCTGTCCAACGGTCCCGGTGATCCGGAGCCTTGTGATTATGCCATCGAGGCCATCAAGGAAATCGTTGCCACCGGCAAGCCGGTGTTCGGTATCTGCCTGGGCCATCAGCTGCTGGCGCTGGCCAGCGGGGCGAAAACCATGAAGATGGGCACCGGCCACCACGGTGCCAACCACCCGGTGAAAACCCTGGCCGATGACACGGTGATGATTACCAGCCAGAACCATGGTTTTGCCGTGGATATGGACTCCCTGCCCGATAATCTGAAGGTGACGCATGTGTCCCTCTTCGATGGCACCTTGCAGGGTATTCACCGCACCGATGTGCCGGCGTTCAGTTTCCAGGGGCACCCGGAAGCCAGCCCCGGTCCGCGAGACTGCGCACCGCTGTTCGATCACTTCATCGAACTGATGGAAGCGAAGAGCCAACAGTAAGCCAGAGCCAGACCCGGCATCGCCGGGTCCCTGATGCAGCCATTTACGTCTGACGGTTAGTGAACTATGCCGAAAAGAACTGACATACAAAGCATTCTCATCATTGGCGCTGGCCCGATTGTTATCGGCCAGGCCTGTGAGTTTGACTACTCCGGTGCCCAGGCCTGCAAGGCCCTGCGTGAAGAGGGTTTCCGGGTGATCCTGGTGAACTCCAATCCGGCCACCATCATGACCGACCCGGCCATGGCCGATGCCACCTATATCGAGCCGATCACCTGGGAAACCGTGGCCAAGATCATTGAGAAGGAGCGCCCGGATGCTCTGCTGCCCACCATGGGCGGGCAGACAGCACTCAATTGCGCGCTGGATCTGGACAAGCACGGCGTGCTGGCCAAGTTCGATGTGGAGATGATCGGTGCTACCCAGGATGCCATCGACAAGGCAGAAGACCGGCACCGTTTCGACCAGGCCATGAAGGCCATCGGTCTGGAGTGTCCGCGCTCTGCCATGGCTCACAACATGGAAGAAGCCAATGCGGCGCTGGAAGAGCTGGGCTTTCCCTGCATTATCCGCCCCAGCTTCACCATGGGCGGTTCCGGTGGTGGTGTTGCCTATAACCGGGAAGAGTTTGAGGAAATTTGCCAGCGTGGCCTGGACCTGTCGCCCACCAACGAGCTGTTGATCGACGAGTCCCTGCTCGGTTGGAAAGAGTACGAGATGGAAGTGGTCCGCGATAAAAAGGACAACTGCATCATCGTCTGTTCCATCGAGAACTTCGATCCCATGGGCGTGCACACCGGTGACTCCATTACCGTGGCCCCGGCGCAGACGCTCACCGATAAAGAGTTCCAGATCATGCGCGACGCCTCTTTGGCGGTACTGCGTGAGATCGGTGTGGAAACCGGCGGTTCCAACGTGCAGTTCGGGGTCAACCCGGACAACGGCCGCATGGTGGTGATCGAAATGAACCCGCGGGTGAGCCGTTCTTCGGCGCTGGCGTCCAAGGCCACCGGCTTCCCGATTGCCAAGGTGGCCGCCAAGCTGGCGGTGGGTTACACCCTGGACGAGCTGCAGAACGAGATCACCGGTGGCAAGACCCCGGCCTCCTTCGAGCCGTCCATCGATTACGTGGTTACCAAGATTCCGCGCTTCAACTTCGAGAAATTTGCCGAAGCGGACGCGGTGCTGACAACCCAGATGAAGTCCGTGGGCGAAGTGATGGCCATCGGTCGTAACTTCCAGGAGTCCGTGCAGAAAGCCCTGCGCGGTCTGGAAACCGAGTCCGTAGGCTTTGATCCCAGCGTGGACCCGTCCGCGCCGGATGCCCGTGAGCAGGTAGCCCAGTTGCTGGCAACGCCGGGGCCGGAGCGGATCTGGATCGTCGGTGATGCCTTCCGTGTCGGCATGACCGTGGATGATGTGTTCAACATCACCAAGATCGACCGCTGGTACCTGGTGCAGATCGAGGATCTGGTGCGCGCCGAGCAGCAATTGGCAGCTACCACATTCAGTGACCTGAACCGCGACAGTCTGTATGCGCTCAAGCGCAAGGGCTTCTCTGATGCCCGGCTGGCACAGCTGCTGGGTGTGAAGGAAGCGGACGTGCGCGGCAAACGTGAAGAGCTGGGCGTGCAGCCCATCTACAAGCGAGTGGATACCTGTGCGGCGGAATTTTCCACCGACACCGCCTACATGTACTCCAGCTATGACGAAGAGTGCGAGTCGAACCCGTCCGACCGTGACAAGATCATGGTCATCGGTGGTGGCCCCAACCGGATCGGTCAGGGGATCGAGTTCGATTACTGCTGTGTGCACGCCGCCTTCGCCATGAAGGATGATGGTTACGAGACCATCATGGTCAACTGTAACCCGGAGACTGTGTCCACGGATTACGACACTTCCGATCGCCTGTATTTCGAGCCGGTGACCCTGGAAGACGTGCTGGCCATCGTCGCCAAGGAAAAACCCAAGGGTGTGATCGTGCAGTACGGCGGCCAGACGCCGCTGAAGCTGGCCCGTGCCCTGCAGGCCGCCGGTGTGCCCATTATCGGTACTCCGCCGGATGCCATTGACGAGGCAGAAGACCGTGAGCGTTTCCAGCAGATGGTCAACAAGCTGGGCCTCAAGCAGCCGCCCAACCGTACCGCCCGCTCCATGGAAGATGGTGTGCGCCTGGCGGAGGAAATCGGTTACCCGCTGGTGGTGCGTCCTTCCTATGTGCTGGGTGGTCGTGCCATGGAAATCGTCTACAGCGAGGCCGAGCTGCGCAATTACATGATGAACGCGGTCTCCGTGTCCAACGACTCGCCGGTACTGCTGGATCGCTTCCTGGATGACGCCATCGAGGTGGACGTTGATGCGGTCTGTGACGGCACCGATGTGGTAATCGGCGGCATCATGCAGCATATCGAGCAGGCTGGCGTGCACTCCGGTGACTCCGCCTGTTCGCTGCCGCCGTACTCCCTGGACGAAGAGGTGCAGAACGTGATGCGCCAGCAGGCCGCCGATATGGCGCTGGAGCTGGGTGTGATCGGTTTGATGAATGTGCAGTTCGCCGTCAAGAGCGGTGAGGTGTATGTTCTGGAAGTGAATCCCCGTGCGTCGCGGACCGTGCCCTACGTGTCCAAGTGCATCGGCGTGTCCCTGGCCAAGGTGGCGGCCCGTTGTATGGCCGGTACCAGCCTCAAGGAACAGGGCTTCACCGTAGAGGTCAAACCGCAGCATTACTTCGTGAAGGAAGCGGTATTCCCGTTTGCCAAGTTCCCGAAGGTGGACCCCATTCTCGGCCCGGAAATGAAATCCACCGGGGAAGTGATGGGTGTGGGCGCTACCTTTGCCGAGGCCTTTGGCAAGGCGTCCCTGGGCGCCGGCGAAAAGCTCCCGGAAAAAGGCACCGCCTTTATTTCCGTGCGGGAAGTGGACAAGCCGGCGGCCATTGATGTGGCGCGTATGCTGATCGAGCGTGGGTTCAACCTGGTGGCCACCCGCGGCACCGCCAAGGTGATCAGCGACGCCGGTCTTGAAGTCAAAGTGGTCAACAAGGTGCTGGAAGGGCGTCCGCATATCGTCGACATGATCAAGAATGACGAGATTGCCCTGATCGTGAACACCACCGAGGGCAAACAGGCGATTCGCGATTCCTTCGCCATCCGTCGCTCTGCCCTGCAGCACCGGGTGTTTTATACCACCACCATTACGGCGGCCCATGCGGTGTGTCAGGCGCTGGGTATCAGTGGCGAGCCGACGGTTCGCCGCTTGCAGGATTTGCACGCCCAAATGCAGTAAATCGTCCCATGGAGCGCTCGGAGCCGAGTGCTCCGGGCGGTTTCCATAAAAAGACGAGGACAACTATGCAACGCATACCAATGACCGCCAAAGGGGCCGATGCCCTGCGTGCGGAGCTGGAGAAGCTGAAGCGGGAAGATCGCCCGCGCATTACGGCTGCCATTGCCGAGGCTCGTGAGCATGGCGATCTGAAAGAAAACGCGGAATACCATGCGGCCCGTGAGCAGCAGGGTTTCTGCGAGGGACGGATCAACGAGATCGAGTCGAAGCTGGGCGCCGCGCAGATCATCGATATCACCCACCTGGAAAACACCGGCAAGGTGATTTTTGGCGTGACCGTCACCATCATTGATGTGGATACCGACGAAGAGAAGGTCTACCAGATCGTGGGTGACGACGAAGCCAACATCAAGCAGGGCAAGTTGAGCGTCAATTCTCCCATCGCCCGCGGCCTGATCGGCCGGGAAGAAGGTGATGTGGTGCAGATCGATACTCCTGGGGGTACCCGCGAGTATGAGGTCGACAAGGTCGAGCACATCTGAGTTGCAAGTTGAAAGTTTCAAGTTGCAAGGGAAAAGAAAAGGCGACGTTTAACGTCGCCTTTTTCATAGGTTTTGGCGTGAGACAGTCAGGCGGCAGTTATGCATCCTGGTAGCGCAGGATGTTGGATAATTTCGGGTTGGGCTTCTGTGCTGGCCGGTAGAGCAGGGCAATGTTGCCGATGCGCTGGATCAGCTCCGCGCTGCCTTTTTCGCTCAGGGCCTGGACAATGGCGGCCCGGTCGTCGCGGGTCTCCGCATTGACCTTTACCTTGATCAATTCGTGATCTTCCAGGCGCAGGTTCAGCTCGTCAACGAAGGTTTCGGTAAGGCCTTTGCCGCCGAAGATGAGTACGGGTTTGAGATGGTGGCCAATACGGCGCAGCCGTTTGATGTCCTGTTGCGATAGCGGCACGGTGTGGCTCCAGAGCTGCAAGGTGTCGCCAGCGGGGCGACACAGGAAATAAGGGAATGTCCGGGTTGCCCCGACAGTGGGCGTATTCTACGGGTTAGCAAAGTGAAAAGCAGCCGTTACGCACAGGAACGGCAAACCGGGTGGGTGAGGTAATCTCTGATGGCGAAATCGAGCCGTTCCAAAACCAGCAAGGCCTGGCTCAAAGAGCATTTCAGCGACCAGTGGGTGGCGAAGGCCCAGGCGGAGGGCTATCGCTCCCGCGCCAGCTTCAAACTGCTGGAGATGAATGAGAAAGATCGCCTGTTCCGACCCGGCATGACGGTGCTGGATCTGGGGGCTGCGCCGGGTGGCTGGTCCCAGGTGGCGGGCCAGCTGATGGGTTCACACGGCACTGTCATCGCCAGCGATATTCTGCCAATGGATGCCCTGCCGGATGTGACCTTCATTGAAGGGGATTTTCGGGAAGATGCGGTGTATGAGCAAATTCTTGCGGCGCTCGGGGATCGCAAGGCAGACCTTGTAATGTCCGATATGGCCCCCAATATGAGTGGTAACAAGGGCGTGGATCAGCCGCGGGCCATGTATCTGGCGGAATTGGCACTGGATATGGCCGAGCGGGTGCTGGAACCGGATGGCCAGTTTCTGGTCAAGGTATTCCAGGGCGAAGGATTCGATGAGTACCGGAAGATGCTGCTGCAGCGTTTTCACCGGGTAGTCAGCCGCAAGCCGGCAGCGAGCCGGGCCCGTTCCACCGAGGTGTACCAACTGGCCAGTGGTCTGAAATAGGCCGTGAAAATGCCGTAAAATGGCTGTTTTGCTGTCCGAACCGGCATTACGCAGGGTTCGGCAAATGGTGTAAGGTGTAAGTTCGTTATTGTGCGCGTGAAGCGCCCGGAATTGATCGAGGTCTCCCTTGAACGACATGACCAAGAATATTGTGCTGTGGCTGGTTATCGCCGGCGTACTTTACGTGGTGGCATCCAGCATCAGCACCCAGCCTGCAACAACCAGTATTCCCTACTCGGACTTTATCTCGCGGGTAGAGAGTGGTGATGTGCAGGAAGCCAAGATCGGCGAAAGCTCCATCACCGGTACCTACAAGGATGGCAGCCAGTTCAAGACGGTGAAACCGCCGACACTGGATACCAATCTGATGCCCACGCTGATCCAGAACAAGGTGAATGTGGTGGGTGTGGAGCCAGAGCGTCAGGGCTTCCTGATGCAGTTGTTCCTGTCGGTACTGCCGATCCTGATTATTCTGGCCATCTTTATCTTCTTCATGCGTCAGATGCAGGGGGGCGGTAAAGGCGGTGGCGGGCCGATGACCTTCGGCAAATCCAAGGCCAAGCTGCTCGGCGAAGACCAGATCAAGACCACCTTTGCCGATGTGGCAGGGGTGGAAGAAGCCAAGGAAGAAGTGCAGGAGCTGGTCGAGTTCCTGCGTGATCCGGCAAAATTTCAGCGCCTGGGTGGCAAGATTCCCCGTGGCGTACTGATGGTCGGTTCACCGGGTACCGGTAAGACTCTGCTGGCCAAGGCCATTGCGGGGGAGGCCAAGGTGCCTTTCTTCAGCATTTCCGGCTCAGACTTTGTGGAAATGTTCGTGGGTGTCGGTGCCAGCCGTGTCCGTGACATGTTCGAGCAGGCCAAGAAGCATTCTCCCTGCATCATTTTCATTGACGAGATTGATGCGGTGGGCCGTTCCCGTGGTGCCGGGGTCGGCGGTGGTCACGACGAACGTGAACAGACCCTCAACCAGCTGCTGGTGGAAATGGACGGGTTTGATGGTAATGAAGGTATCATCGTAATCGCTGCCACCAACCGTCCCGACGTGCTGGATCCGGCGCTGTTGCGTCCGGGCCGTTTCGACCGTCAGGTGACTGTGCCTCTGCCGGATATCCGTGGCCGGGAGCACGTGCTCAAGGTGCATATGCGTCAGGTGCCGATCTCGGAAGATGTAGATCCCAGTGTGATTGCCCGCGGCACTCCTGGCTTCTCCGGTGCGGATCTGGCCAACCTTGTTAATGAGGCTGCCCTGTTCGCTGCCCGTGCTAACAAGCGCATGGTGTCCATGGAAGAGTTCGAGAAAGCCAAGGACAAGATCCTGATGGGCGCTGAACGTCGTTCCATGGTGATGAGCGAGAAAGAGAAGTTGAACACCGCTTACCATGAGGCGGGTCACGCGATTGTTGGCCGTCTTGTGCCTGAGCATGATCCGGTCTACAAGGTGAGCATCATTCCCCGTGGCCGCGCCCTGGGTGTGACCATGTACCTGCCGGAAGAAGATCGATACTCCCAGTCCAAGCGTGGGCTGGAATCCTCGATCTGTTCGCTCTACGGCGGGCGTCTGGCGGAGGAGATGACGCTGGGCTTTGATGGTGTTACCACCGGGGCGTCCAATGATATTGAGCGTGCCACCAAGTTGGCCCGTGCCATGGTCACCAAGTGGGGCCTGAGCGAGAAACTGGGTCCGCTGGCCTACGAGGAAGAAGAGGGTGAGGTGTTCCTGGGCAAGCAGATGTCCCAGCGTAAAAGCATGTCCGAGCAGACCGCCGAAGAAATCGACCGCGAGGTGCGGGCAATCATCGATAGCTGCTATGGACGAGCCAAGCAGATTCTCGAGGACAACCGCGACAAGCTGGACCTGATGGCGGAAGCCTTGATGCAATACGAAACCATCGACGCCGGCCAGATCGAGGACATCATGACCGGCCACAAGCCGCGCCCGCCGAAAGACTGGCGTGATCAGGGGCCGGGCAATGGCACCGCTGCCAGCGGTGACAAGGAGCCGGGCGACGATGCCATCGGCGGACCTGCCAATACGCATTGATCCCGCTGATTCATGATTGACACGCTGACCTGTGGGGCGCGGACACTAGACCTGTCCGCGCCTGTCGTTATGGGGATACTGAACGTAACCCCGGATTCCTTTTCTGATGGTGGCCGCTTTACCAAGCGGGATGATGCCCTGCGTCAGGCCGAGCGAATGCTGGCGGATGGAGCGGCAATCATTGATGTGGGAGGCGAGTCCACCCGCCCAGGAGCGGCGCCGGTGTCCGAACAGCAGGAGCTGGATCGGGTGGTGCCGGTGGTTGAGGCACTTACCTCTGAGTTTGGTGCCCTGGTGTCCGTGGACACCAGTACTGCGGCGGTGATTCGCGATGCCGCCGCAGCTGGTGCGGGCATGATCAATGATGTGCGGGCCCTGCGTCGGCCCGGTGCGCTGGAAGCGGCGGCGACCAGCGGGTTGCCGGTCTGCCTGATGCACATGCTCGGCGAGCCCGGCAACATGCAGGATGATCCCCGTTATCAGGATGTCACCGCCGAGGTGATAGATTTTCTGCGTCAGCGCATCGCCGCCTGCAAGCAAGCCGGCATCCCCAGTGAGCGGCTTCTGATTGATCCGGGTTTTGGCTTTGCCAAGACCGTGGAGCACAATCTTACCCTGATGAATGAAATGGCCGCGCTGCAGGCCCTGGCGTTACCGATCCTGATCGGTATTTCGCGAAAGTCCCTGTTTGGTAAACTGCTTGGTCGGGAAGTCAGTGAGCGCTTGCCGGCCAGCCTGGCGGCGGCTGTCATGTGTATTGAGCGCGGAGCAATGATTGTCCGTGCCCATGATGTGCAGGAAACCGTGGATGTGGTGCGCTTCGCCCACGCCGTCAAGCAATCAGGCGACAGTGATCGCATAATCTAACCGCACAAGGAGTAGTCATGGCGCGTAAGTATTTCGGGACGGATGGCGTGCGAGGCACGGTTGGGCAGTTCCCCATTACCCCGGATTTCGTGCTCAAGCTGGGTTGGGCGGCAGGCAAGGTGCTGGCGGCACACGGTGGCAGCAAGATCCTGATCGGTAAGGACACCCGTATTTCCGGGTACATGTTCGAATCGGCGCTGGAAGCCGGTATTTCCGCTGCGGGCGTGGATGTGCGTCTGCTTGGACCCCTGCCGACACCTGGCATTGCCTACCTGACCCGGACTTTGTCTGCCCAGGCCGGCATTGTTATTTCTGCATCTCACAATGCCTATACCGACAATGGCATCAAGTTCTTCGGGGCGGATGGGCGCAAGCTTAATGATGAGATCGAGCTGGAGATCGAGCGCCTGCTGGACGAAGACATGTCGGTGGTGGCCACCGACCAGATCGGCAAGGTGCGCCGGATTGATGATGCTCGTGGTCGTTATATCGAATTCTGCAAGAGTACCGTGCCGGGCCTGAACCTGAGTGGTATGAAGATCGTGGTCGACACCGCCAATGGTGCGGCGTACCACATTGCTCCAGATGTGTTCGAGGAGCTGGGTGCCGAGGTGGTGGCCATGGCCAATAGCCCGGACGGTTTTAATATCAACCGTGATTGTGGCTCCACCCATCCGGAGCAGCTGCAGCAGCGGGTGCTGGATGAAAAAGCGGATCTGGGGGTGGCGCTGGATGGCGACGCAGACCGACTGATCATGGTGGACCACACAGGCAAGTTGGTTGATGGCGATCAGTTGCTGTTTGTGGTGGCCCGGGATCGTAAGGAGAGCGGTGTAGAGCTGCCCGGCGTGGTTGGCACCCTGATGTCCAATTTTGGTCTTGAGTTGGCGCTGCAGGCGCTGGATATCGAGTTCGTGCGCGCCAAGGTGGGTGACCGCTACGTGATGGAACAGCTTGACCAGCGTGGCTGGTTGATCGGTGGTGAATCCTCCGGCCATCTGGTTTGTCTGGATTGCACTTCCACCGGCGATGGTACGGTTTCTGCCCTGCAGGTGCTGGCGGCACTGTCCCGCCGTGACCAGAGCCTGGCGGAGGCGGTGGCAGATGTGGTGCTGATGCCCCAGACCATGATCAATGTGCGTGGCCCCAACCGTGATGGTTTTATGGAAAAGGCTGAAGTGAAGGCCGCCATGGCAGAGGTGGAACAAAAGCTCGGCGGTAATGGCCGAATTCTGCTGCGCCCTTCTGGTACCGAGCCGCTGGTGCGAGTGATGATTGAGGGCAAGGACCCGGATCAGGTGGCCGCCCTGTGCCGCGATCTGGCGGATGTGGTGGAAAAGGCGATTGCATGATAACGCTGGGCCTCCGGCATTTTTATATCCAAGGAATAACAGATGACATCAAGAACACCGCTGGTTGCCGGTAACTGGAAAATGAACGGGCGCCAGGGTCTGCTTGCCGAAATGGCAGAGGCCCTGGCTGGCTACAATGGCGGGGCGAAGGTGGTGATCTGTCCGCCTTACCCTTACCTGGCAGCGGCCAGATCTGTGATGCCGGCCGCCATTGGGGTGGGAGGTCAGAACCTGAGTGACCAGGAAGATGGCGCCTTCACCGGTGAAGTGTCTGCACCCATGCTTGCCGAGGTGGGCTGTGGCCATGTGATTGTAGGTCATTCCGAGCGTCGTGCGCTGTACGGAGAAACCGACGCGGTGATCGCCGACAAGTTTTCCCGTGCCCAGGCTGCCGGTCTTGTGCCGATTCTCTGTGTGGGGGAAACCCTGGAAGAGCGTGAGGCCGGTAATACCGAAGCCGTGGTTTGCGGGCAGTTGCAGGCGGTGGTGGATGCGGTAGGTATTGCCGCTTTCGGCAGCGCCGTGGTGGCCTACGAGCCCGTGTGGGCCATCGGTACCGGTAGAACGGCGAGCCCGGAGCAGGCCCAGGAGGTGCACGCCTCGCTGCGCGCCTCATTGGCGAAAAACGATCCGGATATCGCTGAATCGCTGTGCTTGCTTTACGGCGGCAGTGTAAAGGCGGATAATGCCGCCCTTCTGTTTGCCCAGTCAGACATCGATGGGGGTCTGATAGGCGGGGCATCGTTAACAGCCGACAGTTTTATAGCTATCTGTCAGGCGGCGGAATAATAGAGTCATTATGGATATTGTTGTTCATGTAGTGCACGTGCTGGCGGCCCTTGGCCTGATCGGGCTGGTGCTGATTCAGCACGGTAAAGGTGCCGACGCAGGTGCCTCTTTTGGTGGCGGTGGCTCCCAGACTGTATTTGGCAGTGCCGGGTCGGCCAACTTCCTGACTCGTGCCACAGCATTGCTGGCGGTGGTGTTCTTTGTCACCAGCATGGGCCTGGCCTGGATGGCTCGCCAGGAAGCTGAGGGTGTGCGTAGCTACCTGCCGGAACTGGAAACCCTTGAGCAGCAGGAAGAGGATGTGCCGGCTGCTCCGGCGGATTCCGAGGTGCCGGCTACCATGTCTGAAGTGCCAGTGGCATCGGATGATGCGCAGGAGCAAAAAGAGGTTTCAGATGTGCCTCAAGCTGGGGTAGAATCCCCGGCCCCGACTGAAGTGCCTCAGTCGGAGCAGTGATCAAAGCGTTCTTTGCCGAAGTGGTGGAATTGGTAGACACGCTATCTTGAGGGGGTAGTGAGCTTCGCTCGTGCCGGTTCAAGTCCGGCCTTCGGCACCAATTTGGAAAAGAGATCCGCGGGCGGGTCTCGGCTCAAACCGGTCCTGGCAGTGTGACTAATTGCCGACCGGGTGCGATGAAAGTGGTTTGTCATCGCAGCATGGCATGAAGTGATGGTTTTTTTGCCTGCCCCCGGGACGATTTGTGCGGCGACAAGCCGCGGATATGCGTCCCGGTAGAGTAAGCGCTGCGGCGTTTGCGGGTGCAGTGAAGTGGTCGCTTCTTGTTGTGCTAAGGCAGCGAAAAATAAATGTTTTTTTCGTCTTCGCCTTGACAGAGTGAGCGCCTCTAAGTACTATTTGCGCTCGATATTTGAGGCGGGTTGAATGCTTTGACTAGCAAGATTCAACCAGTCGGAACCGAAAAGATCTGTGCTCACCAGAATACAGGTCGAGTGCCGAGGGGCGCTAAAGGTTCAACGGTTTATTGCGGGGTGGAGCAGTCTGGTAGCTCGTCGGGCTCATAACCCGAAGGTCGTAGGTTCAAATCCTGCCCCCGCTACCACTTA
>NZ_JABURH010000034.1 GCF_014762765.1 Alcanivorax sp.
CGCGCAAGATGAAATTCGGCGTCTCCGAAGGCATGGTGCTGGCCGCCGGCCCCGGCGGTGACGACATCCACATCCTCAGCCCGGACAGCGGCGCCCAGCCCGGTATGGAAGTGCGCTAACCCGGCACCGATCCCCGCTCCCCTCGTGGGAGCGGTGGTGCCACCGCGAATGCGTTCCTTCCCGAACTCACCCCGACATCCCTCCCTGTGCCGTTACCGCCATCTTTCCGGCCAGCCACGACGTACAATCGCTTTCCCCTTGCCCCGGATATGGTCTTTCCCTCTACACTGTAAAAACGAAAAACAAGGGAGAGCGCTACCATGAACCGCCAGGCAACACTGACCCCGGATGCCATCCAGTCCAAGAAAAACACCGTCAGCGCAGAAGAATGGCAACTGCGTGTGGATCTGGCCGCCGCCTACCGGCTGATCGCCCTGCACGGCTGGGACGACCTGATCTTTACCCACCTGTCTGCCCGCATCCCCGGCGACGAGCATCACTTCCTGATCAATCCCTACGGCATGATGTTCGACGAGATCACCGCTTCCAGCCTGGTGCGCGTAGACCAGGCCGGCAACAAGCTCGATGACAGTGACTTCGATATCAACCCGGCCGGCTTCACCATCCACAGCGCCATCCACGCCGTGCGCGACGATGCCAACTGCGTGATGCACACCCACACCACCGCCGGTGTGGCCGTGTCCGCCCAGCAGGAAGGCCTGCTCGCGCTATCCCAGCAAAGCCTGTTCCCGCTGGCCAGCCTGGCCTACCACGACTACGAAGGCGTGGCCCTGCGTGAAGACGAAAAGGCCCGCCTGCAGGCCGATCTTGGCGACGCCAACTCCATGATCCTGCGCAACCACGGCTTGCTCACCGTGGGCAGCAGCATTGCCGATGCCTTCCTGGGCATGTTCATCCTCCAGCGCGCCTGCGAAATCCAGCTCCAGGCCCTGTCCGGCAACCGCCCGCTGACCCCGATCCCCGACGGCATCGTCAACACCATCAAGCAGCAAGCCTCCCAGGTCACCAAGGGCATGGGCGGCAACCTGGCCTGGCCCGGCCTGCTGCGCAAACTGGATCGCCAGAATCCCGGTTACGAGAAATAAGACCGCAGGCTTCAGCCAGCCTTCCCCACCCCGTTGGAGCTTTGTTCACAAAGCGAATAGCCATCTCCCCCTTCGCTTTGTGAACAAAGCTCCAACGACACAACCCCAAACACCCCACACAACTCTGTTTCCTTTCCCTGATTTCCCCTGTCAAAGCGGGCCAAAACCGGCCAACCTATACAGAAAGGCGACTTCCGTTAATTGTCTTGCCATGCAGGTATACGCAATGTGTAGGGTATTCAAAGACACTGTCTACCGAGGTTACCGATGACACAGTCACTGGACGCTCTCTGGGAAAAGGTCCGCGCCCAGAAAACCCGGATCCCCTCTCTCTACGGCGATATCGACTTTGATATCACCCCGGAGCGATTCACGGATTCTATGGATGTCCGCAGTACATTGCCGCCCCACTTCGCCAGGAAGTACCGCAAGAAAATCCTCGCCGACCATGACAAAGTGGACCGGGCCCGCGCCTACACCCTGCTGGGTGACACCGTGGCCGATGCCTACGCGGCGCTGATGTCGGAATACAGCTTCCGTGACCTGATCGGCATGTTGAAGAAAGCCTGCGACGAAGGGCTCGACGCGGTACCCGATGCCCCCCAGGAACTGGTGGACTTTATTACCGCCATGGAAACCACCCCGGACTGGGTGGATATGGATCTGGTTCGTGAAGGCGCCCGCCTGAGCCGCAACCAGATGGCCAACCTGGCCCCTTACGTGATCCGTGGCGCCTTCGTGGCCACCTTCATGAACAAGTACTCCGGCCTGCCCATGGCCATCACTGGCACCCTGGCCAACGATTCGGTAAACCGGCGCATCAACGAAACCGCCAGCTTCTTCACCACCGCCACCCTGCCCGGTGCCCTGGAACGCTTCGGGCCCGGCTTCAAGGCCGCTGCCATGGTGCGCCTGATGCACTCCATGGTCCGCTTCAACATTCTCAAGCGGGTAAAGAAATGGGACCCGGCCATTTATGGCATCCCCATTCCCCAGGTAGACCAGATGCCCGCCGGCACCATGCCCGCCTACCTGGCCGCCTTCAAGGCCATGCGCAAGGGTCGCAAGCACTTCACCCGTAACGAGCGGGCCATCGTCGAACTGTCCCGCTACCAGTGTTTCCTGCTGGGCCTGCCCGAAGAGCTGCTGCCCGCCGAGGCGCCGGACATTATCAACACCATGCTCACCTACTCCGGTACCCTGCGCGAGGGCTACGATGACGAGACCTGTGGCGAACTCACCCGCGCCACCATGTCCGTCTATCGTCCGAAGGACAACAAGCTAACCAGCAAGGTCCACAACCTGGTGGAGCGCAGCGTCTCCAAGGTGTTCTTCACCCAGGCCTTTCTTGGCAAGAATGACAAATCAAAAGCGAAAGAAATGGGCGTGGAACCGCACCTGCTCGACTACGCCCTGTCCAGCATCGGCACGCTGTTCATCATGCCCCGCCTGATCGCCTACCGGACCTTGCAAGACATCCCCGTGGCCAACAAGATCGCGGACAAGATACTGGTCCGGCGCATCAACGAGCTGCTGGTGGACTACGGCCATGCGGAATTCACCACGGATGCGTCGCAGTACAGCCCCACCATCAAAAACGCGACCTGACCACCTCAGGAACCGTCTCTCGGACAGGAGTACGTCATCCTTTCCGGGAGACCATTGATCACTGCACTGCAGGCCCCCGACTCCGAAGGAAACTTCTACTCGCTTTGTTCTGGCGCGGAACAAAAGCAGAAACCTCTCCCTGATTTTTAATCGCCCGGATCATTGCCCCAGATCAAGTCATTGCGTGATTACCGTCGTACAGTAGTAGTCAACACACCAGGAAATACAGGGGGCCAGCATGTTCAGCCATTCCGCCGTTGCACTGGTAACCGGGTCGGCAACCGGCATCGGCTACGCCATCGCTGAAGGCTTTGCCCGCTCGGGTTGCAAGCTGATACTCACCGACAAGGATGCCCGCCGTGGCGAAGAAGCCGCCGAGGCGCTGCGCGAAGCCACCGGACGGGACATATTGTTTGTCAGTGCCGACGTGAGCGACCCGCAGGACGTGAACGAGTTACACCGGCGCGGTTTTGCCCACTTTGGCCGACTGGACGCGGCTTGCAACAACGCCGGTATCGAGGGGGCAATGGCTCCCACCGCGGAGTGCCAACTGGACAACTTCGACACCACCCTTGCCACCAACCTGCGCGGGGTCTTTCTGTGCATGAAAACCCAACTGGGCTTGATGGCAAAGCAAGGCCATGGCGCCATTGTGAACATGGCCTCCGTTGCCGGCCTGGTGGGGTTTGCGGGGTTACCCGCTTACTGCGCGTCTGAAGGCGGTGTGGTGCAGCTCACTCGAACCGCTGCCCTGGAATACGCAGAGCAGAACATCCGCGTCAATGCGGTCTGCCCCGGCGCCATCAAAACCGAAATGATTGACCGGATTACCGGCAAGGAACCGGAAACCGAAAGCCAGTTTGCCGGCCTGCACCCCATGAACCGCATGGGCACCCCCGAGGAAGTGGCCAATGCCGTGATCTGGCTGGCCTCGCCACTGGCCAGCTTCGTGACCGGGCAAGCCCTGGCCGTGGATGGCGGAATGACCGCTCGCTGAC
>NZ_JABURH010000119.1 GCF_014762765.1 Alcanivorax sp.
GCCTTCATCGGTGACGACGAATTCCACCATCATCTCTGGGCCATGCTGTTGCGCAACCGCATCCGTGTGCGCCTGCATTTCTGCGACCCGGTATCGGCTCAGGGCACGGATCGGAAGGGGCTTTGTGAGGCGGCGTGGGAAGGAATCAGGAAGCAATTGATAATTGAGAATGGATAATTGATAACGGCGCGAACAGCGCATGGGAGTGATTAAATGCAAGAGGCCGCGCCAGAGTTCAGTCGCGGCCTCTTGCATTGAAGAACAGACAAACCTCGCACGCGAGCTATCAATTATCCATTCTCAATTATCAATTAGCCCGATTCTAGCTTGCCCGTACCAGTGTCGAGTAGCATAGGCCTTTCTCAAAAAGGACCAGTTGCCCATGACCCGCGCCAGCGATCTGAAAAAATCCGACGTTATTGAAGTCAACGGTACCCTTTACGCCATTCGCCAGATCGAGGTCCAATCCCCCTCGGCCCGGGGCGCGGCGACCTTGTATCGGGTGAAGGCCAGTGCGGTGGGCGGCGGGCCCAAGTTTGAGGAGCGTTACAAGGGTGATGATGAGGTGACCACGGTGGAGCTGCTGCGCCGGCCGGTGCAGTTCTCCTACGTAGATGGCGACGATTACATCTTCATGGATAACGAGGATTTCTCCCAGTACCTGCTCAAGGCCGAGGACATTGCTGACGAGCTGGCGTTTATCACCGAGGATACCGAAGGCCTGCTGGCTCTGCGGGTGGACGACGCGGTGATTGGCCTGGAACTGCCCGCCTCGGTGGTGCTGGAAGTCACCGAAACCGCCCCGGCCATGAAAGCCGCCTCTGCCTCCGCACGGACCAAGCCGGCCACCCTGAATACCGGGCTGGTGGTACAGGTGCCGGAATATATCGTGGAAGGGGAAAAGGTGCGGGTGAATACCGCTGAACGCAAATTCATGTCCCGGGCCTGACTCCGGATCATGATGTTATTGCGGGTCGCCACGCTGGCAGGCATGACCCTTCTGGGTGGCTGCCAGCTTGGCTACTACAGCCAGGCCGCCAAGGGGCACCTGTCGCTGATGGGCCAGCGTGAATCGCTGGAGGCGGTGCTGGCAGACCCGCAGACTCCGCCGCAGATTGTCGATTCCCTGCAGTTCAGCCAGCAGGTGGTCCGCTTTGCCGGTGACCGGCTGGCGCTGCCCGCCGAGGATGTCTATCACCAGTACGTGGCCCTGGAACAGGACGCGGTGGTGTGGAATGTGCTGGCGGCCCCGGCCTGGTCACTGACCCCCAAGACCTGGTGTTACCCGCTGATCGGCTGCGTCAGCTACCGGGGTTACTTCCGCCGTCCGGCGGCGGAAAAGGCCGCCGCCAGGCTGGCTGAACAGGGGCTGGATACCTATGTGGGCGGTGCCATTGCCTATTCCACCCTGGGCTGGTTTGCCGACCCGCTGACCACCCCCATGCTGCAACGCTCCGAGCCGGCGCTGGCGGAACTGCTGATCCATGAGCTGGCCCATCGGCGCCTGTATATCAGGAACGACACCCGCTTCAATGAATCCCTGGCCACCCTGGTAGGCCGTGAAGGCGCGGTGGATTTCTTTGCCGCCAGCGGCAGGCCACTGCCGGCGGATTTCTGGCAGCGCCGTGAGCAGGTCCGCCAGGCTTTCCTGACCATCGTCACCGATACCCGTGAGGCGCTGAAGCAGCTCTACGCCGAAGAGCAGGACGAGGCGGTGCTGGCCCGGGAAAAAGCCCGCATCCAGCAGCAGGCCCGGGAGCGCTTTGCCCGCGAGCAACAAAGCTTGCCGGCCCTGGCCGGTTATCAGGGCTTCTTTGACGGGCCGTTGAACAATGCCCAGTTAAACGGTGTCAGTGACTACAATGATCATGTGCCTGCCTTTGCCCGCCTGCTGGAACAATGCCAGCGGGACTGGGACTGTTTCTGGCAGCAGGTGGAAAACCTGGCCGAGTTGACACCGGCACAACGCAATAACGCCCTGGAGGGCCTGGCATGGAACTGATCCGTACTCCGCAACCGGAACTGGCAAAGCTGTTTGAGCATACCCTCAAGCGTAACGGCTTTGCGGTGGCGCGCCGGGAGGAGGGGAGTGAGCAGATCATCGAGCTGCAGGACCCGGCCCAGTACAACCCTGCCAAGGCCTTGCTGGAAGAGCTGATCACCGACCTCAAGCATCAGCAGGGGCGCCAGCCGGTGGAGCCCCTCACCGGGCGCCCCCAGCCGCTGATGTCCGGGGGCTGGTTTGCCAGCCTGGGCTGGGTGACCCGCATCGTTCTTATTGTCAGTGTGCTGGTGTATCTGACGCCGTACCTGATGGGCGATGGCGTCTACCGGGCGCTGCTGTTTCCGGCGGCCCTGGACGGGCTGGCCAGCCAGCCCTGGCGGCTGGTGACCCCCATGCTGCTGCACTTTTCCCTGCTGCACCTGCTGTTCAATCTGCTCTGGTGGTCGGATCTGGGGCGCCTGATCGAGCGGTTCCAGTCCAGCGGGCAACTGGTGCTGGTCACCCTGGTGACCGGCATTACTGCCAATGTGGCCCAGTTCTTCCACACCGGGCCCATGTTCGGTGGCCTGTCCGGGGTGGTGTACGGGTTGCTCGGTTACCTGTGGATCTATGGCAAGGTGAATCCCCAGTCCGGTTACCCCCTGCGCCGGGAGATTGTCATCTTCATGCTGGCCTGGATGGTGATCTGCTTTGTGGGGCTGTCCAGTGTGGTGGCCAATGCGGCGCATCTGGCGGGGCTGGTCAGTGGTTGTCTGCTGGGGGCCGGTTTCGGCCTCTGGCGGCGGGCGCAAGGGGTCGGGGCCGTTTGAGTTACCCCGGTCGTACTGCTATAAAGACTGCCAAAACAAATGGTCACAATCATGAAAGGATACTGGCGACCTATGCAGTGGCGCTTCCTACCCGGGTTTGTCCCCTCATTCCTTGTTGCAGCGGTCGTTTCCTTGCAGGGCTGTTCCCTGGCCAGCATCGACGACAACCTGCCCTATGGCGTACTCAACAACAATGATCTTGAGCTGGTGGCTGAGGGCCTGCCCACCTATCTGTTGATGGTGGACGGTCTGATCGAAAACTGGCCTGATAGCGCCTCCATGCTGGCCAGTGGGGCAGACCTTTACGGCGCCTACGCGGGGCTGTTTGTGGAAGACCCGGAACGGGCCCGCAAGCTCAGTGACAAGGCCCTGGGCTATGCCTTCCGCTCTGCCTGTGCCCACGACAACGATTACTGCGATCTGCGCGACCTGTCCGTGCCTGAGTTCGAAGAACTGCTGGAAGACGCCGGCAAGGGCGATGTGCCCATGCTGTTCACCCTGGGCAGCGCCTGGGCCGGCTACATTCAGCAGAACACCAGTGACTGGAATGCGGTGGCCGAATTGGGGCGCGTGGAAGCCATCATGGAGCGCGTGGTGGTGCTGGATGAGGGTTACCAGTACGGCCAGGCGCATATGTACCTGGGCGTGCTGAGCAGCATTCTGCCCGCTTCCCTGGGCGGCAAGCCGGACCAGGCAAAAGCCCACTTTGAGCAGGCCATGACCCTCTCGGAAGGCAAGAACCTGCTGGCCCCGGTGCTTTATGCCGAAAAGTATGCCCGTTTGGTGTTTGACCGTGAGCTGCATGATAGCCTGCTCAAGGAGGTCCTCGCCGCTGATCCGCAGGTGCATGGTCTGACCCTGCAGAATACCTATGCGCAGGAGCA
>NZ_JABURH010000114.1:0-25197 GCF_014762765.1 Alcanivorax sp.
TTGCGCACGGTGATGCCGCCGTTGAGCTTGGCCAGATCGAAGGCATGCAGGGGCTGGCCCAGTTCCAGCAGCACATAGTTGGTCACGTCGACGATGGGATCGATGGTGCGCAGGCCGGCGCGGCGCAGGCGCTCGATCAGCCACAGGGGGCTGTCGGCGTTCACGTTGACGCCCTTGATAACCCGGCCCAGGTAACGGGGGCAGCCTTCGCTGTCCGCCAGGGTCACGGTGAGGGTGTCGTCGATGGCCGGGGCCACCTTGTCGATGTTCATGTTGGCCAGCGGGCTCTGGTTCATCACCCCCACTTCCCGGGCGATGCCGCGCACGCTCAGGCAGTCGGCGCGGTTGGGGGTCAGGTCCACTTCGATGACCGCATCGTTAAGCTGCAGGTAGTCGCGGAAGTCGGAGCCCACCGGGGCGTCTTCCGGCAGTTCCATCAGGCCATCGATCAGGTCTTCCAGGCCCAGCTCGGAGGCGCCGCAGAGCATGCCGTTGGATTCCTGGCCGCGCAGCTTGGCTTTCTTGATCTTGAAGTCGCCGGGCAGTACCGCGCCCACCTGGGCGAAGGGAATTTTCAGGCCGGTGCGCACGTTGGACGCGCCGCAGACTACCTGCACGGTGTCTTTGCCATTGGTGACCTGGCAGACGCTGAGTTTGTCCGCATCCGGGTGCTGTTCGCAGCTTTCCACCTGACCGACCACCACGCCGGTGAAGACCGGGGCGGCGGGTTCCACGGCGTCCACTTCCAGGCCGGCCATGGTCAGTTGCTTCACCAGGGTGTCGGTATCGATGGCGGGGTTGACCCATTCCCGCAACCAGGCTTCGTTAAAACGCATTGTCGAATTCCTTTAAATCATGGGAGTTTCTGTATGGCCGCCGGGGGAATTCGCCTTGTGAACAAGGCTCCAACGGCGGCCTGACGTTACAGAAACGCCCTAACCGAACTGGGACAGGAAGCGGGTGTCGTTCTCGAAGAACATCCGCAGGTCGTTAACGCCGTAGCGCAGCATGGTGAGACGCTCCACGCCCATGCCGAAGGCAAAGCCGCTATATTCGCTGGCGTCTACACCGCCGTGCTCCAGCACCTTCGGGTGCACCATGCCGCAGCCCATGACTTCCAGCCAGCCGGTGTGGGAACACACCCGGCAGCCTTTACCGCCACAGCTGACACAGCCCACATCCACTTCGGCGCTGGGCTCGGTGAACGGGAAGTAGCTGGGGCGGAAACGCACCGGCAGGTCTTCTACTTCGAACACGAATTTGAGGAATTCCGCCACGGTGCCGCGCAGGTCGGCAAAGGTGACGTCCTTGTCCACCAGCAGGCCTTCCACCTGGTGGAACATGGGTGTGTGGGTCAGGTCGGAGTCACAACGGTATACCCGTCCAGGAGCAATGATGCGGAACGGCGGTTTGCCCTGCTCCATCACCCTTACCTGCACCGGCGAGGTGTGGGTACGCAGCAGACGGCCGTCACCGAAGTAGAAGGTGTCGTGCATGGCCCGCGCCGGGTGGTGGGACGGAATATTCAGGGCTTCGAAGTTGTGGAAGTCGTCTTCCACTTCCGGCCCTTCGGAAATATCAAAGCCCAGACGCAGGAAGAAGTCTTCAATGCGGCGACGCATGCGGGTGACCGGGTGCAGGTTGCCGGGCAGTTCGCCCCGGCCCGGCAGGGTCACGTCCACGGTTTCACTGGCCAGCTGCTCAGCCAGGGCCGCTTCTTCCATGGCATGCTTGCGGGTAGCGATGGCATCCTGGACTTTCTGTTTGCCTTCGTTGATCACCGCACCGGCCTTGGGGCGCTCTTCCGCGCTCAACTTGCCAAGGCCCTTCATCAGGGCGCTGATCTCGCCTTTTTTGCCCAGGTACTTCACCCGGACATCGTCCAGGGCCCGGATATCGCCAGCCTGTTCGACGTCTGCCAGGGCAGCATCAACCAGGGCGTTGAGATTTTCCATTGAAGACTCCGCAGTCTTTAAATCAGGAGCAAGCTACAAGTTTCAAGTTGCAAGGCGCGCCCCTGGATTGTGCCACTCGGGAACCATGTCGACGCGAATCTCATCCGGGTGCGCGGCGATAGCGCTGACCGAAAGGCATGGGCTCTTCCGCGTTGTAACTTGAAACTTGTAGCTTGCAACTCGTCTTTTTCAAACAAAAACGGGGGAAGAGCGCGAGCTCTTCCCCCGTTGAGTATGCTGTTTTGTCTAGGACGAAACAGTAATCAGGCGGTGAGACTCGCTTTGGCTTTTTCGGCCAAAGCGCTAAAGGTTGCCTGATCGCGGACAGCGATGTCCGCCAGTACTTTACGGTCTACTTCGATGGACGCTTTCTTCAGACCATCAATCAGACGGCTGTAGGACAGGCCGTTCAGACGCGCAGCGGCGTTGATACGAACAATCCACAGACGACGGAACTGACGCTTGCGAACCTTACGGTCGCGGTACGCGTACTGACCGGCTTTGGTAACGGCCTGAACCGCTACACGGAATACACGGCTGCGGGCACCGTAGTAGCCTTTAGCCTGCTTGAGAATTTTCTTGTGCCGACGACGGGCCTGCACACCACGCTTTACTCGTGCCATTTTTCAGATCTCCAAAAACCGTATCAGTTATGCGTAGGGCATCATGCGTTTAACCAGAGCCACATCAGAATCATGTACCTCGGTTTTCGGACGCAGCTGACGAATAGTCTTGGAAGACTTCTTGGTCAGGATGTGGTTTTTGAATGCCTGCTTGCGCTTGAAACCGGAGGCGGTTTTTTTGAAACGCTTGGCAGCCCCACGATTTGTCTTGATTTTAGGCATGGTACCTTCTCAAGTTGGTTAGTTAGTTCAACAACCGGTTACGGCTGTTTCTTCTTTTTGCCCGGGCTGAGCACCATGATCATCTGGCGCCCTTCCATGTTCGGACGTTGCTCAACAGAACCGTATTCTTCCAGGTCCTTCTCGATACGTGCGAGAAGCTCCCGGCCCAGTTCCTGGTGAGCCATCTCCCGACCGCGGAAACGGACGGTGATTTTCGCTTTGTCGCCGGCCTCGAGGAAACGAATGAGGTTACGCAGTTTCACCTCATAGTCACCAATGTCGGTGCCGGGACGGAATTTAATTTCCTTGACCTGGGTCTGACGCTGTTTCTTGCGCCCTTCCTTGGCCTTCTGTTTGGCTTCAAACAGATGTTTGCCGTAATCCATGATTCGGCAAACCGGCGGTTCCGCACCAGGGGAGATTTCCACCAGATCCAGCTGTTTTGCGGTGGCTTTCTCCAGCGCTTCCTGCAGGGTCACGATACCGACCTGCTCACCGTCTACATCAATCAACCGAACATCGGTTGCCTGGATTTGCTGATTTATATTGGCGCGCTGCTCGCGGCCTTTGCCTCCACGCTTAATGTCGTGAACCTCCAATCTGTTATCGAAAACGAGGCAGGATGCCTCACCGCCTCAGTAAATAGGCGCGCATTGTATGCCACCACAACGGGCACAACAACCCCGACCCCAGCGGCCGGCGTGCGCAACTGACTGAAACGGAATGAATTCTGGCCGGCTGAGAGACTGCTCTCACTCCAGGCAACTGTACAAACAGGGCCTGAATTCCGGCAAGGGAGCGTATTTTAAGCAAATCTGGACACTTTTCAAGCAGTGAATCCTGCTGAACGCCCTGTGGCGCGGCATTTCCCATGGACGCTCCTTGCCGCGCCGCCCGCCCCAAAATGGGCCGCCAGCACCACGCCACCCGCTCCAGGGGTCATTGGATCGGCCTCCCCCTATTCGCTATATTTGAACCAGTTAACAATTTTATGGGCAATAAGCTCTGCCCGGGGGAAGGTACAAGGGAATGTCAGCAGCCGATCGAAGCCAACTTACTCATCTGGCGCGGGCAGAAAACGGCCAACCCAGTGCCGAACAGCTCGAACCGGACGACACCCAGGCAGATATTCTGGATAGTCTGGTCACCAGTCTTTACAGCTGTGTTGAACACAAGGACGGCTTCGACCTCTTTCTGCGCAACATCCGCGACACCTTTGACCTGGTCAGCTGTTGCCTGGCCGTGATACAGAAAGAGCCGCACCTGAAAGGACTGTATGGCTGGGCCGTGGGCTATCCGCCCGGCGTCGTCCCCCTGATGCTCAAGACCGGCCTGGTGTTCAAGGACAAGGCGATTGCCCGGGCACTGGAAACGGGCCCCAACGCCCTGTTCAGCTACGCCGATGGCGACCCGGATAGCGACTTTCTCGCAGATATGTCCACCTTCTCCCGGACCTGGATACGCGCCGCCGGCATTATCGACAGCGCCACCATTGCGTTCACCAACAAATACCAGCAACACGTGGTACTGGTATTCAACCGCCACAAAGACAGCCGGGTATTCAGCAAGACAGAAATGGCCATGCTTTCGCGGCTGAAAAAACACGCTGAAATAGCCCTCGATTTGTATGAGCGACTGCACCGCTCGGAGCAGAGCTTCAAGGACCTGCAAAGCAGCATCGCCGTATTGAAACAGCCCGTTGCCGTCTTTTCGCCGGTTTCTCTCCTGGTCAGTGCCAGCCCGGCCTTCGTGGAGATCGGCAAACGCTACAGGGTATTCACCATCAATCGGGACAGCCGGGAAATCGCGTTCAGGGATCAACAGTTTGGCAAGGATTTCTACACCCAGCTGATGTTGTTCATTACCGGCAAGACCGGCGCCCTGGACGACAGCGACACCCTTTACCTGCAAACCAGCGCCCTGCCCCTGCGGATCTCCATCACCCCGGTACACAACCGAGAAAGCAACAACAGCAATGTCCTGGTGGAAATTTTCGACCCCAATGTCTGCCGCACCCCCAGCATTGCCGAAATTCGCAAGGTCATCAGCGCCACCGAAGCCGAGGCCCGCGTCTGCCTGTGCCTGCTCAAGGGGGCCAACACCGCCGAAACTGCCGAGCAAATGGAATTGGCCATCAGCACCATTCGCACCAACATAAAATCACTGCTGCAGAAGAACAGCTTCAGCAGACAGGTGGACCTGATTACGCACCTGATGCGAGTTTGCTCTTGAGCTTCACGGTGCCGGCGACGCCCCTGCGCGACGCAGACTCCCACCAGTTCACACCTCCACCCCAATAAGAAAAAGCTTACAAAGAGTTAGGAGATCAACCTCACCCAGATGGCAGCCGGAATCCTTACACTGTCGCAGGGGTCAGCCGACCGATATGACTATAACAACTCTGCGGGGGTCATCATGAAAAAGCACTATCTTGGGATATTACCTCTGATTTTCTCACCACTGTTTGCCAATGCTGCAGACACCATTTTTCTGGATAGCGTCTCTGGCGACTACATTGGTGGCGGCAACACTTACACCTTCACGGACAGCACTGGCGATATCAGCCTGACAACGAGCAACGACGAACTGAAACTCGACTATGATTCTCCCGATCACTATGTGCGACTGACTTTTGTCGCCCCCAGCGGCGAAGCAATGCGCACCCAGCATTACCTCAACGCACAACGCGCCCCATTCAAAAGCCCCGGGCGCCCAGGCATTTCCGTATCCATGGACGGGAGAGGATGCAATACCATCGATGGGGACTTCTTCATTCACCAACTGGATCTGAACGCAGCGACGCCGGTTGTCGCACTGGATTTTGTTCAATACTGCGGCAACAACAGCGCACCGCTAACCGGGAGTATCCGAATGAACAGCGGTTTGGCCGCCCCGCTCCCCTATCCGGTTGCTGTGATCGACAGCCCATTGCGCCACCTCCTGGAGGGCGAGGAGGTTACTCTGAACGGCAACAAGTCCTTCTCAAGCAATAGCTCGATCATCTCAGGGCAGTGGGAACAGACCTCCGGCACGCCTATTACATTGAACAACCCGTCCTCAATGACACCCACCTTCACGGTACCGGAGCTCCCCCTGTCAGGCACCGAAATCACCCTGCTCCTGAGCGTGGTTGATAGCCAAGGGCTCACGGATGAAAAAGAGGTAACACTCCCTCTTGTCAGCAAGAGCGCACCACTGACATTCCTGGAACTTCACAGTGAGGCCGGCGACTACATTGGTCAGGGCAAGGACTGGTATTTTGACGATGCGTTCAATGCCATTACGGCCAGCATCAATTACGATAATGGCGTCAGTGCCAATATTGATACCGGCAGCTTCTGGCGGGCAGACTTTGCCGCCCCCTATGATGCACCGCTGACAAATGGGCACTATGACCCGGCAGAACGTTTTCCATTTCAGGATACCATTGTGGCCGGGCTCGACATCGGCGGTGACGGGCGTGGCTGCAACACGCTCAGCGGCTCCTTTACCGTTCTCGACATTGTCCAGCAAGCGGAGAGTGTGGAACGCTTCATGGCTGATTTCACCCAGTATTGTGAAAGCGAAACCAACCCTCCCCTCACCGGCCGTCTGTCCATCAATGCCCGGCACCCCAGTGTTCCCTCTGCTGAGGCAGGTACGGATATCCTTGCCGCTCCCAACCAGACCCTCAGCCTGGAAGGCGGAAACTCCACGGATGATGGCAGGATTGTTACCTACCAATGGAGTGTCGATCACCCGGGCATGAGCCTGATCAATGCAAACCAGCCACAGGCACAGCTTGTGACTCCTGATATGGCAGGGGGGGAAACTATTGAAGCTACCGTGACGTTGGTCGTGACTGATGACCTGGGCTTCAAGGATCAGGACAGCATTCAGGTTAGTGTTGAACAGAACAATTCAGCACCGGTGGCCAATGATGACCACATCCAGTTCAGCCATAAACATGGCGTCACCTTCAACCCTCTGAACAATGACTATGATCCGGACGGCAATCTGGATACAAACTCACTGGAGATTATATCCTCCCCGCAGAGTGGTTCAGTTCAGGTATTCAGTGATGGGAGCGTTAAATACCTTCCGAACCACCCCAGCATCAAAACCGATACCTTCGTCTATCAAGTGAAGGACCTTATCGGCGCACTATCGCAGCCCGCGACAGTTCACCTGTCTCGCTGATGGAAATGCGGGGGGCCTTCCAGCCCCCCACTGTCGTCAAAGCTTGTACCTGGCTCGAGATGGTTACAGCCAACTTGCACCACGGCAGAGATATAAAAAAAGGCGGCCATTTGGCCGCCTTTTTTTATTCTGCATCGCTTATTCCCACTCGATGGTGGCCGGGGGTTTGGACGAGATGTCGTAGGTCACCCGGCTGATGCCCGGGATCTCGTTAATGATGCGGCTGGAGACCAGCTCCAGGAAATCATAGGGCAGGTGCGCCCAGCGGGCGGTCATGAAGTCGATGGTTTCAACGGCGCGCAGGGCCACCACGTATTCGTAGCGACGGGCATCGCCCACCACACCCACTGACTTGACCGGCAGGAACACGGCGAAGGCCTGGCTGGTCTTGTGGTACAGACCGGCGGCACGCAGCTCTTCGATGAAGATATGGTCCGCCAGACGCAGGGTGTCGGCGTATTCCTTCTTCACTTCGCCAAGGATGCGTACACCAAGGCCCGGCCCCGGGAAGGGGTGACGGTAGACCATGTCGTAGGGAAGGCCCAGCTCCAGGCCAATCTTGCGCACTTCATCCTTGAACAGTTCGCGCAGGGGCTCGACCAGCTTGAGCTTCATGTCTTCCGGCAGGCCGCCCACGTTGTGGTGGCTCTTGATCACATGGGCGCCACCGGTCTTGCTGGCGGCGGATTCGATCACGTCCGGATAGATGGTGCCCTGGGCCAGCCAGTTGGCGTTCTTCAGCTTGCTGGCCTGTTCATCAAAGATGTCGATGAAGGTGTTGCCGATGATCTTGCGTTTCTTTTCCGGGTCCGCTTCGCCGGCCAGTTTGCCCAGGAAGTTGTCTTCCGCGTCCACGCGGATGACTTTCACGCCCATATTGTCGGCGAACATTTCCATGACCTGGTCGCCTTCCTGATGACGCAGCAGGCCATTGTCCACGAACACGCAGGTGAGCTGATCGCCGATGGCCTTATGCAGCAGCGCCGCCACCACGGAGGAATCCACCCCGCCGGACAGACCCAGGATCACCTCGTCGGTGCCTACCTGCTCGCGGATGGTGTCGATGGCATCGTTGATGATATTGCTCGGCGTCCACAGTGCTTCACAGTCGCACAGTTCGCGCACGAAGCGCTCGAGCAGGCGACCACCTTGCAGGGTGTGAGTCACTTCCGGGTGGAACTGAATGCCATAGAAGCGTTTTTCGTCGTTGGCCATGCCAGCAATGGGGCAGCTGCCGGTGGTGGCCGTCGCCACGAAACCCGCCGGCATCTCGCCGACACGGTCACCGTGACTCATCCACACATCCAGGTATTCCTTGCCCTGCTCTTCGTGGTCGACGATGCCGTCCAGCAGGCTATTCTTTTCCGCCTTCTCCACCCGGGCGTAGCCGAATTCGTGCTTTTCACCGGCAATCACCTTACCGCCCAACTGCTCGGCCATGGTCTGCATGCCGTAGCAGATACCCAGCACCGGAATACCCGCCTCGAACACCGCATCCGGGGCACGGGGGGTTTCCGCCGCCGTGACGGATTCCGGACCACCGGACAGGATGATGCCCTTAGGCGCAAACTCACGGATCTCCTCGGCGGTCATGTCGAAGGCACGGATCTCGCAGTACACGCCGATTTCCCGTACCCGGCGGGCAATCAGCTGGGTGTATTGGGAACCGAAGTCCAGAATCAGAATGCGCTGGGCATGGATATCTTGCATGGGGTTCTATCCCGCGGTGGTTGCCGACGGCTGGCGCCGGACCTTGTTGGTTACGGGTCTGACGTCGGATGTCTGACGTCGGACGCTTTAAAAGCAAAACGGCCGGAGATGTCTCCGACCGGTTCTGGCGTCAGACGTCCGACCTCAGACGTCCGACCCCCTTCAAGTCACGACAGGCCCCGAATCACCCCACCGGGTAGTTCGGTGCTTCCTTAGTGATCGTCACATCATGCACGTGGGATTCTTTCATGCCCGCGTTGGTGACTTTCACGAATTCCGGCTTGGTGCGCATCTCTTCGATGGTGGCACAGCCGGTGTAGCCCATGGAGGCGCGCAGGCCGCCCATCAGCTGGTGAACGATGGCGCTCATGGGGCCCTTGTAGGGTACCCGGCCTTCGATACCTTCCGGTACCAGCTTCTCGATGCCGGCAGCGGCATCCTGGAAGTAGCGGTCGGAGGAACCGGTGGAACCGGACATGGCACCCATGGAGCCCATGCCACGGTAGGCCTTGTAGTAGCTACCCTGGAACAGCTCCACGTCACCCGGCGCTTCTTCGGTGCCGGCCAGCAGAGAGCCGATCATGATGGCACTGGCGCCAGCGGCAACCGCCTTGGAAATGTCACCGGAGAAGCGGATACCACCGTCAGCGATCAACGGCACACCGGTGCCCTTCAGGGCTTCGGCCACATCGGAGATGGCAGTAATCTGCGGCACGCCGATGCCCGCCACGATACGGGTGGTGCAGATGGAGCCAGGGCCGATGCCCACTTTCACGGCATCCGCACCGGCGGCAACCAGGTCCTTGGCGGCGGCCGCGGTGGCGATGTTGCCACCAATCACCTGTACTTCCGGGAAGTGTTTCTTCACCCAGGCCACCCGGTCGATCACACCCTGGGAATGGCCGTGGGCGGTGTCTACCACGATCACGTCCACACCGGCTTCCACCAGCGCGGCGACGCGTTCGTCGGTGCCGGCACCGGTACCAACAGCAGCGCCAACCCGCAGACGACCCTGGGAGTCCTTGCAGGCGTTAGGGTATTTGGCGGCTTTTTCGATGTCTTTCACGGTGATCATGCCGCGCAGCTCACCACTGGCGTTCACCACCACGACTTTTTCAATGCGATGCTTGTGCAGCAACGCCTGCACTTCATCCGCGCCAGCGCCTTCCTGTACGGTCACCAGCCGGTCCTTGCCGGTCATGATGTCCTTCACACACTGGTCGTAATTGGTGATGAAGCGGGTGTCACGGCTGGTCACGATGCCCACCACCAGATTGCCTTCTACCACCGGCACGCCGGAGATCTTGTTGGCTTCGGTGATACGCATTAGCTCGGCAACGGTGGTGTCCGGGCTGACGGTGATCGGATCTTTCACCACGCCGGATTCGTATTTCTTTACCATCCGCACGTTACGGGCCTGATCGGCAACTTCCATGCTCTTATGGAGAATGCCGATGCCGCCTTCCTGGGCCATGGTAATGGCCAGGCGGTGCTCGGTGACCGTATCCATGGCTGCGGACACCAGCGGAATATTGAGGGCGATGTCCCGGGTCAGCTTCGATTTCAGGGACACATCCTTGGGCAGCACATTGGAATGGGCGGGTACAAGCAGAACGTCGTCGAACGTCAATGCTTCTTGCACGATTCTGAGCATATTGCACCGTAGGAAGTGAGAGGGTTCCCGGTCAGAACCGCTGATTGGGGTTCTGTCGGGCGCACCCGGAGTTAAGGAGGAGGACCGGGTGCCGCCGGTTAAGGCGGCAAACCTTTGCCACCCCCGGAAATTAAGCGGGCAATTATACGCCAAACCCACCGTGGTACACAATCAGAGCGCTGGCAAGGTCGGAGGAAAATCGCTACCCTCCCGCGATGACCTTTTCATCCCGCGCCGAACCGCTATCGATCAGCCGACTGAACCTGGAAGCCCAGGGCCTGCTGGAAGGCTCCTTTCCGCTCATCTGGCTGCAGGGAGAACTGTCCAACTTTTCCCGTCCGGCTTCCGGGCACTGGTATTTCAGTCTGAAAGATTCGCGTGCCCAGATTAATGGGGCCATGTTTCGAAATCGCAACAGGCTGCTTGATTTCAATCCCCAGAATGGTCAACAGGTACTGGTACGCGCCAAGGTCACCCTCTACGTACCCCGCGGCAACTTCCAGATTGTGGTGGAGCACATGGAGCCGGCGGGCCAGGGGGCGCTCAAGGCCCAGTTCGAGGCGCTCAAGGCCCAGCTGCAGGCGGAAGGTCTGTTCGCCCAGGAACGCAAACGCACCCTGCCCGCCTGGCCCACCCAGATCGGCGTGATCACCTCCCCCAGCGGCGCCGCCATTCGCGACATTCTGCAGGTGCTCAAACGCCGCTGCCCGTCCATTCCGGTGGTGATCTACCCGGCGGCGGTACAGGGTGACGATGCCCCGGCACAGTTGCGTCAAGCACTGGATCTGGCGGTTCGCAGGGAGGAATGCGACGTGCTGATCATCGGTCGCGGCGGCGGCTCCCTGGAGGACCTGTGGGCCTTCAACGATGAAGCCCTGACCCGGGCCGTGGCCGCCTGCCCGATCCCCATCGTCTCCGCCGTGGGCCACGAAGTGGACACCGGGCTGACCGACTTTGCTGCGGATATGCGCGCACCAACCCCTTCCGCCGCTGCCGAATTGGTGAGCCCGGACCTGTCAGTGGTCACACAACGGCTCGGCGGCCTGCACCGGCGCCTGCGCTGGGTGATGGCCCAACAGCTGCGTGCGCCCCAGGAGCGTCTGCGCCACCTGAGCCAGCGGCTGCGCTCGCCGCGCCATTCCCTGGAACAGAGCAGCCAGCGGCTGGATGAGTTACAGGGTCGGCTGCAGCGGCACATGCAACAACGCCTGGCACTGCTGCAAAGCCGGCTGCGCCCCAGCCAGCAGCGGCTGGCCCGGCAATCCCCGCAACGGCTGCTGGCAGACCGCCAGCAACGGCTGCAGACTCTGGAAAAACGCCTGCCACAACCCTTGCTGAGACTGATCCAGCAGCACCAAGTGCAGCTGGGCAATCTGGGCAAACGGCTGCACACCGCCAGCCCCCTGGAAACCCTGGGGCGCGGTTACAGCATTACCTTCAAGGGCGAGGAAGCGGTACGTTCGGTCACACAGATACGGGCCGGCGACACCCTCACTACCCGCCTGGCGGACGGCGAAGTCAGCGCCCGTGTTGAGCGTGTTCAGGGGTCAGATAAGGGCTCAGCACCCGAGTAAGCTGCTGACGCCGGAAGGGTTTGGCAAGGTGGGCGTTCATGCCCGCTACCATACAGCGGTCGCGCTCTTCGTCCATGGCGTTGGCGGTGAGTGCTATCACAGGAATCGGCGCCCGCCCCCGCTCACGTTCCCACTGGCGCAATTCCCGGGTAGCTTCCAGGCCATCCATCACCGGCATCTGCACATCCATGAGGATGCAGTCGAAATCCCGCTGGCGGACTTTTTCCAGGGCTTCCTGTCCATTGGTCGCTGTGACCACGGTCACCCCCATGTGCTCCAGCAGTCGCCGGGCCACCAGCAGGTTCACGTCATTGTCCTCCACCAGCAGCACCAGGCCAAACAACAGGCCGCCTATGCGATCCTCTTCGTCCGCCGGTACCGCCAGCGGGGCCGGCGCCTGACTGCGGTAGAGCAAGCGCAACGACAGGGTAAAGGTGCTGCCGCCACCTTCATCGCTGCTCACTCTCAGGGTGCCACCCAGCATTTCACTGAGCCGGCGGGCGATAGCCAGCCCCAGACCGGTGCCACCAAAACGCCGGGAGGTGGACGAATCAATCTGCGAGAAAGCCTTGAACAGATCGCTCTGGCGATGCCGGGGAATACCGATGCCGGTGTCGCGCACCGCCAGGGTCAGGTCCAGCCAGTCATCACGCACCTGAGCGGCGGTGATCTCAAGGACCACGCCCCCTTCCTGGGTAAATTTCACCGCATTGGAAATCAGGTTGTTGAGCACCTGGCGTAGCCGGGTGGGATCGCTGCGCACCATTTTGCCCGCCAGCGCGTCGGCATTTTCCAAGTGCAGGTACAGGCCTTTGCTTTCCGCCATGTAGCGGAAGGTGGCCACACAGTTTTCCAGCAACGGTAGCAGCTCGAAAAAAACCGGATCCAGATCCATGCGGCCGGCCTCAATACGGGAGAAATCAAGAATGTCGTTGATCACGTCCAGCAGGTGCCCGGTGGATTCCAGAGCCGCCAGGGTGTATTCGTGCTGCTCTTCGCTCTGCGGGGTTTCTTCCAGCAATTGCAGCATACCCAGCACCCCGTTCATGGGGGTGCGCAACTCGTGGCTCATCATGGCCAGAAAATCGCTCTTGGCCTGGCTGGCGGTCTGCGCCTGACGGTGGGCATGGCGCAGCTTGTCGATGGCGCTCTGCTGCTCCCGGTGCGCCCCTTCCAGGCTACTGGCCAGCTCATTGATATCATCCTGCAGCTCTGCCAGTTCGCCGCGCAGATAGCTGCTACCACGCACCCGATAATCACCATTGCGCAGGGTACGCAGAAGACCGGACAGATAGCCCAGCGGGGAGGCGATCTGGCGGGCCAGGTAGTGGGCGATCCACAGGCCGATGATGATAGCGAACAGGGCAGGAAGCAGGCTGGCCAGCAGGATTTCCTTCTGCCGCGCCAGCAGCCGGGAGCTGGACATACCCAGTACCACCTCACCGATCCGCTCAGGCTGACTGTCTGTGGCCTCCCCCTTCAGGGGGCCACTGTCGGACACCGGCTGGCGGTAGATACCGGAATGAAACTCCAGCACGTCGCTATGATCCTGTCTCAGGCCTCGCCCTTCATAGAGCAGCACCTGGCCGTCACTGTCATGGAAAACCACGTACTGCAGATCTGCCTGCTGCATGGCGAGGCGCGCCTGACGGCGCAAATCATCGTAGTTGCCCGCCAGAACCCCGTACTCTGACGAGGAGGCGATCTGCTGGGCCAGATAGCTGCCCAATTCTCGCAGGTCCCGATCCGCATCCTCAAAGCGTTGCCAGGTGAGCGCCACCAGTAGCAGCAGCAACATGATCAGAGCCGGCACCAGCCCGAGAAGCTGCAGCTGCTTGCGGATGCCTGCCCCCTTTTTTTTGATGGCCCCTTTTCTCATGGAGAGACCTCCAGAGCATCACGAAGGGAGTCGATGTCGTGAAACACCATGTCAAAGCTGTTGGCCACATGTTCGTTGACGGCAACCGTCGGCGTATGCACAAAGCCGGAGCGGCGCAGACGCTTGCTGTTATGAAAGAATTGCAGATGCACCAGGGTCTCAGCCACCAGGTCCGCACCGCTGGCGTACAGGCTGGCCACACTGCCCGCCTGTACATAGGCCTGGTCCGGACCGAACACTGGCCGACGCAGTCGGTAACTGGTCAGCAGCACCAGCTTGGCTGTGCCTGGACCAAATAGCTGGCCATCCACTGGCAACAACAGGGCGTCGAACTCAGCCAGACGCTCACGCAGGCGATCCCCCAGCTCCTCCACCGACGAGACCGGCAGCAGGGTCAGCCCCAACCGGCCCTGATAATCCTGAACCATGCCTGGGGTCCAGGCACTTTTCGGGCCGACAATCACTCCCACCCTGCGCGCCAGTGGCATCATGGTCTCCAGCATGGCCAACTGATCGTTCAATGCCACCCCTGCCCAGATTCCCTGGCACTGGCAGCGCTTTCGCTGGGCCAGGGCCACCGCCGAGCGGCTCACGTAGACACCCAGTAATGGCTTGTCCAGCTTCTGGGCACGCCGGAACGCCTGATCACCGACAGCGATCAGCAGCTCTGCCTGTTGCGGATCGGCCACCCGGGTAATGGGCGGCATGGTGGCAGTGTCCAGCGCCTGAATAAAACTGTCACGGAAAGGGCCGTCTTCGGCAAGCACATACACCGGTAACGGGGTCTGGGCACAGAGTGGCGCCGCCAGCCAGGCCAGCCATAACAACAGGATGAGGCGTCCCTGCCTGTTCATCCCTAAATCCTCACCGCCAGTCCCAACCAGAAACGGTCTTCCTGATAACGGTTTTCCTCGAAGACCACTGGCTCCTTGTTCAGAGCATGCTGCACCACGCCCTTCCACTCCAGTTCCGTATCACCCACCCGGTGCCGGAAACGCACCTGCAGGTCCAGCCGCTCGAACACATTGTCGTTGTAGTCGTTAGCCAGGTAATAGGCGGAGGACCAGCCCCAATGGTGGCTAAGTTGCCAGGCCCACAGGGCGCTGGCGCTGTCCCGCGCCGCCAGGCGCCCTTCGGTCTTTTTATTGACGCGTGTGTGGATATGAGCACCGGTCACTCTCAGCAGGTGGTTCACCCCTGGCCGCCAGCTCAACTGGGCCTCGGTGCCCTGATGATCCACCCGCCCTTCGTTATTGGGCTCGAACTCAAAGGGATTGAGGGCATGGCTGAGCAGGTCGGTGAGCTCTTCCTGGAAATAGCGCACATCCAGTTCCAGACCGGAGAGCTGCCCGTAATAACCCAGCTCCCAGGAGCGGATCCGCTCCGGTTTGAGGGTGCCGGGGCTGGTCTGGGTAATAAAGAAATAGGCCGGGGACCAGCCGAGCAGAGCGTCGGTATTGCTGGCAAAGGGTGGCGACAGCTCCCGGGCGCGGATATTGGTGCGCGCCTGATCTTCGTAGATATCCGGGGTGCGCAGGGCTTTGGAAAACACATAGCGGAAACTGTGTCCCGGGGCGGCCCGCCAGTTAAGGCCCAGGCGGGGGCTGAAATGCTGGCCGGAGATGCTGTCACGCTCCCAGTAACCACCCAGGTTCAGAGTCACCGGGCGCAGCAGATCCACCGCCAGATTACCGAAGGCACGATAACTGACATTGTCGTAGGTACCGGACAGATAACTGTCGGAGCTGACCCGGTCATGGCGCAGGTTCAGGCCACTGACCAGTCGTACCCGCTCACCCATTTGCAGGGTGTCCTGGATTTCCAGGTCATAGCGCTCTTCCTCGACGTCCAGCGCACTGCTGGCGCAGAAAGGCGCATTGGCTGACTGAAGGATGGCATAGCGATTGGCGAAATCCGGGTCACTTTGTGCGGCGGCAAAAGTAGCGCCCACATCACGGTCATTTTCCAGATACAGTTCGCGCAGCTCCCGGGAAAACAACACCCCGCCGCCTGGCCCGATCTGGCCGGTGAGCGGATCCCGGTAGCACACCGAAAAATCGGTCACATCCCGGGTGTACTGGCCATAGCCGGTGATCTGCAATTGGTGGTGCTGATCGAAGGCGTGTTGCCATTGCAGGGAGGCAAAGGCGCGCTGGCCGTTTTGCACTGGGTCCTGCTGGTAGATGCCGATATCCTGCACCCCGCCTTCCTGCTGCCGCTCAAGTCGGCTCTGGCTGCCGCCTGCCTGCATGATAAGGGTATTGCGCGAGTCCAATTCACGGACCCATTCGCCATTGAGGGTTTCAATCCGTTTGGCGTCGTTGAGTCGGCGACCTTCGAAGGGTTCGTCGTAGCCATCATCGGCACGCCGTGACAGGGACGCCCGCCAGGCGCCGGCGTCAGTGCGACCTGCGGCCGAGGCATAGCCATCGCGGATGGCGTTATTGCCACCCTGCACCGCCAGGGTGTGCTTGCTGATATCGCGGGGATCGCGGGTAATGATGTTGATGACAGCGGTGAAGGCGTTGGCACCGTAGGCAGCGGCGGCCGGGCCACGGGTGACTTCGATGCGCTCCACATCGCGGATGTCCACGGGCATGTCGTTCCAGTTCACCCGCGCCAGCCCAGGCTGATACTGGCTGCGGCCGTCCAGCAAGACCAGCATGCGGCGCGAGTCCCTGGCCTGGGTGCCGTGATAAGCCACCGTGGGAACGTTGCCGTCCACTTTTACGGCCGACATGCCCGGCACCAGCCGCAGCACCTCGTAGAGTTCCCGGGCGCCGCTGGCTTCGATCAAATTACGGTCAATGACGGTGACGCTGGCGGGCGCTTCGGACTGGGGCTGGCTGACCCGGGCGGGAGTCAGCACCATGGCCGGCTCATCCGTCAGCGGCATCATCGGTTCCAGGGCCTGCACGCCCTGCGCACAGGCCAGCCCCAGCAGGCCTTGCCTCCAATGTTTGCCCCACGATCCCCGACGTTTGATGTGGCCCCCTCCCCCGTGTTGCGGGGTTACTTCTTGAAGCGTTTGATCATACGCTTGCGCTTGTGCACCTGACGATCCGTGAGTACGTTCTTGCGCCCTTCAAAGGGATTGGAACCGGATTTGAATTCCAGCCGAATGGGCGTGCCGTCCAGTTTCAATACTTCCCGGAAACGGTTTTCCAGAAAGCGCTTGTAGCTGATCGGCAACGATTCGGTACGGTTACCATGCAAGATGATGGTAGGCGGATTGTTGCCGCCCAGGTGCGCGTAACGCAGTTTGGCGCGGAAACGGCCATTACGCGGCGGCGGGTGGCCGGCGGTAATACTTTCCATGATCCGCGTCATCTCGTTGGTGCCTACCTTGATAAAGGCGGAATCCCAGGCTTTTTCAATCATGCCCCACAAGTCGCCTACCCCTGTGCCATGCAGTGCAGAGATGAACTTGATCTTCACCCAGGGAGCGAATTCCAGGCGGCGCCCCAGTTCCACACGCACCCGTTCCTTGTGGTCCGCATCCAGACCATCCCACTTGTTCACGGCGATCATCAGGGCGCGGCCGCTGTCGAGCACATAGCCCAGCAGATGCAGATCCTGATCGGTGATGCCTTCACGGGCATCGATCACCAGCACCACCACCTGGGCCGCATCCACCGCCTGCAGCGCCTTGATCACGGAGAATTTTTCCACCATTTCGGCGACCTTGCCACGGCGCCTTACCCCGGCGGTATCGATCAGGGTATAGGCCTTGTCCATGCGCTCGAAGGGGATCTCGATGGAGTCCCGGGTGGTGCCGGCGTGATCGAAGACCACCACACGCTCTTCCCCCAGCATGCGGTTGATCAGGGTGGACTTGCCCACATTGGGGCGACCCAGCACGGCCACACGGATGCTGCCATCATTGGTATCCACTGGCTCGCCCTGCTCATCGTAATAGGGCTCCAGGTCCGGAAAGGCCGCCAACACGGTTTCGATCATGCTGCGCACACCCCGGCCATGGGCAGCCGCGATGGGCAACACCTCATTGAGGCCAAGGGCATAGAAATCGGCCATTGCCGTATCCTGGTCGATACCATCGGTCTTGTTCACCACCAGATAGGTGGGCTTGGGCAGCTTGCGCAACTCCATGGCAATCTGTTCATCGGCGGCGGTCAGACCGGCCCGACCGTCGACCAGGAACAACACCAGATCCGCCTCACCTACCGCCATCAGTGACTGCTCTGTCATGGGCGCATCGATGCCATCGTCGTTTTCCCCGATGCCACCGGTGTCCACAACGGTATACAGATAATCCCCCAGCCGACCGTCACCGTACTTTCGGTCACGGGTCAGGCCCGGGTAATCCGCTACCAGAGCGTCACGGGTACGGGTGAGTCGGTTAAACAGGGTGGATTTGCCCACATTGGGCCGCCCCACCAGGGCGATGACCGGTTTCATAGTTGTCTCTGCAAGGATGTCTGGGCGCTATGGTAACGCAATTCGATGATAGAGGCGGAGAGAAGAAAAAAGGGAATACGGGGGCAGGCACCAAGGGGGTGATCGCTTGACCACCCCTCAGCGAAGATTAACGTTCTTTCAGTTGGTAAGCGGCCAGTTTGCCATCGTAGCTGAGCACATAGAGGACACCATCGTAGCTCACGGCGGTGCCGGCAAAGCCATCCCAATCGTGACGTTTGCGGGCAACGATGCTGCCATCATCCACATCCAGCCAGTGCAGATAGCCTTCGAAGTCGCCGATCACCACGTGATTGCCCTGTACGGCGGTACCGGTAAGACGGCGACCATAGAGCTTTTCCTGCTTCCACAGAACCGTCCCACTGCGCATATCCAGGGCGCGCACCACACCTTTGTCGTCAGCCACAAACAGGCTGCCATTGCTGGCACTGATGATCTGGGCGCTGGACAGTTCCTTTTCCCAATAGGGGCGACCGTTTTCCTGGTCCACCACTGCTGCCTTGCCCTGGAAAGTCACCGCGAACACACCGCCACCTTCCACGATCAGGTTGTTGTCCACATCCACCAGACGATCCAGTTCAGAGCGACCGGTGGGTTCGGCGATACGCTGCTCCCACAGCGGGATACCGTTCTCCAGATCCAGCGCAGCCACTTTGGCGTTGGCAAAACCGGCATAGGCCTTGCCGTTAGCCAGGGTAGGCTGTGCCAGCCCACGCAGGGTCAGGGTAGGCACCGGGGTCTCGTAGTCCCACAGCTGTTCGCCACTTTCCACATCCAGAGCTGTGACATGGCCGTCCTGGGTCTGGAATACAGCAACATTGCCGTCACTGGCGGGAATCGCCAGGGCTTCGCCGGAAAGCCTGGTGCGCCAGAGGGTCTCACCGGTTTCCATGGACAGGGCCACCGCCATACCTTCACGGGTACCGTAGAGCACCATGCCGTAGCCGGCATAAAAGCCACCGGCAATACGGTCATCGGTTTTCACCCGCCATTGGCGTTTGCCTTTGTCGCGGCTGACCGCATAGACGTCGCCGAACACGTCGCCGGCAAACACCTGCTGCTCGGTCACCGCTGGGCGCAGTGACAATTGGCTGTCCTCCACCCCGTTGCCCACGCCCTCTTTCCAAAGCCGCTTGACCTTGTAGCTGGCCTCGAATTTCGGCAGGTCGTTGGGCTCAATGGCATTGGGGTTGGAGCTACAGCCGGCCAGCACCAGGCTGGCCAGCAGGATGGGGAAGAGAAAGTTTTTCATTTAGGAAACGCTTTTCAGGTCGTCCAGTTTCATCTGCACACGGTCTTTTTCACCACCGTCCTGCAGGACATCCAGGGCCTGTGTGTAAAGGTCACGGGCCTGCTCTGCCTCGCCCTGGGCCTTGGCCAGATCGCCTCTCAGCTCCAGCGCCATGCCGTTAAAGGCAGCCGGGAAACGCTTGCCGAGCTGGGCGTCGGCCTGGTCCCAGGCCTGCTGCTGCAGGAATACCCGGGCCAGACGCAAGCTGGCGGTGTAGCTCAGCGCATCGGTGGCGCCATCATCGGCCACCGGCTGCAGGAAGCTCACCGCCTTGTCGTAGTCCGCGCTCTTTACAGCCAGGCTGGCCTTGGCCAGACGGGCGTAATCCGCATAGGCGCTGCCAGAGTAATCCTCAATGAGAAGATCAGCCTTGTCGTTGATCAACGCCGCATCCATGGGGTTGGCGGACAGCGCTTCCACCATCAGCTGATATTGCGCCGAGGCCTTGGCCGCCTGCTCACCCTGATGGCCCTGCCATTGGCGCCAGCCAATCAGCGCCGCCACTGCCAGCACCACCGTAATAACTGCGGCAGTTCCGTTTTCCTGCCACCAGGCCTTGATGCGTTCAACCTGTTCTTCTTCGTCGCGGATGTAATCGACCACCCTGCTCTCCTTTCGTTTTTATTGCCGGGAAGCATTCTTACCGGCGCTTGGGTATTTCGTTTCCCCGGCATTGCCATTCACGCCGGGAGGAACACGTTGCGCACTGCTACACGATCAGTGCCGTCGTTGTTCCTGTGTGATCGCATCATGACGTTTGCCGCCTGTCGCGAATCGTTTATTCCAGAAATGATATCAGCGCGTTGGTGACATCGCCCTGGGCGACCTGTTTCTGTTCGGCCTGCCCGCGTAACGGCTTCACCGTGACCACACCGCTGGCCAGTTCATCTTCACCCATGATCAGGGCGACGGCGGCACCGCTACGGTCCGCCTTTTTCATCTGGCTCTTGAAGCTTCCACCGCCGCAATGCAGCTGGATGCCGCGACCGGGCAAGGCATCGCGTAACTGTTCAGCCAGAGCCATGGTCGGTGCCAGTACATCGCCCATGGCCATCACATAGACGTCCACAGGGGCAGACAGTTCCGGCTTTTCCTGCTCAATCAACAGAATCAGCCGTTCCACGCCCATGGCAAAGCCTACACCGGGGGTGGGTTTGCCGCCCAGTTGTTCCACCAGACCATCGTATCGGCCACCGGCACACACGGTGCCCTGGGCGCCCAGCGCATCGGTGGTCCACTCGAACACGGTCTTGCCGTAATAATCCAGACCACGCACCAGATAGGGGTTCACTTTATAAGCAATGCCGTTGGCATCCAGCAAGGCTTTCAGCCCGTCAAAGTGCTCGCGGGCATCGGCGTTGAGGTATTCCGCCAGCTGCGGCGCATCCTGGAGCACTTCGCGGGTACCTGGATCCTTGCTGTCCAGTACGCGCAGGGGGCTGCGCTCCAGACGCTTCTGGGAGTCTTCATCCAGACGGTCAAAATGGGTTTTCAGGTAATCCACCAGGGCATCGCGATAGCGGGCACGGTCTTCACTGTCGCCGAGGGAATTGAGCTCCAGGGTGACCTTGTCCGCCAGGCCCAGGGCTTTCCAGAGTCGGGCGGTGAGCAGGATCACTTCCGCATCGATATCCGGGCCGCCAATGCCGAACACTTCCACACCGATCTGGTGAAACTGGCGGTAGCGGCCAGCCTGGGGGCGCTCGTGGCGGAACATGGGGCCGGTATACCAGAGCCGCTGGGTCTGGTTATACAACAGACCATGCTGCTCGCAGGCACGCACGCAGCTGGCGGTCCCTTCCGGGCGCAGGGTCAGGCTGTCGCCGTTGCGGTCCTCGAAGGTGTACATCTCTTTTTCGACGATGTCGGTGACTTCACCGATGCTGCGCTTGAACAGGTCGGTCTGCTCGACCACCGGCATGCGGATTTCCTGATAGCCGTAGCTGGTCAGCACGCCGCGCACCCTGTCTTCCAGCCACTGCCAGAGACCTGTCTGTTCCGGCAGGATGTCGTTCATCCCGCGGATGGAGGTAATCTTCTTGCTCACAGAATGTCCTTGCTACTGCCGGACGTAATTCGCGGTCGAATGACCACCCCCACAAGCCGATCTCTACCGCGGGAGCGGTCGTTCGACCGCGATGTCTGCCCAGCTATTTGTCACTCGCTTCTGGCAATAATGCCTTTGGCTTCGTCGTCGCGCTGTTTCTTCACCTTGGCCCGCACCATGCGCTCCAGTTCATCGACCAGATTGTCTGCGGTCACGTGGTGGCTTTTCTTGCCATCTTCATAGGACAGGTTGTTGGGCGTGCCGCCAGTGAGGCCCACATCCGCTTCCCGGGCTTCACCGGGACCGTTCACCAGGCAACCAATGACGGCCAGATCCACAGACTCATTGATGTCTTCCAGGCGTGCTTCCAGCTCGTTGACGGTCTTGATCACGTCGAAGTTCTGCCGGGAACAGCTGGGGCAGGCGATGATGTTCACGCCCTTCTTGCGAAGGTTCAGGCTTTTCAGGATATCAAAGCCGACCCGCACTTCTTCCACTGGATCGGCGGCCAGGGAAATACGAATGGTGTCGCCAATGCCTTCCATCAACAGCGCCCCCAGGGCAACGGCGGATTTCACCGTGCCAGAGCGGAAAGTACCCGCTTCGGTGACGCCCAGGTGCAAGGGCTGCTCCAGCTGGGCAGAAAGCTTGCGATAAGCCTGCAGGGTCATGAAGACATTGGAGGCCTTCACGCTCACCTTGAAGTCCTGAAAATCGTAGCGATCCAGAATCTCCGCATGGCGCATGGCGGATTCCACCAGCGCATCGGAAGTGGGCTCACCGTATTTACGCTGCAGCTCCTTTTCCAGGGAGCCGGCGTTGACACCGATACGAATGGGAATGCCTTTGTCCTTGGCGCACTGGATCACTGCCTTGATACGGTCTTCACGACCGATGTTGCCTGGATTGATACGCAGACAATCCACGCCCCGCTCTGCCACAGCCAAGGCAATCTTGTAATCGTAATGGATATCCGCAACCAGCGGCACATCCACCTGCTGGCGTATCTTTCCGAAGGCCTCGGCGGCATCCATACTCGGCACCGACACCCGCACGATATCCACACCTGCATCCTGCAAGCGGCGGATCTGGCCAACCGTGGCATCCACGTCACAGGTTTCGGTGTTAGTCATGCTTTGTACGGAGATGGGGGCATCGCCGCCCACAGGGACGTTGCCGACAAAGATCTGACGGGTCTTGCGGCGCTGGATTTTGACTTCCGGTTCCATGGTGTTTCTACCCTCGCGAATCAGGGAATGGAGACTCGCACAACTGTACCGGGGGAATTCGTCGGCAAGGTGACAGCCTCGCCATTGAGGATCAATTCATCGACGGCACCCGCATCGCCCAGGGTAAGGCTGAATGGTGCTTTGCCGTCCAGCTGCAGCGAGGCACCTGCCGGCTGCTCCCCCTGACGCAAGGTGCGACCGGTGGCGTCCTTGACGCTGATCCAGCAGTTGCCGGAAAAGGCCATCAGCAGGCGATCAAGACCGTTTTCAGCCAGCATGTTCGGTGCCGGTTCGTCGCTGCTATCCAGGCTCTCGGCGCCTTGATCACTGTCGATGTCTGACGCTGCCTCACCCTCTTCAGGCTGGGCGTCGTTAGCAGCATCGTCAAGCGGCTGGGGGGACAGTTCGTCACCGGTCTGCTCTGGTAGCTGTTCCTGCTGACCGGGAAAAGGGCCAGCTTCCTCTCCGACCTCTTCATCACCCTGCACGGGTACCGACTCTTCCGGCGCATTCATCCCGGACGATAGCGGCGCCAGTGCCTTCTCTTCCGGCCACAGCCAGATCAGCAGAGCCACCACAACAAGCACTGCCACCACCGCCAGCAACGGCTTGCGCCACACGGACGGTGGCGGCGCCATTTTGGGCAGATCCAGCGGCTTGTCAAAGGCATCATCGTTAACCATCTGCTGGAAGGTATTGGCGATTTCATCCGCCGGCAGGCCCAGCAGCTTGGCGTAGTTTTTCAGGTAACCCTTTACGAAAGTAGCTTCGGGCAGACGCTCGTAGTCATCCGCTTCCAGAGCTACCAGGTAGCTCTGGGAAAGGTGCATCCGCTTCGCCGCTTCGGCAGGGGTCCAACCCAGTGCCTCACGGGCTTTGCGACAACGTTCACCCGGTAGCACGACCATGTTATCGCTCATTTCCCGCTCTCCTGAGAGGCTTTCCAATTCTGCCACTCGCGGTATTCCGCTGAGCGGCGATAGATATTTTCCAGTGCCAACTCATAGCTGGACTGCTGATCTTCGTAACCCAAATCGTTGGCCAAGCGGATGCCGAGCCACAGTGACCGGGCACTTTGCCGGCCGCTACGCTGAAGGTATTGCTGGTAATAATCCCAGCCCATGCGCATGCGCTCTTCCTTGTAATAGAGCTCAGCCAGTTCCAGGTTCGGGGTAACCGCGCGGCTATCAAGGCGGATGGCTTTGATAAAGGCCTTCTTCGCCGCTTCTTCGTCACCCAGCTCACGATAACAACGACCCATGTTTGCCCAGGCACTGCCACGCCCCTGATAGGCGGGGTCATTGGCAGCACGCTTGAATTTTTCCAGTGCCGCCTGGTAATCACCACGGCTATACAACATGGTGCCGTAATTGTTCAGTGCCGGAGCGTAGTTACTATCTGCCTTAAGTGACTTACGGTAATGAAATTCTTCCCGCTCCGGGTCATTTTCATATTTATAAAGCAGCGCCATGGCGTTGTGCGCCACCGCGCTGTCGTCGTTATGAGCTAAAGCCCGTGAGAAATGACGACGGGCCTCGGAAGGGTCGCCCTGCTGCAGATACTGCAGACCAGCAGCCACACGGCTGGTCACTGCATTATCCACATTCACTTCCCGTTGCCCCGATTCCACCGTTACACACCCGGTGGCCAACAGGCCTGCGATCAGCAGACCCGGAAAAACCCGAAAAAAACGTCTCATTGCGCTTGCGCTGTGTTGTTATCGGTTTGTTCGGAGCGATGAAAAATGGATTGCTTCCAGCGCTCACTGCGCCGGGTCCGATCTTGCACCTGCCCCACCAGCTGACCACAGGCGGCATCGATATCATCACCGCGCGTTGTCCTTACGGTGGTCAGCAATCCATTGTCATTCAGGTACTTATGAAATTCCAGAATATCGCTTTTCCGTGACCGTTCATAACCGGCATGGGGAAAAGGATTGAACGGGATCAGGTTGACCTTCACCGGAATACCGTTAAGCAGCTTGACCAGCTGACGGGCGTGTTCCGGTTTGTCATTCACATCACGCAGCATCACATATTCCATGGTAATGGTGTTGTGACGGTGGGTGATGTTGTCGCTGTAACGCTTGCAGGCCGCCATCAATTCTTTCAGCGGGTACTTGCGATTCAGCGGCACCAATTCGTTGCGCAGCTCGTCATTGGGAGCATGCAGGCTGACTGCCAGGGACACATCCAGATCCTGGCTGAGCTGGTCCATCCTCGGAATATGGCCGGAGGTGGACAGGGTAATGCGCTTCTTGCCGATACCGTAACCCAGGTCATCTTTCATGATGCGCATGGCGGTAAGCACATTGTCATAATTGAGCATGGGTTCGCCCATGCCCATCATCACCACATTGGTGATGGGGTGTTCGCCGAGATTGCGACGGGGACCGAA
>NZ_JABURH010000114.1:25517-29142 GCF_014762765.1 Alcanivorax sp.
AGTTTCTGGCGCAATGCCTTGCCCACATCGGTCATTTGCTCGAAGGAATCCGCCTGATGATGGTGAATCCACTTGAGTATCTGCTGGGCACGGAACTTCTTCTCCCCCATTTCCAGGAAGAATTCTTCCATTTGCGGACGGGAAAGACCGAGCAGATTGACCTTCTGTTGGGTTGTCATAGCATTCTCCAGTAGGAAACCGGGTTTCCTTTAAACGCCAACCACGGCCAGAGGCCGTGGCTGGAGGTGCTCACCCGCTATATTAGCGGGTGCGCGGGCAGAGTTCTTCGTCAGCGAAGAAGTAAGCCACTTCACGGGCAGCAGACTCGGTGGAGTCAGAGCCGTGTACCGCGTTCTCGTCGATGGTCTGAGCGAAATCGGCACGAATGGTTCCAGCTTCCGCATCCTTCGGGTTGGTAGCGCCCATCAGGTCACGGTTCTTGGTCACGGCATCTTCGCCTTCCAGAACCTGCACGATCACCGGACCGCTGGTCATGAAGGACACCAGATCCTTGAAGAAGGGGCGTTCCTTGTGCTCAGCGTAGAAACCGCCGGCCTGTTCGTCGCTCAGGTGTACCATTTTCATGGCAACCACTTTCAGGTCAGCCTTCTCGAAACGGGATACGATGTCGCCAATTACGTTCTTGGCCACGGCATCAGGCTTGATGATAGAGAGGGTGCGCTCAACAGCCATCAGTCAGTTCACTCCAGAATTTACGTTAAATGGTCCCCGGGAACCCAAAACAAGCTCCCCCAGGCAGAGAAGGGGCAATCCGGCGCCTTGCGGACGCAAAGGCCACTGCCACCCCTTTGGAACCGGCGGATTATACGCAAGCAGGGTGAATTATGATACCGTTGCCGCCCCCGCCACGGGCCTGCCGCCCTGCCGCCACCGGGAGCCGGCCGAAAGCCCTCCTCTGTACGGCCGATGGTCGACAGCGCTCACGAATGGCGTATAATACCTGACTAAATTACTCTGGTATTCAACATCAGGCCCTGACCTATGAGCCAAGCTGAACTGGACAAACTGATTCGCTCCAACTACGAGGCCGGTTTCACCACCACGGTGGACACCGAAACCCTGCCCCCGGGGCTGAGCGAGGAAGTCATCCGTTTCCTGTCCGCCAAGAAAGAAGAGCCGGAATGGATGCTCGAATGGCGCCTGGACAGCTACCGCAAGTGGCAGGAAATGCCCTCCCCGGGCTGGGCCCACCTGCACCACGACCCCATCGACTTCAACAAGGTGTCCTACTATTCCAAGCCGAAAAGCCTGGATGACGCCCCGAAGAGTCTGGACGAGGTGGACCCGGAATTGCTGGCCACCTATGAAAAACTGGGCATTCCCCTGCACGAGCAGGAAATGCTTGCCGGCGTCGCCGTGGATGTGGTGTTCGACTCTTCCTCCGTGTTTACCACCTTCAAAGAGAAGCTGTGGGAAGCCGGGGTGATCTTCTGCTCCATTTCCGAGGCGATCCAGAATCATCCGGAACTGATCCAGAAATACCTGGGCTCCGTAGTACCCCAGGGCGATAACTTCTATGCCGCCCTTAACAGCGCGGTGTTTTCCGATGGTTCCTTCGTCTATATCCCCAAGGGCGTTCGCTGCCCCATGGAGCTGTCCACCTACTTCCGTATCAACGAGGCCAACACCGGCCAGTTCGAGCGCACCCTGATCATCGCCGACGAAGGCAGCTATGTAAGCTACCTGGAAGGCTGCACCGCGCCCCAGCGGGACGAAAACCAGCTGCACGCGGCCGTGGTTGAACTGGTGGCCCTGCCTGGCGCGGAGATCAAGTACTCCACGGTGCAGAACTGGTACCCGGGCGACGAAAACGGCAAGGGCGGCATCTACAACTTCGTCACCAAGCGCGGCGTGGCCCACGACAACAGCAAGATCAGCTGGACCCAGGTAGAGACCGGCTCCGCCATTACCTGGAAGTATCCGTCCGTGATCTTGCGTGGTGACAACAGCATCGGTGAATTCTACTCCGTGGCCCTGACCCGCCACATGCAGCAGGCGGACACCGGCACCAAGATGATCCACCTGGGCAAGAACACCAAGAGCACCATTATTTCCAAGGGCATCTCCGCCGGGCGCAGCAGCAACAGCTACCGCGGCCTGGTACGGATCAGCCCACGGGCGGAAAACGCCCGCAACTTCACCCAGTGCGACTCCCTGTTGCTGGGCGACACCTGCGGCGCGCACACCTTCCCGTACATCGAGTCGAAAAACCCCTCGGCCACCATCGAGCACGAGGCCACCACCTCCAAGGTGAGTGACGACCAGCTGTTCCTGTGCCGGCAGCGCGGCATCGACCCGGAGAAGGCTGTCTCCATGATCGTGAACGGCTTCTGTAAAGAGGTGTTCAAGGAACTGCCCATGGAGTTCGCCGTGGAAGCGGGCAAGTTGCTGGAAGTGAGCCTGGAAGGGGCCGTGGGCTAAGCCCCTTCCCTGACAATGACACTGTAGGAGCCATGCTCGCATGGCGAACCATCGCAACCCCTTCGCCATGCACGCATGGCTCCTACAACACCCTGATTAACCGGGGCTGGAACCCAGCCCAACCGAAAGGCGCATCAAAACATGCTGGAAATTCGTGATCTGCACGCCACCGTGGCGGACAAGCCGATTCTCAAGGGCCTCAACCTGACCGTGAACCCGGGCGAGGTGCACGCCATCATGGGCCCCAATGGCTCCGGCAAATCCACTCTGGCCAATGTGCTCGCTGGTCGTGACAACTACGCCATCACTGGCGGCGAAGCCTTGTTTGAGGGCAAGAGTCTGGCAGACCTGGAGCCGGAAGAGCGCGCCCAGGCAGGCCTGTTCCTGGCCTTCCAGTACCCGGTGGAAATCCCCGGCGTCTCCAACATGGAATTTCTCAAGGCCGCACTGGAATCCGTGCGCGGTGCCCAGGGCAAGGAAGAGTGGGACTCGGTCACCCTGCTCCGCCAGGCCCGTGCGGCTTGCAAACAGGTGAACCTGGACGCCAGCTTCCTCAAGCGTGGTGTCAACGAAGGTTTCTCCGGTGGTGAGAAAAAGCGCAACGAAATCATGCAGATGCTGCTGATGGAGCCGAAACTGGCGCTGCTCGACGAAACCGACTCCGGCCTGGACATCGACGCCCTGCAGACCGTGGCCAAGGGCGTTAACTCCCTGCGCAGCCCGGAGCGCGGCATCGTGCTGGTCACCCACTATCAGCGTCTGCTGGACTACATCGTGCCGGACTTTGTGCACGTGCTGTCCAACGGCCAGATCATCAAATCCGGTGGCAAGGAACTGGCCCTGGAGCTGGAGAAGAAAGGCTACGGCTGGCTCACAGGAGAAGAGGAGTCCGCATGACACTCTCTGCAAGCGACCTCGCCATTGACCTGAAAGCCCAGGCCCTGGCCAACGCCCGCCGCCACGGTAGTGATGGCGATGCGCTGACCAACCTGGAGGCTGCCAGCTTCCCGGAACGCAAGACCGAACGCTGGAAGTACACCTCGTTGCAGGCCCTGGCCGATGGCCACCTGAACGCGGTTGTCAACGGCGAGATCAGCCAGCCCCTGCCGGCACTGAGCGAGTTTGTGGTCACCATCAACAATGGCCAGCTGCAGGGCAGCACCCTGCCCGCCGGCGTCAATCT
>NZ_JABURH010000073.1 GCF_014762765.1 Alcanivorax sp.
TTGGAGGCGGTATAGGGGGCCACCCGGCCACCCACACGCAGACCGAGGATGGAGGCGATATTGATCAGGCTGCCCGGACGGCCATCGCGCCGCCACTGTTGAATGGCAAACTTGGATACGGCCCAGACGCCCTTCAGGTTGGTATCCACCACCCTGTCCCAGTCTTCCTCGCTGAGCTCGTCGGTGGGCCCCTCATGGGACACGCCGGCGTTGTTGACCACCACATCCACCGCCGGCATATCGGCAAAGGCCGCTTCCACACTGGCGTGGTCACTCACGTCCATAGGCATCACAGTAGCCTCACGGCCCAGGGCCCGGACTGCTTCGGCGGTGGCTTCCAGTTTTTCCACCCGGCGCGCCGCCAGCACCACGTCGGCTCCCTCTTCGGCAAGGGCAATGGCGAAGTGGGCACCAAAGCCACTGGAGGCGCCGGTGATCAATATGCGTTTACCGGCCACACTGAATCGTTGGGACATAACTTCCTCACCCTTCTCTGCATCAGAGAGAGAAGCTACCCAGCCAGCAAGCCCGCCACAAGGACGAAAACGCTCAGGAGGAGGATGACAACAGCAAGGAAAGTGCGTGGCGGGTATCAGGAGTGGCACCGGGCAATAACAGCGCGTCCCGGACCGGCAACCATTCAATGGCGACCACTTCATCGCTCAACGACACGGCGTCCGGGCACACCACCACGGACGCCAACGCGCCCCAGACCTGATGATGGGGATTGGAGAAGAAGAACCATTGCCAACGGGAAAACAGGCGTTGCACGCCCACTTCCTCGAACAGTTCCCGCGACAGGTTTTCACCCACGCTTTCATTGGGCCGCATGACACCCCCGGCAGCCAGATCCCAACCACCCGGGTAAAAATGTTTGTCGTCAGCACGCTGTTGCACACACACGCGCCCGGCCAGATCACGCACCACCACGTAGGACGCACGATGGATCAGCCGCTGACGCTGCATGCGCCCACGCTGACAACTGCCGCGGGGTTGGTTATGCCGGCTTACCAGCAGCACCGGTTCGTGGTTACTCATGAACGACCATTGAAAATTCGCAGGGGCGAACAGTGAATAGCGAAACGGGGCACGAATGCAAGGGAGGGCTTGAGGTGACGCCAGAACATACTGTAGGAGCGCCTCTTGAGGCGCGAATCCGAGCCCAGGCGAGGCAATCGCACGCAGAGCCTCTCCCCGGACTGGGCCCAGGCGCGATCAGGGATTCCCAAACCAAACCAGTCTCTCCGATCCGCCGGTTAGTATCTTGCAAGCATGGTTCGCGCCCTGGAAGGGCGCTCCTACAGGGGCGTTGTAGAGAGGTTACGAATTACGGCTGGAAGTGACTGGGCGGGTAACCGGTCCATTTACGGAAGGCACGGGCGAAATTACTGGGATCGGCGTAACCCAGTTTGGAGGCCACCTGCTGCACGGTGATATTGGCCTGCAGGTAGGCCATGGCCTTGGTCATGCGTACTTCTTCCAGCAGGGAGCGGTAACTCACACCCAGAGCACTCAGATAACGACGCAGGGTGCGGGAGGTCACATGGAAATTGCAGGCCAGCTGTTCCAGGCTGGGCAGCATGCCCTCCGCCTGCATCAACCGGGCGCGCACGCGGCTTGCCCAGTCCTGGTCCGCTTCCAGCCGTTGCAGTTCTTCCTCACATTTCTGCGCGGCCATCTGGCGTGAGGCCGGATCGGATAGGGTGAAACGCTCGCTGAGCATGGCCTTGGGCAACCGCAAGGCCGCCACCTCGGCACCGAACTCCACGGGCATGGCCAACAGTTCCCGGTAGCGATCCGCATGGGCCGGCGCCGCATAGGGCAGCTCCAGCACCGCCCCCTGGAAACGGTCGCCCAGCAGATAGCGAATCCCGCCGACCACCGCAGCCACCACCACTTCCAGGTAGGTTTCGCGGATATCACCCAGAGGAACACTTTCTACCAGGCAGAAACGCACACCTTCCTGCGACGGTTCGATACGGGGAACGCACAGACGCGTACGGGTACGGAAATAACGCTCCAGCAGCCGCAGGGCGTCACCCAGGTCGGCACTGCTGATGGCGGCATAGCCGAGCAGGCCATGGGCGGTAAGGGTCAGTTGCTGGCCCAATGCCAGCCCCAGGGCCGGATCGCCGGTCATTTCACGGGCGCCCACCATGACACGGCGGAACTGCTCAAAGCGCAGGGCCGGCTGAGGGTTATAGACCTCGTCCTCGCTCAACCCCACCTGAGCGAGCAACCGGCGGGTATCCACACCAACCTCGGCAATCAGTTCCACCAGATTGCGCACGTAGTTGACGGGGACCGGGGAACGGCCGGTGCCAGGGTCCAGTTGTATAAAGCGCTCGTGATTCATGCATCCACTATACGCTACTTTAGCTCTTGTCCGAAAATGACCGAACTCTGTCCAGCCCTGCACTTCGCCAAAGCACGACTGTTCACCAGAATGCCTGCATCCGAATTTCCCGGCCCGACAGCCAAGGACAATCATGACCATGCAAGAACCTGCTTACAGCCGCCATTTCGGCGCCGATGACGCCCGCGCCATCCGCGATGCGGTGAAAAAGGATCTGGGCCCGGCCACGTTCAAGGCCCGCCCGCTGCGTGCCCTGTGGTTTATTCCCATGAGCGCAGTGATCATCGGCAGCATCGCTGCCATTCTGATGCTCGACCTGCCCTGGTGGGGCAACCTGATGCTGGGCATCCTCGCCGGACACACCCTGGCCTGCCAGGCCCTGCTGGCCCACGAAGTGCTGCATGGCGCGCTGGGCATGAGTCGTCGCATGCAGGATTTTCTCGGCTGGATCGGCTTTGGTCCGGCCCTGATCGCTCCGGAGTTCTGGCGCCGCTGGCATAATGTGGCCCACCACGCCCACACCAACCTGGGCGACAAGGACCCGGACTCCTTCGGCACCCTGTACCGCTACGAGAAACACCCCAAGACCGCCAACTTTACCAAGCTGGCCCCCGGCGGGCGCACCTGGTACAGCTTTTTGTTCCTGTTCTATTCCTTCATGTTTCACGGCCAGTTGGTGCTGCGCATGCAGACCCGCAAGCGTGAGGAATTCAAGGGATTCAACCGCAAGAAGGCGATCCGCCAATCCTATCTGTGCATGGCGGCGTGGATAACGCTGGCCATCGTGTCCGGCCCACTGGCGATCTTCACCGTGCTGATCCCGATGATGATCATCAACTTCATCGGCCAGAGCTATATTCTCACCAACCACATGCTGCGCCCGCAGATGGACAACAACCATCCTGTGGACAATTCCATGAGCGTGCGAGCCTGGCGCTGGATTGATCCGCTGCATTTCCACTTCAGCCATCATGTGGAGCATCACCTGTTCCCCAAGATGGGCTCCGATCAGGCCCCGAAAGTGCGCGCCTGGCTGCAGCAGGAAATGCCTGAACGTTACGTGTGCCCCAGCCATGTCAAAGCAGTGGCCATGCTCTACAAGACACCGCGTGTTTATCAGGATGCCAACACCCTGGTCGACCCCCTTAACCGGGAGCGGACTGTGGATGTGATGGAATTGCAGGGGCAGTTGAACTAAGCGGGCTCCCGCAGCATCCACTATAAGCCGCTGCAGGAACGGAGCGGAGCGGAGAAACGCACGTAGTTCCGTGCGGCCCGAAGGGTAAGCGAAGCGAATAACACCTCTTGAGGGACGA
>NZ_JABURH010000069.1 GCF_014762765.1 Alcanivorax sp.
GCCTTCATCGGTGACGACGAATTCCACCATCATCTCTGGGCCATGCTGTTGCGCAGCCGCATCCGTGTGCGCCTGCATTTCTGCGACCCGATATCGGCTCAGGGCACGGATCGGAAGGGGCTTTGTGAGGCGGCGTGGAACAGTGTTGAGCAACTAATAGTTAATAATGAATAATTAATAACGCGCAAGCGGGCTTTATCGCTATTCTGACGCAAGAGGCCGCGACCAAACTTTGGTCGCGGCCTCTTGCGTTAGTAAAGCCAGACCGTTGCTCGCGCAACTATTAACTATTCATTATTAACTATTAATTGCTAGCATTTGCCCTTCCAACACACCAAGGACCCTCCCCAACCATGACCCGCGCCAGCGATCTGAAGAAATCCGACGTTATCGAAGCCAACGGTACCCTTTACGCCATTCGCCAGATCGAGGTGCAGTCGCCCTCGGCCCGGGGTGCGGCGACATTGTATCGGGTGAAAGCCAGTGCGGTGGGCGGTGGACCCAAGTTCGAAGAACGCTACAAGGGGGATGATGAGGTAACCACCGTGGAACTCCTGCGCCGGCCGGTGCAGTTTTCCTATGTGGATGGTGATGATTACATCTTCATGGATAACGAGGATTTCTCCCAGTACCTGCTCAAGGCCGAGGACATTGCCGACGAGTTGGCCTTTATTACTGAAGACACCGAAGGTCTGCTGGCGCTGCGGGTGGACGATGCGGTGATCGGCCTGGAGCTGCCTGCGTCGGTGGTGCTGGAAGTCACCGAGACCGCCCCGGCCATGAAAGCGGCCTCTGCCTCCGCACGCACCAAGCCGGCCACCCTGAATACCGGGCTGGTGGTGCAGGTGCCGGAATACATCGTGGAAGGGGAAAAGGTGCGGGTGAACACCGCCGAGCGCAAATTCATGTCCCGGGCCTGATTCCGGATCATGCGGGTATTACGGGGTGTCACGCTGGCGGCTATGACGCTGCTTGCCGGTTGCCAGCTTGGCTATTACAGCCAGGCCGCCAAAGGGCATTTGTCGCTGATGGGCCAGCGCGAACCCCTGGAGGCGGTGCTGGCGGACCCCCAAACCCCTCCACAGATTGCCCATTCCCTGCAGTTCAGCCAGCAGGTGGTACGCTTTGCCGGGGACAATTTGGCGCTGCCCGCCGAGGATGTCTATCACCAGTATGTGGCCCTGGAGCAGGACGCCGTGGTCTGGAATGTGCTGGCGGCACCGGCCTGGTCACTGACTCCCAAAACCTGGTGTTACCCGCTGATTGGCTGTGTCAGCTACCGGGGGTATTTCCAGCGCCCGGCGGCGGAAAAGGCGGCCGCACGCCTCAGCGAACAAGGGCTGGATACCTACGTGGGCGGCGCTATTGCCTATTCCACCCTCGGCTGGTTTGCCGATCCGTTGACCACGCCCATGCTGCAACGCTCTGAGCCGGCCCTGGCGGAACTGTTGATCCACGAGCTGGCCCATCGACGCCTGTATATCAAGAGCGACACCCGTTTCAATGAATCCCTCGCCACCCTGGTGGGCCGGGAAGGTGCGCTGGATTTCTTTGCCGCCACTGGCGAGCCCTTGCCGGCGGATTTCTGGCAGCGCCGTGAGCAGGTCCGTCAGGCCTTTATGGCCATCGTCACCGATACCCGTGAGGCGCTGAAACAGCTTTACACTGCTGAGCAGGATGCGGAGGTGCTGGCCCGGGAAAAAGCCCGCATCCAGCAGCAGGCCCGGGAGCGCTTTTTCCGTGAGCAACAAAGTCTGCCAGCCCTGGCCGGTTACCGTGGTTTCTTTGACGGGCCGTTGAACAATGCCCAGTTAAACGGTGTCAGTGACTACAATGATCATGTGCCTGCCTTTGCCCGCCTGCTGGAACAATGCCAGCGGGACTGGGACTGTTTCTGGCAGCAGGTGGAAAACCTGGCCGCGCTGACGCCGGCACAACGTAACAATGCCCTGGAGGGCCTGGCATGGAACTGATCCGTACCCCGCAGCCGGAACTGGCCGAGCTGTTTGAGCATACCCTCAAGCGCAATGGCTTTGCGGTGGCGCGCCGGGAGGAGGGCAGTGAGCAGATCATCGACCTGCAGGACCCGGCGCAGTACAACCATGCCAAGGCCTTGCTGGAAGAGCTGATTGCCGATCTCAGGCATCAGCAGGGTCGCCAGCCGGTGGAGCCCCTCACCGGGCGTCCTCAGCCACTCATGTCCGGGGGCTGGTTTGCCAGCCTGGGCTGGGTCACCCGCATCGTGCTGATTGTCAGCGTGCTGGTTTACCTGACGCCGTACCTGATGGGCGATGGCGTCTACCGGGCGCTGCTGTTCCCGGCGGCACTGGACGGGCTGGAGAACCAGCCCTGGCGACTAGTGACCCCCATGCTGCTGCACTTTTCCCTGCTGCACCTGCTGTTTAACCTGCTCTGGTGGTCGGACCTGGGCCGCCTGATCGAGCGCTTCCAGTCCAGTGGGCAGCTGGTGCTGGTCACCCTGGTCACCGGTATTACCGCCAATGTGGCCCAGTTCTTCCATACCGGGCCCATGTTCGGTGGTCTGTCCGGGGTGGTTTACGGGCTGCTTGGCTATTTGTGGATTTACGGCAAGGTAAATCCCCAATCCGGTTACCCCCTGCGCCGGGAGATCGTCATCTTCATGCTGGCCTGGATGGTGATCTGCTTTGTGGGGCTGTCCAGTGTGGTGGCCAATGCGGCGCATCTGGCGGGGCTGGTCAGTGGTTGTCTGCTGGGGGCCGGTTTCGGCCTCTGGCGGCGGGCGCAAGGGGTCGGGGCCGTTTGAGTTACCCCGGTCGTACTGCTATAAAGACTGCCAAAACAAATGGTCACAATCATGAAAGGATACTGGCGACCTATGCAGTGGCGCTTCCTACCCGGGTTTGTCCCCTCATTCCTTGTTGCAGCGGTCGTTTCCTTGCAGGGCTGTTCCCTGGCCAGCATCGACGACAACCTGCCCTATGGCGTACTCAACAACAACGACCTTGAGCTGGTGGCTGAAGGCCTGCCCACCTATCTGTTGATGGTGGACGGCCTGATCGAAAACTGGCCTGACAGCGCCTCCATGCTGGCCAGCGGGGCAGACCTTTATGGCGCCTATGCGGGCCTGTTCGTGGAAGACCCGAAACGGGCCCGCAAGCTCAGTGACAAGGCGCTGGATTATGCTTTCCGCTCCGCCTGTGCCCACGATAGCGATTACTGCGACCTGCGTGATTTGTCCGTGCCCGAGTTCGAGGAACTGCTGGAAGATGCCGGCAAGGGCGATGTGCCTATGCTGTTCACCCTGGGCAGCGCCTGGGCCGGTTACATTCAGCAGAACACCAGCGACTGGAATGCGGTGGCTGAACTGGGCCGCGTGGAAGCCATCATGGAGCGTGTAGTGGTTCTGGATGAGGGTTACCAGTATGGCCAGGCGCACATGTACCTGGGCGTGCTGAGCAGCATCCTGCCCGCATCTCTGGGCGGTAAGCCGGATCAGGCGAAGGTCCATTTTGAGCAGGCCATGACCCTGTCAGAGGGAAAGAACCTGCTGGCTCCGGTGCTGTTTGCGGAAAAATATGCCCGTTTGGTGTTTGACCGTGAGCTGCATGATAGCCTGCTGGAAGATGTCCTTACCGCTGATCCGCAGGTGCATGGTCTGACCCTGCAGAATACCTATGCGCAGGAGCA
>NZ_JABURH010000142.1:0-17262 GCF_014762765.1 Alcanivorax sp.
GGTTCGCACCTCGAGCGGTGCTCCTACAGGTGCCATAAGTAGAGGTCGGATTTAGCCTGTTTCCGCGCTACGGACACCCTCGGCAACGAGTACCGATTCACTGCATCAGCTTTTCGAGCAGGCGGGTGTAGATGCGGGTCAGTGTATCCAGCTCGCTGATGCTGGTGTGCTCGTCTACCTTGTGGATGGTGGCATTGGTGGGGCCCAGCTCCACTACCTGGCTGCCGGTGGGGGCGATAAAGCGCCCGTCACTGGTACCGCCGGCGGTGGACAGTTCCGTGTCGAGGCCGGTGACATCAAGGATGGCAGTAACGGCAGCGTCCACCAGGGCGCCGCGATCGGTGAGGAACGGCTGACCGGACAGGGTCCACTGCAGGTCGTAATCCAGGCCATGTTTGTCCAGGATAGCCTCGGTACGCTCGCGCAGCAGGGCATCGGTCAGTTCTGTGGAGAAACGGAAATTGAAGATCACTTCGCAGGTGCCGGGGATCACATTGGTGGCCCCGGTGCCGGCGTTGATGTTGGAAATCTGGAAACTGGTGGCCGGGAAGAAATCGTTTCCTTGATCCCATTCGGTGCTGGCCAGCTCGGCCAGGGCTGGTGCCGCATCGTGGACCGGGTTGCGGGCCAGGTGCGGGTAGGCAACGTGCCCCTGAATGCCTTTTACGGTCAGGCGTGCGCCGAGGGAGCCACGGCGACCATTCTTGATCACATCGCCCACGGTATTGGTGGAGGAGGGTTCGCCCACCAGGCAATAGTCGATGTGTTCATTGCGGGCCTGCAGATGCTCGACCACTTTGACGGTGCCGTTCACTGACGGGCCTTCTTCATCGGCAGTGATCAACAGCGCCAGGCTGCCGTTGTGGTCCGGATGCGCTGCCACAAAATCCTCAATGGCCACCATGATGGCGGCGATGGAGCCTTTCATGTCCGCGGTGCCACGCCCATAGAGCAGGTCACCTTCCTCGGTGGGCGTGAAAGGATCGTACTTCCATGCCGACACATCCCCGGTGGGGACCACGTCAGTGTGGCCGGCAAAGGCAAACACCGGCCCTTGGGTGCCACGCCGCGCCCACAGGTTTCGCACTTCCTCGAACCACAGGGTTTCGCACTGAAAACCAAGCGCTTCCAGTTTTTCGATCATCCAGTCCTGGCAGCCTTCGTCCTCGGGGGTAACGGAGGCGCGGCGGATGAGTTCTTTGGTGTAGTCGAGGGTGCGGGACATGGGTATTCCAGTATCGGTGATTCAAAGCCGCTGTAGGAGCACCTCTCGAGGTGCGAACCGGTCAGGGAAAATCCCGGTGGCTGGTTCGCACCTCGAGAGGTGCTCCTACAGAGATTACGCGGACACGCGGGTGTGAAGCATGCCGCTTGTTGCGTTAATTATGTTTATGCAGCTCTTCGTTCAGGGCAATGGCGCTCTTGTTGGTAAGGCACTGCACTGCACCGTTCGTGGTGTTGCGGCGGAACAGCAGGTCGGGCTGGCCGGCCAGATCGCGGGCCTTGACGGTGTCCACGATCTCGCCCTTGTCGTCCAGTAGCTGCACCTTGGAGCCGGAGGTGATGTACAGGCCGGCTTCGATGGTGCAGCGGTCGCCCAGAGGAATGCCGGTGCCGGCGTTGGCGCCCAGCAGGCAGCCTTCGCCCAGGGAAATGATGATGTTGCCGCCGCCGGACAGGGTGCCCATGGTAGAGGCGCCACCGCCGATATCGGAGCCCTTGCCGACGAAAACGCCGGCAGAGATACGGCCTTCGATCATGCCCGGGCCTTCGGTGCCGGCGTTAAAATTGATAAAGCCTTCATGCATGATGGTGGTGCCTTCGCCCACGTAGGCGCCCAGACGGACCCGCGCGGTGTCGGCAATACGTACGCCCTTGGGCACTACGTAGTCGGTCATCTTGGGAAACTTGTCCACGCTGTTCACTTCCAGCACCTTGCCGTTAAGGCGAGCCATCAGCTGACGCTCAGGCAGTTCGTCCAGGTCCACGGCCCCTTCGTTGGTCCATGCCACATTGGGCAGCAGCGGGAACATACCGGACAGGTTAATACCGTGTGGCTTTGCCAAACGATGAGAAATCAGCTGCAGCTTCAGGTAGGCCTCGGGGGTGGACGCCGGCTCTGCATCGGTTTCCAGAACAGTGAGAACCACGGGGCGATCCGACTCCTGGAAGGCAACGGCATAGCTGGCTTCGTGCTCGAAGCCGGCTTCGCGCCATTCGCGGGCAATGTGCTGTACCTGACGGTGGGTCAGTTCGATGGCGGCATTACCACCTTCGTAACCGAGTTCTTCGCGAATGACTTCGACCAGTTTGTCATCCGGGTTGAGAGCTGGATCCGGATAAAACACTTCCAGCCAGTTGTCGTTGCGGTTCTTGGTGCCGCAGCCCAGGGCGATGGCGAAAAAGTTGCTCATGGTGTCCTCTCTTATGCGTCGGACGTCAGGCGCCTGACGTTTCTTAATTCAAAGTGTCTTTCCACTCGTCGGCCTTGAAACCGGCGAGGATGAAATTGTCGTTTTGCAGAATCGGGCGTTTGATGATGGACGGGTTATCGGTTGCCACGGTAATCGCCTTTTCTGTGTTCATGGATTCCTTGACAGCATCATCCAGCTTTTTCCAGGTGGTACCGCGTTTGTTGATCACGGTTTCCCAGCCCAGTGCTTCCAGCCACTGGCGGAGACGTTGCTCGGGCACGCCTTCCTTCTTGTAGTCATGGAAGTGATAGTCGATGCCGTTTTCATCCAGCCAGTTCATGGCTTTCTTCATGGTATCGCAGTTCTTGATACCGAAGATGGTCAATTCCATGTGTTTTCCTCTTCGAGATACTAGCTTCAAGCTGCAAGCCTCAACGCGGGATATGTCGCAGAGCCCTTCAACTTTATCGCCGCGCTTGATTTCTGCATTTATGCGCGGGCAGGGTGTGTCAGGTTGAGTTAATCCTGATCCGTGTTGCAGCTTGAAGCTTGTGGCTTGTAGCTGCCTTTTACAGCGTATCCAGTAACGCCTTGATGCGTTTCGCCCCTTCTACACACTCTTCCAGCGGAGCCACCAGCGCCATTCTTACCCGGTTCTTGCCCGGGTTTTTGCCATTCACTGTGCGTGACAGGTAGCGGCCGGGCAGTACGGTGACATTCTGCTCCGCTTGCAGGCGCCGGGCGAATTCCTCATCGGAAATCGGTGTTTTAGGCCACAGGTAGAAGCCCGCAGCCGGGGCGGATACCTTAAGAGGGCCGCCGAGAATGTCCAGTACCGCGTCGAACTTTTCCCGATAAAGGGCCCGGTTTTTTTCCACATGGCTTTCATCATTCCAGGCTGCGATGCTGGCCAGCTGATGATGAATAGGCATGGCGCAGCCGTGGTAGGTGCGGTAGCGCAGGAAACCCTTGAGGATTTCGCTGTCACCGGCCACAAAGCCGGAGCGCAGCCCCGGCAGGTTGGAGCGCTTGGACAGGGAGTGGAAGACCACGCAGCGGCGATAGTCATCCCGGCCCAGTTCCGCACAGGCCTGCAGCAGGCCGGCGGGGGGCTTGTCCCGGTAGATTTCCGAATAACACTCGTCCGAGGCGATGACGAAATCATACTTGTCGGCCAGCTGTATCAGGGCCTTGAGCTGGGCCTTGGTAAGCGTGGCGCCAGTGGGGTTACCGGGAGTGCAGATAAACAGCAGCTGGGTACGAATCCAGGTGTCTTCGCTGACCGCGTCGAAATCCGGCTGCAGGCCAGTGTCGTCTGTGCAGGGCAGGTACATCGGCTCACCACCGGCGAGCAAGGTGGCGCCTTCATAAATCTGGTAGAACGGGTTGGGCATCAGTACCAGTGGTTGACGCTGACGGTCAATGACGGCCTGGGTAAAGGCAAACAGGGCCTCCCGGGTGCCGTTCACCGGCAGTACCTGGCTGCTGGCATCCACGCTGTTGAGGTGGAAGCGGCGCTTGAGCCAGGTGGCTATGGCGTCACTCAGTTCCGTAATGCCGGCGGTGGTCGGGTAGCGCGACAGCAGGGCTGAGTTGTCGCGCAGCACCTGTTGCACAAAGTCCGGCGAGGCGTGCTTGGGTTCGCCAATGGACAGGGCAATGGGCGACTTGTCCGAGGCGGGCAAATCCTTGAACAGGAGTTTCAGTTTTTCAAACGGGTAAGGGTGCAACCGTTCCAGATCTGGGTTCATAGGGTCAGGAGTTTCCGTTGTTCTTGTCGTCGAGCTCTTTGATGAGAGTTTCCTGCAGCTCCTGACACAGGGCCGGGTCGGAAACCGGGTCACCATCGAGATCGGTAATGAAGAAGACGTCTTCCACGCGCTCGCCGAGGGTGGCAATGCGGGCATTCTGCACCAGCAACTCGAAGCGCATGAAGATGCGGCCGATATGGGCGAGCAGGCCGGGGCGATCCAGGGTCTGGATATCCACGGCGGTGCGGTCGTTGACGATATCGTTGCTGATCAATACCTGGGTGGGCACATCGAAATGTTTGTGTCGACGCGGCATGCGCCGGCTCACCGTGGAGGAGAAGCGTTCCGGATGCTTCAGGGTCTCGGTGAGCGTCTTGCGAATCTGTTCGATGCGCGGCCAGTCCTCGCCAATGGGGGTGCCGTGCTCGTCCAATACGATATAGGTATCCAGGCTGAAGCCGTCGGCACTGGTAATGATGCGCGCGTCCATGATGGTCAGGCCCAGGGTATCCAGGGCGTTCACCGTCGCGCTGAACAGGTTGCGGGTGTCCGGGGTGTAGATAAAGATCTGCGAGCCGCCGGCCAGTACGCTCTGGCTGGATTCGCGGATCAGCACCAGCGGGTCTTCCGGCTCATCCCGGTCCAGCAGCGCTTCAGTATGCCAGGAAATATCCCGGGGCGTTTCGCGCAGAAAGTATTCGTCACCGATGTTCGCCCACAGGGATTCGATGGCTTTGGGGTCGTGATCCCGCTCGGTGAGCATTTTCATTGCCGCATCGCGGGTTTCGTCGATCCAGTCCTGTTTTTCCACCGGGTTGTTGAGGCCCCGGCGCAGGGCACGCTTGGTCTCGGTGTAGAGCTGACGGAGCAGGGAGGCGCGCCAGGAGTTCCACAGGGTGGGGTTGGTGGCGTTGATGTCGGCCACGGTCAGCACGTAGAGATAATCCAGGTGCACCAGGTCGCCAACCTTGCGGGCAAATTCGTAGACTACGTCCGGGTCGGAGATGTCCTTGCGCTGTGCGGTCACGCTCATGGTGAGATGATTTCTCACCAGCCAGGCCACCAGCTTGCCGTCCCAGGCGGTTAGCCCGTGGCGCTGGCAGAAGGCAATGGCATCTTCTGCGCCCAGCTCGGAATGGTCGCCGCCACGGCCCTTGGCAATATCGTGGTACAGGCCGGCGGCGTAGAGCAGTTCCGGTTTGGGCAGGCGGTAGAACACCTCGCTGGCCAGCGGGAATTCTTCGCGCAGGTCTTCATAGCGCAGCCGGCGCATGTTCTTGATCACCAGCAGGGTATGGGCATCCACGGTGTAGATGTGGAACAGGTCGTATTGCATCATGCCGATGATGCCGCCGAACTCCGGCAGGTATTTGCCGAGGATGCCGTAGCGTTTCATGCGTCGCAGTTGCGAGAACAGGGCATGGGGGCTGCGCAGCAACTGCATGAACAGGCCGGTATTTTCCGGATCATTGCGGAAGGCGTCGTTGATCTGTCGGCGGTTGTAAATCAGTGCTCGCACCGTGGAGGCGCGTATGCCTTTCAGTTCCGGGTTCTGGGCCATCAGCACGAAGGCTTCCAGCAGGGCGCTTGGGTGCTTCTCGAAGACTTGCGGGCTGGTTACTTCCAGGTAGTCGTTGCGCACCTGGAAGCGCCGATTCAGTGGCCGTACCTGGTCCGGCTTTTCGTTGTGCAGGATCACCTCATCGAACAGCTGCAGCAGCATTTCATTGAGCACCGACAGGGCCAGCGCCACCCGATAGAAGCCTTTCATGAAATGCTCTACCGCCAGGTTGGCGTCGGAATCCTCGTGGCCCAGACGGGTGGCGAGCTGGCGCTGATGATCAAATAGCAGCCGGTTTTCGTTGCGCTCGGTATGCACGTGTAATTGCCAGCGTACTTCCCAGAGATAATCCAGGCACTTGCGCAGCACGCCATATTCTTCAGCGGTGAGAAAGCCCACATCTACCAGGGCTTCCAGGCTGTCGGCATTGAAGTGGCGTTTGGCCACCCAGGCGATCATCTGCACATCACGCAGGCCGCCGGGGGCATTTTTCAGATCCGGTTCAAGATTGTATTCGGTGTCATTGAAGCGCTTGTGCCGGGCTACCTGTTCCTGCCACTTGGCGGCGAAGAAGGCGGCGGAGTCCCACATGTGCTCGGGGCCGGTGCGCTCTTCCAGCTGAAGGCGAAGGGTGTCGCTGCCACCCAGGGTGCGCGCTTCCATAATATTGGTGGCAACGGTGATGTCTTCCCGGGCCAGATCCACGCATTCATCCAGAGTGCGCACTGCATGGCCGATTTCCAGGCCCATATCCCACAGGAACGCGACGAAACGCTCCAGGCAGTCGCGCAGGGTCTGATCCGGACTGTCGGCCATCAACACCAGCACGTCCACATCAGAACAGGGGTGAAGCTCGGCCCGGCCATAGCCGCCCACGGCCACCAGTGCCACGCCATCCCGGTCGGCGAGTCCGAACAGGGACCAAGCGGCAATCATCACCTGGTCCACCAGATCGGCCCGGGCGCGGACCAGTTCGGTAATGTCGGTGGAGGCAAAGGCCTGGTTGAGGCGCTCCTGACCCTGCTCCAGATACTGGCGGGCATACTGGCCCGGTTGGGCGCTTTCCTGGAGGGCCTCAAACAGTTGTTCCTGGGGCAGGGCAGGGGAGAAGGTCATGAATGTCCTGTGGTGGTGTTGCGGGCATGCCAGCGACCGTAACGGTAACTGGCAGGAAACCGGTTGGCGGCCCGTGTCAGTACAAATCGGTTTCTTCGCTGCGGGCGGTTAGAACTTCGTAACCATCGGCGGTTACCGCGATGGTGTGCTCCCACTGAGCAGACAATTTGCGATCCTTGGTGACCACGGTCCAGTTGTCCGGCAGCAGCTTGTTGGCCGCCTTGCCGGCATTGATCATGGGTTCAATGGTGAACACCATGCCTTCCTGCAATTCAAGACCCGTGCCAGGCTTGCCGTAATGCACCACCTGGGGCTCTTCATGGAATCCCTCGCCGATGCCGTGGCCGCAGTACTCGCGCACCACAGAGAAGCGTTCACCTTCGGCCATTTTCTGGATGCGGTGGCCGATATCGCCCAGGCGGACGCCGGGTTTGACCATGCGGATACCGGCCATCATGCACTCGCGGGTGGTTTCCACCAGCCGGCGGGCCAGTACGGAGGGCTCTCCCACATAAAACATCTTGGACGTGTCGCCGTGCCAGCCATCCTTGATCACGGTGACATCGATATTGACGATGTCGCCGTTTTTGAGAGCTTTACGGTCATTGGGAATGCCATGGCAGACCACGTGGTTCACCGAGGTGCAAACGGATTTGGGGAACGGAATGCGGCCCGGCGCGCCGCCATAGCCCAGACAGGCGGGGATGGCATGCTGCTTGTTGACGATATGGTCGTGACAGATGCGGTCCAGTTCCTCGGTGGTGACCCCCGCCTTGACGTGCTCGCCGATCATTTCCAGGACTTCGGCGGCCAGTTTGCCCGCTTCGCGCATTTTGGCGATCTGTTCGGGGGTTTTGATGACAACATTCATGAGACTTGAGGAAACTCCAGCTATTTCAGTGGGTTGAGCGGGTATGCGTCAGCACTCTCTGTGCTGCGAATGCGCCTTTGGCGTTGCCCGGAAAGGGCGCCTGTGGTATAAAGCGCGCGCTTTCCCGCTCACTGACGGCCCTGTGGCGCCAAGTGCCGCATTGTAACCGCCGTTGGGTGGGGAAGGAAATCACACATGCCCCGTCACATAGCTCCGGGTGCTGGTATTCCTGTTTAAGGGTGCTGGTTGGGTTTATGCGGGGGCGTGGAGGCCTAACCCAAAGTGGAGTATTAACAATGTCCAGCGTAACTATGCGCGATATGCTGAAGGCCGGTGTGCACTTCGGCCACCAGACCCGTTACTGGAACCCGAAGATGAATGCATACATCTTTGGCGCCCGTAACAAGATTCACATCATCAACCTGGAAAAGACCCTGCCTCTGTTCAACGACGCCATGGCGTTCCTGAACAAGCTGGCTGCCAGCAACAACAAGATCCTGTTTGTTGGTACCAAGCGTGCAGCGCAGAAAGCGGTGAGCGAAGAAGCTCAGCGTTGCGGTATGCCCTACGTTGATCACCGTTGGTTGGGCGGCATGCTCACCAACTGGAAAACCATCCGTCAGTCCATCAAGCGGTATCGCGAGCTGGAAGCCCAGTTCCAGGACGGCACCTTTGACAAGCTGACCAAGAAAGAAGCGCTGATGCGCAAGCGTGAGATGGACAAGCTCGAGCGCTCCATCGGTGGTATCAAGGACATGGGTGGTCTGCCTGATGCCCTGTTCGTGATCGACGTGGATCACGAAGACATCGCCCTGCAGGAAGCCCGCAAGCTGGGTATTCCGGTTGTAGCGGTGGTGGACACCAACTCCAACCCGGATGGCGTGGATTACGTGATCCCGGGTAACGACGACGCCATCCGTGCTATTCAGCTGTACGTGAAAGCGGCGGCCGACACCATTCTGGAAGGCAAGCAGTACGCCCAGAACCAGACCGGTGGCGAAAGCGAATTCGTCGAGGTAGCCGACGAGGCCGAAGGCGAGAAAGCCGAAGGTTGATCCGTCGAGGCAGGCCATCGCGGCCTGCCTGTCTTACCGAAATTTACCAAATTGAGAGGATAATCATGGCTGCTGTAACTGCTGCAATGGTTAAGGAGCTTCGCGAGCGTACCGGTCTTGGCATGATGGAGTGCAAGAAGGCGCTGGTGGAAGCGGATGGCGATATCGAAAAAGCCATTGACGACATGCGTAAGTCCGGTCAGGCCAAAGCGGCCAAGAAAGCCGGTCGTACTGCCGCGGAAGGCGGTGTTGTGGTTGCGACCAACGACGCCAACACCGTGGCTGTAATGGTAGAGATCAACTCCGAAACCGATTTCGTGGCCCGTGATGACAACTTCCTGGGTTTCTGCGACAAAGTGGCTGGCGCTGCTCTGGCCGCTGGCGAAACCGACGCTGCCAAAATCGGCGAGCTGAAGCTGGAAGATGGTTCCACCGTTGAAGAAGCCCGTCAGGCGCTGGTTCAGAAGATCGGTGAGAACATCCAGATTCGTCGTGCTGCCAAGCTGGAAGCGGAAGGTGCCATTGGTGCCTACGTTCACGGCGGCCGTATCGGTGTGCTGGTAGCCCTGAACGGTGGCGACGCCGAGCTGGGTAAAGATGTGGCTATGCACGTGGCTGCGGTTAACCCGATGGTTATCAGTGGTGATCAGGTTCCGGTGGAAACGCTGGAAAAAGAGAAAGAGATCATCCGCGCCCAGCCGGATATGGAAGGCAAGCCGGCCGAGATCGTCGAGAAGATGCTCGGTGGCCGTATCAACAAGTTCCTGAAAGAAGTGAGCTTGCTGGACCAGCCTTTCGTGAAGGATCCTAATACTTCCGTAGGCGCCCTGGTGAAGGGTGCTGGCGCCGAGATCGTCGCTTTCGAGCGTCTGGTGGTGGGCGAAGGTATTGAGAAAGAAGAAGTCGATTTCGCTGCCGAGGTAGAAGCTGCGGCCAAAGGCTGAGGCTGGCATCGATCGATGAGTAAAGAACGCCTTGCTGGCGAGATCAGCAGGGCGTTTTTTTCGCCTGTTGACTGGCTGTTACAGGCGATTCAAGCAAAAGCGCTTGCAACCATCGCGCGGGGCGGTACTGTGCTAGCAGACCATATGCCGACGCTGGATGGGCGCAGCGTAAAGACCGGCTGAGGCCGGTAACACAGCAAGATGATGGCGGGTATTCATGGGTGGCGCTTTCTTATGAGTGGTGGAGAACAAGACATGCCGACGAACAAGGAGCGCTCGCCGCGCTATAACCGTATTCTGCTCAAGCTGAGCGGTGAAGCGCTGGCGGGTGACGAAGGCTTCGGAATTGACCCCAAGGTTCTGGATGCGATTTCCCTGGAAATCGGTCAGCTCGTCGGTATCGGGGTCCAGGTGGGCCTGGTAGTAGGTGGTGGTAACCTGTTCCGCGGTGCAGCCTTGCAAAGCGCTGGTCTGGACCGGGTGGCGGGCGATCATATGGGTATGCTGGCTACGGTAATGAACGGGCTGGCCCTGCGCGATGCGCTGGAGAGATCCAATATCCGCACCCGTCTGATGTCGGCCATCCCCATGAGCGGGGTGGTGGAGCATTATGACCACCGCAATGCCAATCGCCATCTCAAGAATGGTGAGGTGGTGATTTTCTGTGCCGGTACCGGCAATCCTTTCTTTACCACTGATTCCGCTGCCTGCCTTCGCGGTATCGAGATCAGTGCTGATGTGGTACTAAAAGCCACCAAGGTGGATGGGGTCTATAATGATGACCCGCAGAAGAACCCGGCCGCGGTCAAATACGACACCTTGACCTACGACGAGGTGCTGGATAAAAAACTCGGGGTTATGGATCTCACGGCCATCTGTCTGTGCCGTGATCACTCCATGCCTCTGCGCGTGTTTGATATGAACAAGAAGGGCGCGCTGCTCAACCTGATGCTGGGTGGTAGCGAAGGCACCCTGGTGGAAGCCGGGTAATCCCCGGGCAGCCATTGTCATGAAGTTTTGTGTTGTCCGCTTTGCGGGCGTTGCATAACAAGGGTCTGGTTGGCATCTCGAGGCTTGCCAGGCCCTGCTGAAAAGAAAGGCGAGGAATAACGGTGATTGACGATATTCGCAAAGATGCGGAATCCCGCATGAAGAAAAGTCTGGCTGCGCTGGATACTGCGCTGAAGCGCGTGCGTACCGGACGTGCACATCCCAGTCTGCTGGACAACATCACGGTGGATTACTATGGAGCGGAGACCCCGCTGCAGCAGCTTGGTAATATCTCCGTGGAAGAGGGGCGTACACTGACTATCTCTCCCTTTGACAAGAGTCTTATTCCGCAGATTGAGCGGGCTATCATGACCTCTGATCTGGGCCTGAACCCCTCTACCTCTGGCAGCCTGATCCGGCTGCCGTTGCCACCGCTGACCGAAGAAACCCGTCGGGATCTGGTCAAGGTTGTACGGGCTGAAGCCGAGCAGGCGCGGGTATCCGTGCGTAGTGTTCGCCGGGACGCCAACAGCGACCTGAAGGAGCTTCTCAAGGAAAAGGAAATTTCCGAGGATGAAGAGCGTCGCGGCGAAGAATTGATCCAGCAACTCACCGACAAGATGGTGGTGGAAGTGGACCGCGTGCTGAAAGAGAAAGAAGAGGAGTTGATGACGGTTTAATAAAACCGGTCATCGTTCACGGATGCGGGCTTGTGACCTGAAGCCAAGGATTCAGGTGTACGTCAGCCCGCTTTTTGTTATTTGGCGGATGCAGTATGGCCAGTGAAAACATCCACTCCAGCGCCCCGGACATCGACTCCCACCAGGGTGAACTTCCCCGGCATGTGGCCATCATCATGGATGGCAACAACCGCTGGGCCCGCAAGCAGGGGCTGCCCGGGGAAGAAGGCCACCGTGCCGGTGAGGCCACCGTGCAGACCATTATCCGCAGTGCCGCAGAACGGGGTATCGAAGCGCTGACCCTGTTTGCCTTCAGCTCGGAGAACTGGCGTCGCCCGCAGGCGGAAGTGGATCACCTGATGGCGCTTTTCCTCAAGGCCCTGGGCGGCCGTGTGGAGGAGCTGCATGGTCACGGTGTGCGCATCCGTTTTATCGGTGATCGCAGCGCCTTTGCTGAGGACCTGCAAGAAGGCATGGCAGAGGCCGAGTCGCTGACCGCGGATAACCCGCGCATGACGGTGATCATCGCGGTGAACTATGGTGGCCAGTGGGATATTGCCCAGGCGGCCCGTCAGCTGGCTATCCAGGTGGAGCAGGGCCGTATCACGCCTGATCAGATCACACCCGAAGCCCTGGGGCAGCAGGTGGCCATGGCTGATCTGCCTCTGCCCGACCTGCTGATTCGCACTGGCGGAGACCAGCGCATCAGCAATTTTCTGCTGTGGCAACTGGCCTACAGCGAACTGTTTTTTTCCCCGCTTTTATGGCCTGATTTTAATGCGGACGCCTTTGCTGCCGCCTTGCAGGACTATGCCGGCCGCCAGCGACGTTTTGGACGTTCTGGCGAAGAAGTGGCCGGGTTGAAAGGAGAATAAGAATGCTGAAACTGCGCGTGATTACCGCGCTGATCCTGCTGCCCATTGTGCTGGGCGCTGTATTCGGGCTGGATCGCTTGCCGTTTGCTCTGGTTGCTGGCGTATTTTTTGTGCTGGCAGGCTGGGAGTGGGCGGCCATGATGGGCAAGGTGTCCGCTGCGGTGCGAAGCGCCTGGGTGATTGGCCTGGGTGTGGTGATGGCACTGGCGGAGATCTACCGCCCGGCCTGGCTGCTCAACGCCATTCCCGTCTGGTGGTTGCTGGCCCTGGTGCTGGTGATCGGCTACCCGGGCAACGCCCGCGCCTGGTATCGCCCGGCGCTGATGGGCCTGGTAGGTCTGTTGCTGCTGGTGCCTTCCTGGGCCGCAATTGTGCAGCTTCAAGATGTGGGGGCACTGGGGCTGGCTGGCCCTTGGGCGCTGATGTTCATACTGCTCTGGGTATGGGCAGCGGATACCGGCGCCTATTTTGCCGGCCGTGCCTTCGGTAAACACAAGTTGGCGCCGCTGGTCAGTCCCGGCAAGACCATTGAAGGTCTGGCCGGCGGTGTGGCGCTGGCGCTGGCCGTGGTGGCCGGCGTCTATGCGGCTGGGCTGCTGGAGGCCAACTTGCTTCCGCTGATGATCGTGGCCCTGTTGACGGTATTGGCGTCGGCACTGGGTGATCTGTTCGAGAGCATGGTCAAGCGTGAGCGAGGCTTCAAGGACAGTGGCACCATCCTGCCCGGCCACGGTGGCATGCTGGATCGTATCGACAGTGTCACCGCCGCCATGCCCATCGCCCTGGCCGGTTTCAACTGGTTTTCCCTGCCGGGAGGCAGTCTGTGACACCCACTGCCAGACAGCGTCTGACAATTCTCGGAGCCACCGGCAGCATTGGCCAGCAGACCCTGGATGTGGTGGCCCGGCACCCGCAGCGGTATGAGGTATTTGCTCTCACGGCCAGCTCCCGCTGGCAACTGATGGCGGAGCTCTGTCTGACAGTTCGGCCCCGTTTTGCGGCCATGTCAGACCCTGTTGCGGCGGCGTCCCTCAGGAACCATCTGGCCGAGGCCGGGTCTCAAGTGGAAGTATTGTCAGGCCCCGGTGCTTTGGCGGATCTTGCCGCCCATCCGGATGCGGATACCGTGGTGGCTGCTATCGTCGGAGCGGCGGGCGTCAGGCCGACTCTGGCGGCGGTAGAAAGCGGCAAGCGGGTATTGCTGGCCAACAAGGAGGCCCTGGTGGTCACCGGTTCATTGTTCATGGATGCGGTGAAGCGTCATGGGGCCACGCTGTTGCCACTGGATTCCGAGCATAACGCGATTTTTCAGTGCCTCCCCGAGGAGGGCGTCAATGCCGGCGTGGAGCGGCTGTTGCTCACTGCTTCCGGTGGCCCGTTCCGTGAATTCAGTGTTGAAGAACTCAAGGCTGTGACGCCGGAACAGGCGGTGAAACATCCCAACTGGGACATGGGCCCGAAGATCTCGGTGGATTCTGCCACCCTGATGAACAAGGGGCTGGAATTTATCGAAGCCTGCTGGCTGTTTGATGTGTCCCCGGACATGATTGATGTGGTGGTGCATCCGCAGAGCGTGGTGCATTCCATGGTGGCCTACCGGGATGGTTCGGTTTTGGCACAAATGGGTACGCCGGACATGAGGACCCCCATCGCCTGCGGGCTGTCATGGCCGGAGCGGGTGGAGTCCGGTGCAGAGCGCCTGAACTTTTCCGCCTTGGTGGGGTTGAATTTTGAGGCGCCGGATTTGCAGCGTTTCCCGTGCCTCGGTCTGGCGCGGGATGCCATGCGCGCTGGCGGAACGGCCACGGCGGTATTGAATGCGGCCAATGAAGAGGCCGTTGCCGCCTTTTTGGCTGGCAGGCTGGATTTTATGGGGATTCCCGCTGTGGTGGCACGCACTCTGGAACGCCAGGCTGCCCCCGCCTGTACGGATGTGGAATCGGTAATGGAGATTGATCGGCAGGCGCGCAGTGCTGCCTGTCAGAGTATCAAGGAGCGCGAATGCTGACGATCCTGGCCTTTGTTGTCACCATCGTCATTATTGTGGCTTTTCATGAATGGGGCCACTTCCTGGCAATGCGTGCCTTCGGCGTTCGTGTGCTGACTTTCTCTGTGGGGTTTGGCCCCAAGCTGTTCCGGTTCACGGACAAGAAAGGTACCGAATGGGTGATCAGCGGCATTCCTCTGGGGGGCTATGTTAAGCCCCTGGATGCCCGTGAAGACGAAACCGCAGCTGGGGACCTGGGTGAATTTTCCAGCAAACCTGCGTGGCAGAGAGTGGTTACCTACGCTGCCGGCCCGGTATTCAATTTTATCCTCGCCATGCTGATCTACTGGTTGTTAATGGTCAGTTTCGGGCAAAGTCGTATGCAGGCGGTCGTAGGCCCGGTGATGCCCGGGACGGTCGCGGAGCAGGCTGGGTTTGCGCCGGGAGACCGGATTGTAGAGGCTGGGGGAACGGCGGTAGAAGGCTGGCGTCCCTTTTATAACGAACTGATTCTGCACCTGGGTGAGAAAGAAAAGCTGCCGGTGACGGTGACGACGGCATCCGGTGATACCGCCGTACGCGAGCTGGATACCTCCCCCTGGTCGGCTGACCTGGAGCAGCTCCCCCTGGATGCGCTGGGCATCAGCCAGGCGGTATTGATCGGTGAAGTGGTGGCGGGCAGTGCGGCTGATCAGGCGGGTTTGCGCGCACAGGATCAGGTCGTTGCCCTCAATGGTGAGCCGGTGGCTGGCTGGCAGAGCTGGCAGGAAACCATCATGGCCTCCGCGGGCGAGACACTGGAAATCACCGTGTTGAGAGACGGTGCTCTGCGGCGTTTTGCCGTGACTCCGGAAACGGTCACGGAAGGGGAGCAGACCTTTGGCCGTATCGGTGTGGCCATGGGCGGCATCTATCAACAGCAATTCGGTCCGGGTGGCGCCATCCTGGCGGCTTCCGAACGCTTTGCGGAGCAGTGCGAGGTCGTTTGGGCCAGCCTGGTGAAACTAGTCACCGGCAAACTGTCCCTGGATAATCTGGGTGGTCCCATTACCATTGCCCAGGTAGCCGGGGAGAGCGCCTCCTACGGGATCGCCAGTTTTCTGGCATTGCTGGCTTATCTGAGTATCACTCTCGGCATTATCAATCTGTTACCGGTACCTATGCTGGACGGCGGCTGGATTTTCTTTGGAATCATTGAAATGATCCGCGGTCGCAGTTTACCGGAGCGGTTTCTTATGGCCGCACAAGGGGTAGGGCTGACGCTAGTTATCAGCTTTATGCTACTGGCCATTTACAACGACTTGGTGAAGCAGTTTTCATGAGATTTGGGGACAAACTAAACCGCCACCTGAAGGGCCTGTTGGCGGTTGCCTGCCTGTGCCTGGCACCTTGGGTAAACGCGGAATCCTTGGTGCCTTTCAAGGTGCACGATGTGCGCGTTGAAGGGCTGCAGCGCCTGCCGGTAGAGCGGGTCTATGCCGAATTGCCGATTCAGGCTGGAGACACTGTTGACCGTGATCAAATCGTGGATGCGGTACAGCGACTGTTTGCTACCGGTAACTTCGAGGATGTGCAGTTGGGTCGTGATGGCGATGACCTGGTAGTGATAGTGGCAGAACGCCCCAGCATTGCCCGTATCGAGCTATCCGGTAACAAGTCCATCGACGAGGAAAATCTGCGCAAGGGTCTGACCGAAGCCGGGCTTGCCGAAGGTGAGGTGTTCCAGCGCTCTACCTTGCAAGCCATTGCCGGTGAGCTGGAGCGTCAGTATGTGAGTCAGGGTCGTTATGGCGCCGATATCAAGACCGAGTCAGTGCCGTTGCCGCGTAACCGTGTGGCACTGAAAATCGAGATTTATGAAGGCAAGGCCGCCCGCATCCGCGATATCAATATCGTCGGCAACGATCTGTTCGATGATGAGGAACTGCTCAAGGATTTCGAACTGAACTCCACGGGATTCTGGTCGTTCATCAAGGGGGATGATAAATATTCCCGGCAAAAACTGAGCGGCGACCTGGAGCGTTTGCGTTCCTATTACCTTGATCGCGGTTACATCAACTTTTCCATCGAGTCCACCCAGGTATCGGTGACACCGGATCGCCGCAGTGTCTTTATCACCGTCAATGTGGCGGAGGGTGAACAGTACACAGTGAATGAGGTGAAACTGGCCGGGGATCTGGTGGTAGCCGAGGAGCAACTCGAGCCGCTACTGATCGTCAAAAAGGGTCAGGTGTTCAGTCAGCAGCTGGTTACCTACACCAATGATTTGCTTAAACGGCGTCTGGGTAACGAGGGTTATACCTTTGCCGAGGTCAACGGCCGCGATCACAACGCCAATGATGAAGATAACACCGTCGACGTGACCTTCTATGTGGAGCCGGGCCGCAAGGTGTATGTCCGTCGTATCAACTTCAGTGGTAACGCAAAAACCGATGACGAAGTACTTCGTCGAGAACTGCGCCAGTTTGAACAGGCGCCGGCCAACACTTCCCTGGTGGACTTGTCCCGTCAGCGCCTGCAACGGCTGGGCTACTTCAGTGTGGTGGAAGCGGATACTCCCCGGGTACCGAATTCGGAAGATCTGGTGGATGTGGAATACAAGGTGGAAGAGCAGCCCTCGGGGTCCATCGGGGCCAATGTGGGATTCTCTGATGCTTCCGGTTTTATCTTTGGTGCCAATGTAACCCAGAACAACTGGCGTGGTTCCGGGAACCGGGTGTCTTTCGCACTGAGCCGTTCGGATATCCGGGATTCCTACAGCTTTTCCCATTACAACCCGTACTACACCCTGGATGGTGTGAGCCGTGGTTTCAGCCTGTTTTATTCCAAAATTGATTTTGATGAAACCTCGGTAGCCTCCTATGCGGCGGATCGTCTGGGTGGTTCCGTGACCTTTGGTTATCCGATTTCCGAATACTCGCGACTGAGTTTCGGCGGTACCTATGAGCAAACGGATATTACGACCGGGGATTTTGTCGCCGTCGATATTTTCAACTTCCTTGAGAAGGAAGGCACTGA
>NZ_JABURH010000142.1:17612-19896 GCF_014762765.1 Alcanivorax sp.
CGCTCCCTGGGGCCACGCTCTGAAGGGCTGGCGTTTTTCCTGAATGGCACTCGCGATCCGGATCCGGACCCCATTGGTGGCAACCTGCTTACCGAAGCCAGCCTGGAGCTGATCTTCCCGACACCGTTTGCGCCGGAATCCCGAAGCGTGCGAACCTTCCTGTTCGCCGATGCGGGCAATGTGTTTGAAACAGAACGTACTGATATTGTGGCCGATTTCGAAGCTACTGACTTGCGTACTTCCGTGGGGGTGGGGCTGACCTGGCTCACAGCGATTGGCCCCCTCAGTTTCAACCTCGCCAAGGCACTGAATGACCAGTCTGGTGATGACACGGAAGTTTTCCAATTTTCTCTGGGACAGACTTTTTAGGAGTTAATAATGATGAAAAAATGGATTGCTGCTTTTGTTGTAATGCTGCCGGCTTTGGCCATGGCTGAAGGTCGTGTCGGTGTGATCGACCCCATTGGTGCCCTACAGGCGGCTGATAATGTGAAATCGCGTATGAGCGCTCTGGAGAAAGAGCTGGGCGCCGATGAGCAGCGGCTCAACAGCCTGCGTCAGGAAGTTGGCAAGATGCAGGAAAAAATGCAGAAGGAAGGCATGACCATGTCTTCTGAGCAGCAGGAACAAATGCAGACCGAAGGTCAGCAGAAAATGATCGAAATCCAGAGTCTTCAGCGTAAATTGCAGAAGCGTGCCAACGATGCCCAGCGTGAACTGCTGCAGGAAATGGAACCCAAACTGCAAAGTGCAGTTGCTGAAGTTGCCAAGAAAGAGAATCTGGACCTGGTTGTCAGCGCTCAAGCGGTGATTTACACCAAGCCGGATCTGGATATCACCGAAGCGGTGACCAAACAACTGAACAAGATGAAGTAATGCTGACTCTCGGTGAACTGGCCCGGCAGCTGGATGCAGAACTGGTCGGAAACCCCGGTCAGCCAGTAGATGGTCTGGGTACGATCCAATCTGCCACGGGCAGCCAGCTGACCTTTCTGGCAAATCCGCGTTATCGCAGCTTCCTGGAGCAAACCCGGGCAGCGGCGGTGCTGATTCCTGAATCCCAGCGGGAGTTCTGCCCGGTGGCTGCGCTGATTGTGAAAGACCCTTACCTGTCTTTTGCCAGAGCCAGTGCCTTTTTCGAAACCGCACCGGTAGCGACGCCGGGTATTCACCCCTCCGCAGTAGTTGACGGGCAGGCTCAGGTTGCCGCGTCCGCGTCGGTCGGCCCCAATGCGGTGATCGATGCTGGAGTCACGGTGGGTGAGGGTGCTGTGATCATGGCCAATTCGGTGATTGGTGCCGGTTCGGTGATTGGAGAGCAGTGCAAGATCTGGCCAAATGTTACAATTTATCATGGTGTGACACTGGGTCCCCGAACTATCATACACGCCAATTGCGTAATTGGCGGTGATGGTTTTGGTTTCGCGTTCAATGGTGGTGGCTGGACCAAGCTGCATCAGGTCGGCGGTGTTATCATCGGCGCAGATGTGGAAATTGGTTCCGGTACTACTGTGGATCGGGGTGCCATTGAAGACACAGTGATCGGCGACGGTGTGATTCTGGATAATCAGATCCAGGTTGCCCATAACGTGGTGATCGGGAATCATACCGCTATCGCGGGTAAAGCCGGTATTGCCGGTTCTGCGAAAATCGGTGCTTACTGCCTGATCGGCGGAGCCGCCGGCATTGCCGGACACATTGAAGTATGTGACAAGGTGCAGATTCTGGCCATGTCACTGGTTTCCAGTTCCATCACTGAGCCTGGCACTTACGGCTCTGCGTTGCCTGTGGATACCCAGAGCCGCTATCGTCGGAATGTGGCTCGCTTCCGAAATCTTGATGATCTGGCTCGCCGCGTGCGCAAACTGGAACGTTCAAGCGATTAACGACCGCGTATTGCGGCACTTGCCTGTGTGGAACACATGATGATGGATATTCAGGCGGTCAGGGAATACCTGCCGCATCGTTACCCTTTTTTGCTGATTGACCGGGTTCTCGACGTGGAGCCCGGCAAACGCATCGAAGCGATCAAGAACGTGACCATCAATGAACCTTTCTTTAATGGTCATTTTCCCCACGAGCCGATCATGCCGGGTGTGCTGATCATTGAGGCTATGGCCCAGGCCGCCGGTATTCTTGGCTTTGTTACCGAAAACAAGAAACCTGGCGATGGGTACATCTATTTGCTGGTGGGTACTGACCGGGCGCGTTTCAAACGCAGAGTGGTGCCCGGTGATACTTTGCACCTTAGTGCCGAGTTCATCATGACCAAACGCAATATCCT
>NZ_JABURH010000142.1:20345-28353 GCF_014762765.1 Alcanivorax sp.
GATGACAATGTGATCCGTGAATCGGTGACCATCCATCGCGGTACCATTCAAGACAACTCCCTGACCAAAATCGGCAGCCGTAATCTGCTGATGGCCTATGTGCACGTGGCCCATGACTGCATCGTTGGCGATGACTGTATCTTTGCCAATAATGCCTCGGTAGCGGGCCATGCCCACGTGGGTAATGGAGTGATTCTCGGTGGCATGACCGGGGTCCACCAGTTCTGCAAGATTGGTTCCTATGCCATGACCTCCGGTTGTTCACTGGTGCTCAAGGATATTCCTGCCTATGTGATGGTGTCCGGCAACCCGGCCCAGGCGCGCAGCATGAACTTCGAAGGCATGAAACGTCGTGGCTGGTCCAAGGAGACCATCGCGTCCCTGCGTACTGCCTACAAGGTGATCTACCGCCAGGGTCTGACTCTGGAGCAGGCACTGGCAGAGCTGGAAGCCATGGATGCCTCCGACGAGCTCCAGATCCTCATCGACTCCCTCAAGGCTTCCGAACGCGGCATCACACGCTGACATGAAAGCTGGCAAGGACGCCCCCTTGGTTGCCCTGATCGCCGGAGAAGCCTCCGGCGATATTCTTGGCGCCGGGTTGATGCAGTCACTGCAGGCCCGTTATCCCAATGCCCGTTTTATCGGCGTCGGCGGCGAAGAAATGGCCGCAGCCGGTCTCTCCAGCCTGTTTCCCATGGAAAAGCTCTCGGTGATGGGTATCACCGAAGTGCTCGCTCACCTGCCGGAACTGCTGCGTCTGCGCAAGCAGCTGGTGAGCTTCCTGCTTGAGCAGCGCCCGGATGTGGTCATCGGCATCGACTCCCCGGATTTCACTCTCCCCATCGCACGACGCCTTCACGACCAGGGCCTGAAAACCGTCCATTACGTTAGCCCTTCGGTATGGGCCTGGCGACAGGGTCGAATCAAGGGCATCAAGCGCAGCATTGACCTGATGCTGTGTCTGTTGCCTTTTGAAGCGCGCTTCTATGAGCAGCACCAGGTGCCGGTGGCGTTTGTGGGTCATCCGTTGGCGGACCGGGTGCCGCTGGAAACCGATACACCGGCAGCGCGGACCGAACTGGGTTTACCTGAAAACGCCGATATTCTGGCGGTATTGCCTGGCAGCCGGGGCGGGGAAGTAGGGCAGCTGATGCCTGCTTTCCTGGATGCCATGGTGGCCCTGCATGCTCAGCGGCCAAAGCTGCACTTCGTGATTCCCGCTGCCAACGGGGCTCGCCGCGAACAGATCCAGACATTGCTGGATTCGGCAATGGATTTACCGGTCACCCTGGTAGATGGACAGAGCCGCACGGTGATGGCGGCGGCAGACGCGATCCTGATGGCCTCGGGCACGGCCACGCTGGAAGGCCTGCTGGTTGGGAAGCCAATGGTGGTGGGGTATCGGGTGGGCAAGATTACCTATGCCATTGCCAGCCGCCTGGTGAAAAGCGAGTTCGTCTCGCTGCCCAACCTGCTCTGTCGCGAGGAAATGGTGCCCGAGCTGATTCAGAACGGCCTGACCACCGACGCCATTGTGCGGTCAGTGAGCCACTGGTTCGACAACCCGGATCAGGCTGTCGCCCTCAAGTCCCGCTTCCGGGCGGTGCACGAACAGCTGCGTGGCGGGGCCAGCGAAAAGGCGGCGGATGCGGTCAGTCAGTTGCTGGAGCGCACCTGATGGATCCCTTTTCCGAATACGCCCTGGCCGAGCCCTTTATCCCGTCCGTCTTTCACTGGCGGCCGGGTATGCGGGTGGCCGGTGTGGATGAAGTCGGCCGCGGCCCCCTGGTGGGCGCGGTGGTAACCGCCGCCGTGGTGCTGGACCCGACACGCCCGATTCCTGGCTTGGCGGACTCAAAGAAAATAAGCGAAAAGAAAAGGTTGCAGCTGGAAGTTGAGATAAAATCTCATGCTATGGCCTGGTCCTTGGGGCGCGCAGAACCGGAAGAAATCGATGAGCTGAATATCTTCCATGCCACCTTGCTGGCCATGCAGCGTGCGGTACAGGCTTTGCCCCTTGACGTGCACGGCGTGCTGGTGGACGGTAACCGCGTCCCCGAATTTGTCTGCCCGGCAGAGGCGGTGGTGAAGGGCGATGGCCGGGTGCCGGCGATCTCTGCGGCTTCCATTTTGGCCAAGGTGGCCCGCGACCGTGAAATGCAGCAGCTTCACGAGCAGCACCCCCAGTATGGCTTTGATCGGCACAAGGGCTATCCGACCAAGGTGCACCTGGCCGCGCTGGAGCAGTATGGTGCTCTGGCCCAGCACCGCCGCTCCTTTGCGCCGGTGGCCAGAATTCTCGGGGCCGATGCCTGAGCCTGCATGCCTGGCGCGGGCTTGCCGAAATACGATACGAACACAGAAACACTGAGGAACACCCCATTGAGTGACCCCCGTTTTGTCCACCTTCGCCTGCACACCGATTATTCCCTGGTGGACGGGGTGGTGCGGGTCAAGGAACTGATCAAGACCTGTGCCAGCCAGTCCATCCCTGCGGTGGCGGTGACAGATGACTCCAACCTGTTCGCGATGATCAAGTTCTACTCCGCCGCCATGAATGCAGGCGTCAAGCCGTTGATGGGGGCGGACCTGTGGGTGGAAAGCGTACATATCGAAGAACCGGCAAAGCTGTCTTTCCTGGTACAGAACGAGCAGGGCTACCAGAACCTCACCTTGCTGATCAGCCGTGCCTGGCAGACCAACCAGGATCGGGGCAGAGCGCTGGTGAAAACCGAGTGGCTGGAAGAGTTACATGAAGGCCTGATTGTGCTGTCCGCCGCCAGCCAGGGCGAAGTGGGACAGTTGCTGCTGGCCGAGAAAACCGAGCTGGCCCGTCAGCAAGCAAGCTGGCTGCAGTCCGTGTACGGCGATCGTGTCTACCTGGAAATTCAGCGCACTTCCCGGCCGGGGGATGAGGATTGTCTGCATGCCACCGTGGCCCTGGCCGCCGAACTGGGGATGCCGGTGGTGGCCAGCAATGATGTACGTTTTATCCGCCGTGAGGATTTCGAGGCACATGAGGCGCGGGTCTGCATCCACGATGGCAACACCCTGGATGATCCCCGCCGGCCCAAGAAATACTCCGAAGAGCAGTACCTGAAATCGGAAGACGAAATGGTGGCGCTGTTTTCCGATCTGCCTGAAGCGCTGGAAAACACTGTCGAAATTGCACGCCGCTGCACCCTGGATATTCGTCTGGGTGAAAACTTCTTGCCGGACTTCCCGATTCCGGATGGCATGACCATTGAGCAGTATTTCGAAAAGCTGTCCCGGGACGGGCTGGAAGAGCGGCTAAAGGTATTGCTGGACAAGAATGACCCGGAGTACGCCAGCAAGCGCAAGGAGTATGACGACCGGCTCAAGTTCGAACTGGATATCATCAACCAGATGGGTTTCCCCGGCTACTTCCTGATCGTTGCCGACTTCATCCAGTGGGGTAAGGATAACGAGGTGCCGGTAGGGCCGGGGCGGGGTTCCGGTGCCGGCTCGCTGGTGGCCTATGCCCTCAAGATTACTGACCTGGATCCCATTGGCTACGATCTGCTGTTCGAACGTTTCCTGAACCCGGAACGGGTATCCATGCCTGACTTCGATGTGGATTTCTGCATGGAGAAGCGTGACCGGGTGATCAACTACGTGGCCGACAAGTACGGTCGCGATGCGGTGAGCCAGATCATTACCTTCGGCACCATGGCCGCAAAGGCGGTGGTGCGTGATGTGGCGCGGGTGCAGGGCAAACCCTATGGTCTGGCGGACCGGCTCTCCAAGATGATTCCGCCCACCCCGGGGATGACCCTGGAAAAAGCCTTTGAACAGGAAGAAACCCTGCGCGAGTTCCTGGAAAGCGACGAGAACTCCGACAAGGACTCCGCCAACGAGATCTGGGAAATGGCCCTCAAGCTGGAAGGCCTGACCCGGAACGTGGGCAAGCACGCCGGGGGCGTGGTCATCGCGCCGGGCAAGCTGACGGATTTTGCGCCGCTGTACTGTGAAGAAGACGGCACCAACCTGGTGACCCAGTACGACAAGGACGATGTGGAATCCGCCGGGCTGGTGAAGTTCGACTTTCTCGGTCTGAAGACCCTCACCATCATCGACTGGGCGGTGAAAGCCGCCAATGTGAAACGTCACCGGGAAGGGCTGGACGATCTCGATATTGACCATATCCCGCTGGATGACGTGCCCAGCTTCGACCTGCTGAAGAAGGGGGATACCACCGCGGTATTCCAGCTGGAAAGTCAGGGTATGAAGGAGCTGATCAAGAAGCTCAAGCCCGACGTCTTTGAAGATATCATCGCACTGGTGGCCCTGTATCGCCCGGGGCCGCTGGAATCCGGCATGGTGGACAACTTCGTCAACCGCAAACACGGCCGTGAACCGCTGGCCTACCCGGATCCGCAATACCAGCATGAATGGCTGGAGCCGATTCTCAAACCGTCCTACGGGGTGATCCTGTACCAGGAGCAGGTGATGCAGATCGCCCAGGAGCTGGCCGGCTACACCCTGGGTGGTGCGGACATGCTGCGCCGGGCCATGGGCAAGAAGAAACCGGAGGAAATGGCCAAGCAACGGGCCATCTTCGAAGAAGGTGCCAAGGGCAAGGGTGTTGACCCGGACCTTGCCATGAAGATCTTCGACCTGGTGGAAAAATTCGCCGGCTACGGCTTCAACAAGTCCCACTCGGCCGCCTATGCTCTTGTGGCCTACCAGACCGCCTGGCTGAAGGCGCATTACCCGGCGGAATTCATGGCCGCCACCATCTCGGCGGATATGCAGAACACCGACAAGGTGGTGACCTTCATCGACGAGTGCAAGACCATGGGCTTGCAGGTATTACCGCCGGATGTGAACTCCTGCGGCTACCGCTTCACGGTGAACCCGGAAGGCGACATTGTTTATGGTCTGGGTGCCATTAAGGGGCTGGGCGAGGGCCCGATCGAAGCCATCGTGGCTGCCCGCGCCGATGGCGGCGGTTTCAAGGACCTGTTCGACTTTTGCCGCCGAATCGACCTGAAGAAGATCAACCGACGTTCCCTGGAAGCGATGGTGCGAGCCGGGGTACTGGACAAGTTGGGTCCCAATGCCAGCTTCCACGATCGGGCCACCTTGCTGGCTACCTTGCCCGATGCCATCGCCGCCGCCGATCAGGATGCCCGCAACGAAGCCGCGGGCATCATGGACATGTTCGGCGCGGTGGACGAAAGTCCGGCCACCGCGGTGGAATGGAAACCGGCACGGGGCTGGAATGACGACACCCGCCTCAACGGCGAACGCGACACCCTGGGGCTGTTCCTCACCGGTCACCCCATTGATCAGTACGAGAGTGAAGTGCGCCAGTTCGTCTCCGCCCGCCTCAACTCCCTGCTGCCCACCGGCAAAGGCGAAGCCGCCACCGTGGCGGGGCTGGTGGTGGCATTGCGCATCACTCGCAGCAAGCGCAGCGGTGAGCGCATGGCGTTTGTCACCCTGGATGACAAGACCGGCCGGGTTGAGGTGTCCGTGTTCGGCAAGACGTTTGCCGAATATGGTGACCTTGTGCAAAAGGATGCGCTCCTGATCTTCAAGGGTGGCGTGCGGAATGACGACTACACCGGCGGCTTCAATCTGATAGCCGATGAGATCATGGACATGCGTCAGGCCCGGGAAACCTTCGCCCGTCGTCTGCGTGTGGCCGTGCCGGTCAGCGAAGCGCTACCCAAGCGACTGCAACAGACCCTGGCGCCGTATCAGGGCGGTAATACGCCTGTATTGCTGGATCTGGATCACCCGGTTGCCGCCGCCAGCTTCTGGATGGGCGATGCCTGGAAGATCAGTCCCCACGAGTCTCTGGTGGAGGAGCTGCGGGTGCAGTTCGGGGAAGATGCGGTGCGGATGGAGTACTAGTTGCAAGTTTCAAGTGGAAAGTTGCAACGCGTGAGAAGCAGGTAGAAACCGGAATTTCACTGCCCGCGTTTCACTGCTGGGCTCGCCCAAAGGGTGAATTATCTTCAATCGCGGGCTCAGGCGCTGACGAATGGCTGCTAGTTTGCCCGCGTTGAAACTTTCCACTTGAAACTTGCAGCTATTCTCCTGAAACAGTTTGCAACCTAGCCGAGTGCTTCGCATCTCGACCTTGTCATCCGGTTGCGGCTACACTTGTGCAGGCCAATTTCCGGCGGGGTCAGGGATGACGATTCCGCCAGCCATGTGCCAGGGACCGGGCGGATTTTCCCCGGCGTTGCCAGCAAAACACCATAAACAGGCTCAGACATATGAACCCGAACTTCCTCGAATTTGAACAACCCATCGCAGATCTGGAAGCGAAGATCGAGGAGTTACGACTGGTAGGCAGTGGCAGCGAGGTCAATATTTCCGAGGAAGTCGCCAAGCTGCAGGAAAAGAGCATTTCGCTCACTGAGAATATCTTCAGCAACCTGAGTGCCTGGCAGATTTCCCAGCTGTCCCGCCATCCCAAGCGGCCTTACATGCTGGATTACATCAAGCGGATCTTCACTGATTTCGACGAACTGCACGGTGACAGGGCCTTTGCCGATGATCCGGCCATGGTCGGCGGAATTACCCGCCTGAACGATCAGCCGGTGATGGTGATCGGCCACCAGAAAGGCCGCGAAGTGAAGGAGAAGGTGCGCCGCAATTTCGGCATGCCCAAACCGGAAGGTTACCGCAAGGCACTGCGTCTTATGGAGATGGCCGAGCGCTTCAGAATGCCGATTCTTACCTTTATCGATACGCCCGGCGCCTTTCCCGGGATCGATGCGGAAGAGCGCGGCCAGTCCGAAGCCATCGCCCGCAACCTGCGTGTCATGTCCCAGTTGAAAGTGCCTATCATCGCCACCGTGGTAGGTGAGGGGGGCTCTGGCGGGGCGCTGGCCATCGGTGTCTGCGATCACTTGCAGATGCTGGAATTCTCCACCTATTCGGTAATCTCCCCGGAAGGGTGTGCCTCCATTCTCTGGCGCAGCGCCGACAAGGCCCCGGAAGCCGCAGCGGCCATGGGGCTGACCGCTGGCCGACTCCACGAGCTGGGCATTGTCGATCAGGTTATCAAGGAACCCCTGGGTGGGGCTCATCGGGATTACGATCAAGCGGCAGATGCCATCCGCAAGGCACTGGTGAAGCAGCTCGACGAGCTGAAGGCCATGGAGGTTGATGCACTGGTGGATCGTCGCTACGACCGTCTGATGAGCTACGGTAACGTGGTAAGCGCTCCGGCGGACGAATAACCGGTTTCGCCTCCCGGCCTTCCGGGAAACGGCCGGGCCTGCCCAAAGGCTGAGTGTTTTGCAGCTCTGGGCCCGATGGCAAAGGCTGTAGTCTTATGGTCAAGCCTGTTTGTTTCCGCAATAGTGATGACATCCCCGATGCCAAAACCGCCACTGATTCCTGATCTGGCAGAGCAGGCCCCGCCCGGACCCTTGTTGCTTGCCTTCAGTGGTGGGCTGGATTCTTCCTTGCTGCTGCACTTGCTGGTTGATGCCGGGCTTGGGCCGCGCCTGCGTGTGGTGCATATCAATCATCAACTACAGACAAACAGCGCGGACTGGGCTGCACACTGCGAGCAGATCGTCGCTGGCCTGGGGCTGCCCTGTCGGGTGGTCACGGTAACGGTGGACAAGGACAAAGGCATCGAAGCCGGCGCTCGCCAGGCCCGCTATCAGGCCCTGTTTGCTGACGCCAGCCGTGATGGCGCCAGCGTGATTACTGCCCATCATCGTGATGACCAGGCCGAGACCTTGCTGCTGCGATTGCTGCGTGGCGCAGGCGTCCAGGGACTGGCCGCCATGCGTAATCTGGATCATAGGCAACAGATAGCGGTGTGGCGACCTCTGTTGGAACTGCCACGGTCTGAGCTTGAGCGCTCAGCCCGGGAGCGGGGCCTGCAGTGGCAGGAAGACCCCAGTAACCAGGACCAGTCCCTGCGCCGCAACTATCTGCGCCACAGTATTTTGCCGGCCCTGCGTCAGCGGTGGCGCGGGGCCGATGAGATCCTGGCCAGAACCGCCCG
>NZ_JABURH010000157.1:0-3218 GCF_014762765.1 Alcanivorax sp.
CGGCAAGGATAAATTGCTGGCCCTGCGCAATGGCTATCACGGCGATACCTTCGGGGCCATGGCCGCCTGTGACCCGGTCAACGGCATGCATTCGCTGTTCAGCGGGGTGCTCGCCAAACATTATTTTGCCGAGGCGCCGCAATGCCCCTACGACAGTGATTTTGATACCGAGGATCTCAATTCCATCCAGCAGATGCTGGCGGATCATCATCAGGAGATTGCTGCCGTGATTCTGGAGCCGGTGGTGCAGGGCGCCGGCGGCATGCGCATGTACCACCCCACCTACCTGAAGGCGGTGCGTGCCCTGTGTGATCAGTATGGGGTGCTGCTGATTTTTGATGAAATTGCCACCGGCTTTGGTCGCACCGGCAAGCTGTTTGCGCTGGAGCATGCGGATGTGTGTCCGGACATTCTTTGCCTGGGCAAGGCCATCACCGGTGGCTACATGACCCTGGCCGCGACCCTCTGTACCGATCAGGTGGCGGCCGGTATTTGCGATGGCGAGGCCGGTGTCTTGATGCACGGCCCCACCTTCATGGGCAATCCGCTGGCCTGTGCGGTGGCCAATGCCAGTATCCAGCTGCTGCTGGATTCCGGCTGGCAGGAAAAAGTGGCGGCCATCGAAGCGCAGCTAAAGGCAGAGTTACTGCCACTCAAGGATCTGCCTGCGGTGGCGGATACCCGGGTGTTGGGCGCCATCGGCGTGATGGAAATGAAGGAGCCGGTGGCCATGGAACAGGTGCAGGCGCGCTTTGTGGAGCAGGGCGTATGGATCCGTCCGTTCGGCAAACTGGTCTACATCATGCCGCCGTTCGTGATTGAGCCGGCGGACCTGAGCAAGCTCACCGGGGCGATGCGGGACCTGGCGGAGGGCAGTTGACGTCAAGCCCCAACTTTAAAGCCGTTGTAGGAGTTCCCTTCCAGGGGACGAACCTCGCGAAGTGAGGCGACAAGAGCTCTCACCTGCCGCACTGCCATGAGTCGACCTGTAGAACCTGATCGCCCTGCGGGCAATTCCGCGTTTACACGCGGTTCGTCCCCTGGAAGGGAACTCCTACAGGTGGTTTACCGAAACCCCGGCATGGTCTGTATCAGGTGGCGCTGTACTTCCAGCCATTCACCGATGCGGCGCCAGTGCTGCTGGTCATCCAGGTGGCGGGAGACGGCGGCGTCGAGGACGCCTTCACCATTACTCATGGCCTGCACATAAAGCTGGGTGTCGCGCAGGGTGACCAGGTAGGGAATTTTCAGGGTGGTGAGAAATTGCCGCAGCGAGTCGTACATGCGGGTACGGGTGCGGGTGCGGTTGGCGATCACCGCCAGCCGGCGGGGGCGATGCCGGTAGCTGGGGGCCAGCATGACTGTCTGCAGGAAACGGGTAGTGGCACGAATATCGATGGGGCTGGGTAGCACCGGTACCAGTACCACCTGCGAGAGGCGCAGCAGATGATCCAGATGATGGGCATCCAGGCCGGCAGGAGAGTCGATGATGGTGATCGGTCCCGCCTGATCCAGTTTTTGTTGCAGCCGCCCCAGTGACACAGGCTCTCCTGCCGGCCAGCCAAGCCCGTGGATAGTGGTGTCACGGCGTAATTTGAGCCACTGTAGCGACGATTGCTGCGGGTCCATGTCCAGCAGAGAGACCTGCCGCCCCAGAGCCTCGTAGTAACAGGCCAGGTTGGTAGCAATGGTGGTCTTTCCGCAGCCCCCTTTGCTGTTCGCAATCAGAATGACCATGCGGGACGAGCCGGACGAACGCGGTTGGGAGCCGATCCCCTTGGCAGGGCTGTTCTGTGCGCTATTCATGCCGTGTCTTATTCGTTTTTTTGCGGTGGATTGTAGCCGGCGGTTTGAGTGGCGCGATCACTGTCAGAATAAAAGGTGATGCTGCTCACAAAACCAACACTACCGCAAAATAAGGCGCATGGATGTAATTTGTGATGTTATTTTGCACTCGCGGGGAACTGAATCCTGTGAAGGCGGCTCAGTAAAGGGGGGAGAAAGTATCATGCGTTACTTGTTGATTATCATTGCGTTGCTGGCGGTTGTGCTGGCCGTGCTGTTTACCGTGCCACTGGGTGGCGACAAACCGTTGCTGGATTGGCAGCACGTGGAGCAGAACTGGCAGCAGCCGGAGCGGTTGCTGGACCGGAAAATTTCTCCCTGGATGGAGGAAAACCGGGAAAGCGCAGAGATGTATCGCTGGCGTGACCCCCAGGGAAACTGGCAGTATGGCCAGATTCCGCCGCCCGGTGTGCAGGCGGAACCCGTTACCGTAAAAGCTCCGAACACCATCACCGCTGAGGAAATGCGCGGTGGTGGCGGGGTGGAGCAACAACAACAGTAGGCCAATTGGAGGCAGAATGAAGAAATTGGGAATCGTGCTGGCGGGGACTGTCCTGCTGGCAGCATGTGGTCAGGAAAGTGCGGAACTGAAAAGTGATGACCAGAAAGCGTCCTATGCACTGGGTTTCCGCAGTGCGGAGCAGATGCGCAGCCTGGAAAACCTGGATCTGGATGCCATGGTGGCAGGCCTGCGTGATGGCTTTGCCGAAGACGGCAAATCCCAGTTGGGTGATGAAGATCTGGACCAGCTGATTCGTGATTTCCAGGGTCGCATGATTGAAGCCCAGCAGAAAAAGATGGAAGAAGCTGCCGGCAACAATCTGGAAGCCAGCGAGAAATTCCTGGCCGAGAATGCCGAGCGTGACGGCGTTACCGTTACCGAAAGTGGCCTGCAGTACGAAGTACTGGAATCCGGTGAGGAAGGCGCAGCGTCTCCGACCCTGGAAGACACCGTGGAAGTGCACTACCACGGCACTCTGCCGGACGGCACGGTCTTCGATAGCTCCGTAGAGCGTGGTCAGCCGGCCAGCTTTGGTCTGCAGCACATCATTCCGGCCTGGCAGGAAGCGCTGCCAATGATGAAGGAAGGCGACAAGTGGAAAGTCGTTGTTCCGCCGTCTCTGGGCTATGGTGAGCAGGGCGCTGGTGGTGATATCGGTCCCAATCAGGCATTGATCTTCGAGATCGAACTGCTGGACGTGAAAGGCAGCGGTAACGAAGCGAGTGCTGACGAGGAGTAAATCCCGTCGTTACATGCTTCAAAAAAAGGGCGCCCTCGGGCGCCCTTTTTGGTTTTATGAGCGTTGCTACAAGGCTGCTGTAGGAGCGTCGCTTGAGACGCGAACCTTACCCCGGCAAGGAAATCGCCCAAG
>NZ_JABURH010000157.1:3327-27921 GCF_014762765.1 Alcanivorax sp.
TGCATAGTTAGCTGCCAACTCCATTCGCGCCTCAAGCGGCGCTCCTACAATTAACCTTGAAGCGCGGAGCACGGCGGGCGCTGTTGTGCGCCATGCATTTCTTCGTGTTGCAGCTTGAAGCTTGTAGCTTGCCGCTGCTTTTAATGCGTCGCCTGCTGCCGTGGTGGTTCCTGCTGGTGGATGCTGAGAATCAACTGGTCTTCCAGGGCAAACCGTTCCTCCAGCGTCTGCATCAGCAGGGTAATCCGTTCCGGTAGCTGATCCCGTTGCACCAGCCATTGTTCCGGGCGTTGGAAATCCTCGTTGAAGGCCAGGGCTTCGTCGGTGGAGTTGTCCAGTTGCTGGAGAATTTTCCGGGTGAGGGAGGGGTTGTCGCGGTGGAAATGACGGGCCTCGTTGACCAGTTCCCGGTACACCTCGAAGTAGCCGGCACTGATGTAGTCCATCAGCAGCTGGCAGAAATGTTGTACCTGCTTCTGCAATGGCTGACGGTGATCGGACAGGCCTTTCAGGCCCTGCAGGGTACACAGCAGCACAATCAGTTGCTGACGCTCATCCAGCCAGGCTTGCACCAGCGCTTCAATACGCTGCCACTGGGCCAGTGCTGCGGAATGGGAGCTTGCCATGGTTCCTCCTTGGAGTGCCCGTTGACTATTGTCTTGTTGGGCTATCGAGCCTAGAACCGGCGGGAGTGTGCTGGCAATGGGACAAAACCGGCCTGAAGCCGGGTCAGAAGGAAAACCCACGCTATCTCAGCCACTTGTCGCTAAAGACAAATTTCTTCTAATAACAGGTCTTTTAGAACGGTTGCCAGTCGAGTGCTGCCAGGCAAGTCAGAGATACTGGGCCACCCAGGGCCATAGCCAGGGCAGGGCCATTGCCGTGACCAGCCCGCAGAGACCCAATGCCAGACCGGCAAAAGCGCCGGCCTTTTCGCCGTATTCGAAGGCTCGGGCGGTGCCGATGGCGTGGGCCACCAGACCCAGGGCAAAGCCCTTGATGCGGTGATCGGTGACTTTGAGCAGACGGAAGATGGGGCCGGCGGCCAGCGCGCCGACGATGCCGGTGATGGCCACCGCACCGGCGGCCAGGGACACATAGCCGCCGGTGGATTGCACTACCTCTACGGCAATCGGGGTGGTGATGGATTTGGGTGCCAGTGAGCCCACAACTTCGGCGGGAGCGCCCAGCCACCAGGCGAGCCCCACGGCAATGGCGGCAGAGATAAAGGCGCCCAGCACGGTGGCAATCAGGATCGGCGTTAGCACGCTGCGTACCGTGTGCAGCTGCCGATAGAGGGGCCAGGCCAGTGCTACCGTTGCCGGGCCCAGCAGAAAGGAAATCAGGGTGGTCTGGTCGCGGTATTCCTCGTAGTCCACGCCGACCAGTGGCAGCACGATAATCACTGGAATCGAGGCCACCAGAAAGGGGTGGAACAGGGGCAGGCTGTTACTGCGGCCATACACCCACAGGGCAAAACGGTAGCTCGCCAAGGTTAGCAGGATACCGAACAACGGGGTGTGCACCAGGCCGGCCAGGTTGTCGAGTTTATCGATCATGGCTGCCCCCCGCGGATTCGCCATGCTTGCCGCCCAGCAGTTTCTTCAGCATCAGCGTCACCAGCACCAGGCTGAGCAGGGTGCCCAGTACTACAGCGACGCCCAGCGCCAGCGCATAGTCTTCATAGCGATGCCACTGCAGCACGATGCCCACCCCCAGGGGGAAGATCAGCAGGCTGATGTGCTTGATCAGGGCGCCGGCGGCAGGGGCCACACGCTGGCTGAAGGGGGCATTGAGCAACAGAGCCAGTAACAACAGCACCATGCCGACCACGGAAGCGGGCAACGGGATGCCGGTGAGGCGGATCAGTACCTCACCAAGAAACTGGAAAAACAGCAGAATCAGCAGGCCGTCGATCATGGTGTGATCAGCGTTTGGGGAGCGGGCGGAACAGTTGCACCAGCGCCACCAGCAGCAGGCCGGTAAAAACCACCAGTGACCAGGCTGGCAGGCTCAGACCCAGGAAGGACCAGTCCATTTCTGCGCATTCTCCGGAGCCGGCCAGAACTTCCTGGATGACGCTTTGCAGGGGGAATACATCCAGCATGTAGTTGAGGCCGGGGCCGCAGGCGGGCACCTGATCCGGCGGCAGGTTCTGCAGCCAGATATGACGGATGGAGACGGCGCCGCCGGCAATCGCGGCCAGTCCGGTGAGTGCGCCGTAAATACGTACGCCGGTACGCTGCGGCCCATGCAGGGTGGCAATTAGCAGAATCAGGGCGGCTGCTATCACGCCGATGCGTTGAAAAATGCACAACGGGCAGGGTTCCAGGCCGTCCACATGTTGCAGGTAAAGGGCACCGCCCATGGCGGCAATACAGGCCAGCAGAGCAAGCAGGTTAAGCTGACGGGGTGCGGGAATCAGGGACGACATGGGCCACTCTTTTCGTCGGGGGACCGGCGAAGGGTAGGCAAAAGCGGGGTTGGCGGCAAGGGTAGGATTGAACCGTAGGAGTGGTCGTTCCACCGCGATCTTTATGGGGCAGGGCATTCGCGGTCGAACGACCGCTCCCACAGGGTGGAAGTAGAGGGTGGGGCTGCTGTCCGAATGGTGTCAGGCCTGCCTGGCATCCTGCTCCTGCAGGTTGCGATCATGCCAGGCCTGGATGCCCGCTTCCCACCCCTGAAACCACCACTCAGCCAGGGCATCATCGGCGGAATAAGGACAGCGATTGTTGTCGCCTCCACCCATGCCCCACATACATCCTTGATTGTAGGCTTTTTCGCACTGATCACGATCTGGCATCGCGACGCTCCCTTGCCGGTTTGTCCGAGACTACCACCGCAATACAGACTGAACAGGGAAGAAGTACGTCTTTTTGTTGTGAAATTGCACAAAAACCGGACGGAACGGTGGTGTTGAGACGCGGCGCACAGCGGCCTTGTGACAACCGCCCCGGGGTATAAAAACAACCCGTTCCACCACAGAGCACACCGAGAGCGCAGAGCTAAGGTCTTTCTCAGTGTGCTCTGTGCCCTCTGTGGTGAAAATGCCTTTTGCTGTCTAGAGTCACTCCCGTGGTTGGTCGGGGCTTCAGTCGCGGAAGTAATCCGCCAGGTAATCCTCGAAGCTCTGGGTTTCCGCTTCCTCCCAGTGGCGCTGCTCGGTAAGGCTGTGAGCGGCCAGTTGTTCCAGACGCTGGTTGGTGTCATCACAGCGCTGGCGAGAGAGGAAGTGGTCCCGATGGGCCAGAGCCTGGTTCATGGCGAACTGGAAGAAACTTTGCTGGCGGCTTTCCAGTTTGTCGAGAATCCGTGCAGAAGGGGTGGTGTCCGGATTGTCCACTTTCTCCTGTTGGCGGGCCAGGGCGTCGCTGTAGTTGGTGCCGCCGTGGGTGCGATCGAACAGTTCGGCAATGGGCTGCATCTGCTGCAGTTTTTCTGTCGCCCAGTCTTTCAGTGATACGGCCTTGCCCCAGTTACACAGCTCGGTAGCCGTGTTGCGCCCCTCGTAGACCACCTTGCGCAGGTTTTCCTTGCTGGCATGCAGGTCGCACTTTTCCAGTTGCGGGGATTCGCGCAGCAGGCAGTAGGTGGCAAACAGATCCAGGAAGCGGATTTCCTGCTGGTTGATGCCCACCGGTTCGAACGGGTTCAGGTCCAGGGCGCGGATCTCGATATATTCCACGCCGCGCTTCTGCAGGGCGGTGGTGGGGCGTTCGCCCTTGTTGATGGTGCGCTTGGGGCGGATCGACGAGTAGTACTCGTTCTCGATCTGCAGAATGTTGGCGTTGAGTTGACGATAGTCGTCGCCCACCTTCACACCGATCTTTTCGTAGGCCGGTTCCGGCGTCTTGATGGCGTGGGTCAGGGTGGCCACGTACTCATCCAGATTGTTGTAGCTGATTGCCAGGGATGACTGGGCATTGTTCTGGTAGCCCAGATCGCTCATCCGCAGGCTGGTGGCGTTGGGTTTGAACAGGGTGTGGTCAAAGGTATCCAGCTGGTGCTCGCGGCCCGCCAGGAAAGATTTACACAGGGCTGGTGAGGCGCCGAACAGGTATACCAGCAGCCAGGAATAACGCTGGAAGTTGCGGGTCAGATCGAAGTAGCGTTTGGAGATGTAATCCTGCAGGGGGCCACTTTCTCCCTCTAGCACCTGGTTCAGTTTCCAGAACTCTTCCGGGTAGGAAAAGTTGTAATGGATGCCGGCAATGGTCTGCATCTTGCGGCCATAGCGGTGACCCAGCCCTTCCCGGTAGACGCTCTTCATGCGACCCACATTGGAGCTGCCGTACTGTGCCACCGGCACGTCAGCATCGTTGCTGATCATGCACGGCATGGAGTTGACCCACAGCACCTCGTCACCGATATGGCTGTACACGTAGCGGTGCAGCTGCTCGAGAAATTCCAGCGGCTTGTGCAGCTCGGTGCTGGGCGGGGTGATGAATTCCAGCAGGGCTTCGGAATAGTCCGTGGTGATATAGGGGTGTGTCAGGGCGGAGCCCAGTGCTGCCGGGTGCGGCGTCTGCGCCAGGGTGCCATCGGTGGTAATGCGCAGGCTTTCTTTTTCGATGCCGCGGCGGATACCCGCCAGGGTGGCAGCGGCGTCTGAGTCCAGCAGGGCGTGAATACGCTGTTCAAGTTTCATGGTTTGGCCCTGTCGAATCGCCGGGCGGGCCCGGCGACGGGTGTGACGGAAATCCGACAATCATGGGGCAGTAGAATGACAGAGAGAAGTCACCGGGTCACAGGCGCTTCTTGCCTTTCTTCTGCTCGTCCTTGGCCTTGGCGAACAGGTCCGCAAAGGTGCCGCCGCTGCTTTGGGGCTGGCCGCCACCACGCTTGTTGCCGCCCTGACGCTGGCCACCGCCATTGCCCTTGCGGGCGCTGGCAGGGCGTTGCCCGTCCGCTTTCTCGGCGGGCTTGTCTTCCATGCGCATGGTCAGGCTGATGCGTTTGCGGTCCAGGTCCACTTCCAGCACTTTCACCTTGACGATATCGCCAGGTTTGACCACATCGTGGGGGTCTTCCACGAACTTGTCTGCCAGCGCGGACACATGTACCAGACCATCCTGGTGAACGCCGATATCCACGAAGGCGCCGAAGTTGGTCACGTTGGTCACCGTGCCTTCCAGAATCATGGAGGGCTTCAGGTCCTTGAGGGTTTCCACCCCTTCCTTGAAGACGGCGGCCTTGAACTCCGGGCGCGGGTCACGGCCGGGTTTTTCCAGTTCGCTGAGAATATCGGTGACCGTAGGCAGACCGAACGTGTCGTCGGTAAAGTCGGCGGCGTTGACCTTCTTCAGGAAGGGCACGTCACCGATCAGCTCCTTGAGCGGGCGGCCGTGTTTCTCGGCGATCTTTTCCACCAGCGGGTAGGCTTCCGGGTGGACGGAGGAACTGTCCAGCGGATTGGCGGCGTCCATGATGCGCAGGAAACCGGCGGCCTGTTCGAAGGTCTTGTCGCCCAGGCGCGGTACCAGCTTCAGGTCGGCACGGCTGGCAAAGGCGCCGTGGCTTTCCCGGTAGGTAACGATGTTGCCGGCGATGGTGCTGTTGAGGCCGGCGATGCGTGCCAGCAGTGGGGCGCTGGCGGTATTCACGTCCACCCCCACAGAGTTCACACAGTCTTCCACCACCGCATCCAGCGAGCGAGACAACTTCAGCTGGCTCACGTCATGCTGGTACTGGCCCACGCCGATGGCTTTCGGATCGATCTTCACCAGCTCGGCCAGCGGGTCCTGCAGGCGGCGGGCGATGGACACGGCGCCACGGAAGGACACGTCCAGATCGGGGAATTCCCGGGCGGCGGTTTCCGAGGCGGAGTACACCGAGGCGCCGGCTTCGGACACCATGATCTTCTGGATGTTGCCCTTGCTGGCCTTGACCACTTCGCCGGCCAGCTTGTCGGTCTCGCGGCTGGCGGTGCCGTTACCGATGGCGATCAGTTCTACCTTGTGCTTCAGGCACAGGGCGGCCAGGGCAGAGAGGGACTGGTCCCACTGGTTCTTGGGCTGGTGCGGGAAGATGGTGGTGTGTTCCAGCAGCTTGCCGGTGGCATCCACCACCACCACTTTCACCCCGGTGCGCAGGCCCGGGTCCAGGCCCATGGTGCACTTGGGGCCTGCCGGGGAGGCCATCAGCAGACTCTTCAGGTTGCGGGCAAACACCTGAATGGCTTCTTCCTCGCCCAGTTCGCGCACCCGGCCCAGCAGTTCGGTTTCCAGGTGGGTGTTGAGCTTGATCTTCCAGGTCCAGCGCATCACTTCCTTGAGCCAGTCATCGGCGGCGCGGCCCTGATGCTGCCAGCCGGTTTCGGCGGTGACCATGGCTTCGCAGGGGTGCGGCTGGGCATTTTCCAGCTCTTCCGGCAGCACCATGGAGACATGCAGGATGCCTTCGTTGCGGCCGCGGAACAGAGCCAGGGCCCGGTGGCTGGGGATGCCCTTGATGGTTTCGCTGTGGTCGAAGTAGTCGCTGAACTTGGCGCCTTCCTTTTCCTTGCCGTCCGCCACTTTTGACTGGATATGGGCCTTGTCCCAGAGGAAGGTGCGCAGGCGGGTGAGCAGATCGGCGTTCTCGGCGAAGCGCTCCATCAGGATCTGTTTGGCACCGTCCAGGGCATCCTTGGCGCTGGCAATCTTGTGTTCTTCGTTCAGGTAGCCGGCGGCCAGTTCTTCCGGGTTCTGGGTCGGGTCGTCCAGCAGACCGTCGGCCAGCGGTTCCAGGCCGGCTTCCCGGGCGATCTGGGCGCGGGTGCGGCGCTTGGGCTTGTAGGGCAGGTAGAGATCTTCCAGCCGGGTTTTGGTATCGGCGGCCTTGATGGCCTTTTCCAGTTCCGGGGTCAGTTTGTCCTGTTCGGCGATGCTTTTCAGGATGGCCTCGCGGCGCTCTTCCATCTCGCGCAGGTAGCGCAGCCGTTCTTCCAGGTTACGCAGCTGGGTGTCGTCCAGACCGTCGGTTACCTCTTTGCGGTAACGGGCGATAAAGGGGACGGTGGCACCGTCGTCGAGCAGGCCTACGGCAGCGTGGACCTGGCGTTCCTGACAGCCGATTTCCTCGGCGATAATCTGTTCAATACTGCGCATGACATTTCCTGGCTGCGTGCGGCCTGCAGACGTATTGCGTGCAGGCGTAAAACAAAACGACCGAAATCATAGGCAATGATCCCGGTCGTTAACAGATTGACTTGTCGAAGCGGCTATGTTGCGGGGCTGGACTAGCCCAGCACTTCGTTGATCTTGGCAATCAGCTCGGCTTCCTTGGGCGGCTTGATGATGTAGCCGGCCGCCCCCTGGCGCTGGCCCCAGACCTTGTCGGTCTCCTGATCCTTGGTGGTGACCAGGATCACCGGAATCTGTTCGGTGGCCGGGTCACGGGTAATTTTGCGGGTGGCCTGGAAGCCATTCAGTTCCGGCATCACCACGTCCATGAGGATCAGGTCAGGTTTTTCCTCACGGGCCTTTTCGATCCCTTCCATACCATTGGTCGCGGTGATGACCTCGTGGCCTTCGCCCTGGACGATCTTGACCAGATTGGTCAGTTGAGTCGGCGAGTCATCCACCACAAGAATTTTGGCCATGTTGCTCTCCTCGCGCCGATACTGCGGTGCTTCGGCGATACTTTGTTTTTGTCTGGTTTCTGTCAGACGCGAATAATACCAGTCACTGTTCAAAAGGTAAGCTGTCGAATTATGGCACTGTGATGCCGTAATGAGTCAGCCCGGTTCAGCTTGTCAGCGTCTGGGCGCTGCGCCGGCTCCAAAATAGCAATGGCAACACGATAAGTGCTGTAACAAGGCTCCAGCGTGCCTGCGACCAGAAAGCACCGGCCAGCAATTCCCCCTGAAGGCCTGCCAGCGGCGCCAGTGCCGCTATCAGAAGACTGCCGAAACCTGTCACCAGCAGCCAGTATACGGCCAGCCTGCCCGCCTGCTGGCGGCGTCGGAACAGGTGCCACAGGAAGGCGGCTCCAAGGCCCGTCATGACCAGCCAAAGCAGCCCGGTCGGGGCCACCAGCAACGGCCCGGCATCGGCTTTCAGTGCCTGCAGCAGTAGCGGTAGTTTGCCCAGTATTACCAGTAACAGCCAGGGGCCGAGAATCATCACCCACCACAGGTGGCCGCCGAGCCCCTGGGGGCCGGGCTGCTGGCGGTAGTGGACAGGATCAAAACGCCAGGCACGGCGGGCCAGTTCGCCCCAGTTGGCCGGTGCCAGATGGGGGCCCAGGCCCTGGAAGCGGTCACGCTGTTCCTCGATCAGCATCAGCATGGCCGGCACCACCAGCAAGATCAGTACGGTGCCGAACAGCAGCCCGAAGACAATGCTCACCGCCATGGGTTTGAGAAACTGTGCCTGCAGGGAGCTTTCGAACAGGATCGGAGTGAGGCCGGCAATGGTGGTGATGGAAGTCAGCAGCACCGCCCGCAGACGTCGTACACAGGCCTCCACGATGGCCTGGAACCGTTCCATGCCTTCGGCCACCAGTTGCTGGTAGAAGCTCACCAGCACGATGGAATCGTTGACGATGATGCCGGACAGGCCGAACAGCCCCATGGCCGAGAACATGGAAAACTTGATGCCGAACGGTGCCGTGAAGATGTGCCCGATCACCGCGCCGGTGAGGCCAAAGAAAATGGCGGTCATGATCGCCAGGGGCCAGGAGTAGGAGCTGAACACCCAGGCCAGTACCACATAGATGATCGCCAGCCCCAGCAGGGCGCCGGTGGCCATGTCCTTCATGTTGTCAGCCTGTTCCTGCAGCTTGCCCTCATAGCCGACGCCAATGCCATATTTGGCTTTCAGGTCGGGCAGGGTGCTGTCGTTGAGGCTGGCAATAATCTCGTTGGCGTTGCCCTGCTCCGGGTCCAGGTCCGCGTAGACGGTGACGGCCAGTTCGCCGTTGACGCGGCGCAGTAAGTCCACGCCCTTGCGGGCATCAAAGTTCACCACGTCCCGCAGGGCGATGGCCTCACCCTGGGCGGTGATGATGGGCAGACGCTCCAGGGCGGTGAACTGACGACGTTCACTGTCCGGCAGCATCACCCGCACTTCGATTTCCTCGTCTTCCTCGTTATAGAGCTGGGCCAGGTTGCCGTCGAAGGCGGCGCGTAACTGGCTGGCCACCTCGTTGAGAGTCAGCCCCAGAGCGCGGCCCCGGGCGGTCAATTCAAAGGTCAGCTGTTCCTTGCCGTAGGGCAGGTCGTCGTCCACGTTGCTGACCCCGGCAAAATCGTTGAGCCGTTCCTGCAGGGCCAGGGATGCCTGTTTCAGGGTCGGCGCATCACTGCCGGTGAGCTTCACCTCGATGGGCTTGCCGGGCGGGCCCGCTTCCGGCTGGGAAATGGTGAGCTGGTCCAGACCGGCAGGCAGGGTCAGTTTCTCTCGCCAGTTCTGGATCAGTTCGTCATTGCTGATCTGTCTGTCCGAGCCCACATAGACTTCCACCACCAGGGTGCCGTATTCATCGCCGTATTTTTCCATGCGCCCGCCGGGGTTGGGGAAGCCGGCGGCGGCGCCATGGTGACTGATGACAGTCTTGACCAGATGTCCCCCCAGTTCCTCATTGGTCTCGTTAAGTGCGTCTTCCAGATGGGACAGGAAGCGATCCACCTGGCGCCGGTCGGTGCCGGAGGAAAACTCCACCACGGCCCGCAGCTGATCACCATCCACCGGTGGGAAGAAGGTGAACTTGAGCCAGCCGGTGGCGATCAGGCTCAGCGCCAGGATGAAAGCCGCTATGGCGGAGACGCTGACCAGATGCCGATGACGAATGGCCCAGGCTACCAGCGGCCGGAAGCGCTCCTCACGGAACCGGTGGAAGCCGGCGTCGATACGTTCCCGCACCCCGGAGGCTTTGACCTGGATACCCCGGAAGCTGTGATGCAAATGGCCGGGCAATACCAGAAAGCATTCCAGCAGGGAGGCCAGGATCACACAGATCATCACGAAGGGAATGTCGAAGGCGATCTTGCCCATGGCGCCGCTCATCATGCCCAGGGGCAGGAAGGCGGCAATGGTGGTGGTACTGGAGGCCACCACCGGCCAGAACATCCGGCGTGCGCCCCCCAGGGCGGCACGCTGGGCGGATTCCCCCTGCTGCAAGTGGGTCAGCGTGTCCTCGCCCACCACAATGGCATCGTCGACGATGATCCCCAGAGCCAGAATCAGGCCGAACAGACTGATCATGTTGATGGTGCCGCCGAACAGCCAGACCAGGCCCAGGGTGGCCATGAAGGACACCGGGATGCCCACGGTGACCCACCAGGCCACCCGGGCATTGAGGAAGAAATAGAGGGTGGCGATCACCAGCAGCAGACCGCTGATGCCGTTCCACAGCAGGGTGGAAATGCGCTCCTGTACCAGCTTCCAGGCCTCGAAATAGAAGGTCATCTGTACGCCTTCCGGGAGGGTGGTGCGGTACTCCGCGCCCCAGCTGCGAACCTTGTCGGCCAGCTCCAGCATGTCCCCGTCTTCGCCGCGCATCACCTGCAGTTCGATGGCCGGGTTGCCCTGATAGGTGAGGGTAGGCTGGTCATCCCGGGGGCGTCGCTCGATGGTGGCCACGTCGCCCAGACTCAGCTGCTGGCCGTCGGCGGTGGTAATCAGGGGCAGGTCGGCGAAGGCCCGTTCGTCACGTCGCTGGCCCAGGGCGCGCAGCTGTTTGGCAGCGTCATCCCGGCCCGCAGTGCCGGCGGGTATGTCCTGGCTGAAACTGCGCACCCGGTTGCTGATTTCGCCCAGACTCATGCGCAGATCATGGAGGGCCGCGGCGGGCACCTGGATGGCCATTTCCTCTTCCGGCAGACCCAGGAAGTCCACCTTGCCGGCACCCAGGGCGAGGATCTCGTCTTCCATGTTGCGCACCAGCGGGCGCAGTTCTTCCAGGGAGCCGTTTTCCGTGGACACCATGATGGAGGTGACCAGGGAGTAGTTGGTGATCTTCTGGATTACCGGTCGCTCCGCGTCCTGGGGCAGGTTGCGGATGGAGTCGATGCGCTGGCGCACTTCGTCCAGGGCCAGGCCCAGGTCGGTGCCGTCTTCCAGCTCGATAAAGATAGCCGAGGCGCCCTGCTGGGAGCGGGCGATCAGTTTCTTGGTGTTGGGCAAGGTCTTGATGGCCTGCTCCACGGGGATGGTAATGGAGCGCTGTACATCCTCCGGGCTGGCGCCTCGCCAGGGGATGGTGACGGTGATGTAGTCGAAATCAAAATTCGGAAACAGCTGGGTATTGAGCCGGTTGAGGCCGAGAAACCCGAGCATCACCATCAACAGCATCAACAGATTCGATGCGACCTTGTGCTCGGTAAAGCTGGCGATCAGGCCCCGCGATTCACTCACCCTGACGGCCCTCGTTGTGGTTGTCGTCGCCACTGACGGTGGCAGGGGTTGCGGGCGGCTCTGTCACATCACCTTCCCCGCCATCGGCGTTGCTGCCCGGCACCGGTTGCGGGTCCACCGGCAGGCCGACAATGGCCTGGGGCAGCTGGGTGGTCATGATCCGTTCGCCCCCTTCAAGGGTGGGCGCATGGAGAAGCAGCTGCGCGTTTTCCCTATCCATGGCTTCGCCGACGATATCGGCCTGGACGCGCCGCAGGCGGTTGTCGTCATCAATGACATAGAGGCGATTGAGGCCGTGCAGGGCGGTGGCCGGCAGGGCAATCAGGTTATCCCGGGCCGGCAGGGTCAGGGTAATGGTCAGCGGTCGGCCCAGGGCAGCGGCGGGCACGCCATCGACAAACTCGAACAGACCGTCGATGCCGCCACGGGCATCGCTGGCATCCCCGGCCAGACGCTTGAGATTCAGCGCCAGGGTACGGCCTTCCAGTTCGGTGCTGGCGGCCAGTTCACCCTGGTCCAGACCGTCGCGCACGGCGGCCAGATACCGTTCGGGAATCTGTGCGCGCACTTCCAGCTCGGCGTCCGCAAACAGACTGAGCAAGGGTTCGCCGGGGCGCACCCGTTCCCCCGGTGCCACCGGGATATGTGTCACGGTGCCATCGAACGGCGCTTCTACCCGGGTGCGGGTCAGATCCAGTTCGGCCTGCTGAAGCCGGGCTTCGGCACTGGCCAGGCGAGCCTCCATGCGGGCCAGTTCGTTCTCGAAATCGCTGACGCTGAGCTGTCGCTGGCTCAATGACAGTTCAGCGCGGGCCTTGGCTTCTTCTGCTTGATCCAGCTGGGTCTGGGAGACCAGATTCTTCTCTCGCAGGGATTGCAGCCGTTGCAGATTGTCCTCGGAGAGTCGCGCCAGTTTCTTTTCCAGAACCAGGTTTTTCTTGTCGCTCTGGTAGCGCAGGCGGGTGGTCTGCAATTGGGCGGCGGCTTCGTCACGGGCGGCCTTTGCCTGATCCCGAGCCAGAGCGGCTTCCGTATCGTCCAGCTGGATCAGTAACTGGCCGGCGCTGACCTTGCTGCCGGCTCGGACCGGGATGCTTGCCACATTGGCGGTGACCACGGCGGTGAGATTGGCGGCTCGGGGCGACTGCACACGGCCGAACAACTGGATTTGCGGTGAATGCGAACCGGGATCGGCCAGCACAAAGCGAACCCGGTCATGGCGTTCACTGACATCGCGGGTCGGGGCGGAGGGCTTGAACACTGCCAGCAAGACAATAGCCAGAATGGTACCCAGGATGACCAGGGCCACAGGTGGGAGCTGTTTCAAACGGTCTCGCAAGGGAGGAATCCTTTGTTGATAGCCATTCTTATTTGACGCGTACTGTAGCGATTTCTCTTTCTGGTGCCTACTTAAGGAGTTATTCAGAGGCTCCCAAGTGAATCAGCTTCGCAGACTGCAATGTTTTTATACAATCTCTTCAGGCCATTTTCTTGCACGTTCGGTCCACAACGCGTACATCAGAGTCTGCGATAAGTGGAGGCACCGTGACAGAACAACAGGACAAGATTCTCGTCGTCGACGATGACGCCCGTCTGCGCAGTCTGCTGCAGCGTTTTCTCGAAGAGGCGGGCTATGCCGTCAAGGCGGTGGGTGATGCGGAGCAGATGGACCGGGCCCTGTCCCGGGAGATCTATTCGCTGATGGTGCTGGACCTGATGCTGCCGGGTGAAGACGGCCTGTCCATCTGCCGGCGTTTGCGGGAGGCGGAAAACCGGATGCCGATCATCATGCTTACCGCCAAGGGGGATGACGCGGAGCGCATTGAAGGGTTGGATGCCGGGGCCGATGATTATCTGCCCAAGCCGTTCAACCCCCGCGAGCTGGATGCCCGCATCCGTGCGGTGCTGCGTCGCCATGTACGTGAGCTACCCGGTGCGCCCAGCAAGGAAGAGGGGGAGGTGAGCTTTGGTCCCTGGGAACTGGATCTGGGTAACCGCACCCTGTTCCGTGATGGTGATCCGCAGAACCTGACTACCGGCGAATTTGCCGTGCTCAAGGCCCTGGTGCAAAACCCCCGCGAGCCGCTCACCCGTGACAAGCTGATGAGCCTGGCCCGGGGTCGCGAATGGTCTGCCATGGAGCGCTCCATCGACGTGCAGGTATCGCGCCTGCGTCGCCTGCTGGAAGACGATCCCTCCAAACCCCGCTATATCCAGACCGTGTGGGGTGTGGGGTATGTGTTTGTGCCCGATTGAGAGCGGGTTGATGTCTGAGGATGTCTGATTCCGGACGCTCCGGGCTGAATCCCGGCTGCATTATTCGTGCGCTTGCGGATATTCATGGTTTGGGCTTTGACGTCCGACCTCCGACGTCCGACCTGTTATTCTCTGCTCACACAGTCATGGAATGTCGCCAGTGAAGTTTTACCCCCGCACCGCCTTTGTCCGCTCCGCCATCGTGGTCGGGTTGGTCATCGGTATCAGCCAGGCACTGACCCTGTGGTTCTTTGCCCGTAACGCCTACCTGCCCGGTATTCGCGAGTATGCCCGTCTGACAGTGCTGCAGGCGGAGCTGGCGTTTTCCTCTTCCGGTGATGAAGACGCTCGGCTCGCCCAGCGGCTGGCCGGAGCCACCAGTATTGAGGTGGCCACTCCTGACAACCTGCATCAGGGTACCGTGCTGTTGTCTCAGCCGGTGGTCAGCCGATTTCGGGAAGAGCTGCAGGAGCGTCTGCGCGAGCCGGTCACGGTAAGGCTGGAGGACAGTCGCCAGCCGGTGCTGTGGGTCAGTGCTCCGTCGTTTCAGGGGCAGTGGCTGCGGGTGCCCATGGAATTCTTCCGTGACTACGACCGTTACCTGCTGCTGGGCTGGGGTGTGACCGTGCCGTTGCTTGCCATCATCGGTGGTCTGCTGATTGCCCGGGGGCTTAATCTGCCGTTACGGCGGCTGGCCCGTGTAGCATTGAAAGTGGGCCGGGGCGAAGCGGTGCCGGTGCTGGATACCAGCATCGGGCCAGAGGAAATCCAGGCGGTGAATGCGGCCTTCAACCGCATGACCAGCGACCTGCAGCAAGCTCAACGGGACCGGGCGCTGTTGCTGGCGGGGGTGTCCCACGACCTGCGTACACCGCTGACCCGATTGCGCTTGTCAGCGGAATTCATGCATGACGATGAGTTGGCCCACGGCATTATCGAAGACATCGAGGATATGGACGCCATCCTCGACCAGTTCATTTCCTTTATCCGTGATGGTGCGGATGAGCAGCCGGACCTGGAAAATCTCAATGAGCTGATACAGGAAGTGGCTGGCAAGTACCCCACCGAACAGATCCGCTTTGAGCTGCAGGATTTGCCGCGCCTGATGCTCAAGCGACTGACCGTGAAACGGATGCTGGCCAACTTGATCGGCAACGCGCTCAAGTATGGCGCGGCCCCTGTAGAGGTGCGCACCGCCGTCACCGACAACGTGGTGCGGCTGACCGTGCGGGATCACGGCAAGGGCGTTCGCGAAGAGGATATACCCCTGCTGCTGCAGCCTTTCTCCCGGGGCGAGAAGGCGCGCACTCTTAGCGGCAGCGGCCTGGGGCTGGCTATCGTAAAGCGTATTGTCGACATGCATCACGGCGAAATCCACCTGGCGAACCATGAGCACGGGGGGTTGTTGGTGGAAGTGCGTTTTCCGGTTACCGGCAAGTTCGTACAGCCGGAATCGCTTTCAGCGGGTGTACGTTAAGGAACGGGTTGATAACAAAAAACCACATTTTCGGGTCGGGAATGTGCGCTGGCGCAAAGTCTGTTTTTGCCGGCCGGCGCATTCTGTTGATCACGTCGCTGGTATCACTGCTAAAACAGAAAACGGCAGAAATAATGAAACAAAGATGCTTTCGGGAAATAACAAAAAAGCCCCGAAAACCATTGCCAAATGGACTTGGGAGAGCTCCTCATGACTTATCCTTCGCACCAGTGTTTTGCCGACGCTGACACTGTTTTCTACTACCGGATCGCTGATTCCTGACCGGGAAAACCCGTGTTGTGAATGCCGATAGCCTGTCGCTGCAGCAGCAGAAACAGGTCGTTGGGCCGCACCTTTGTGCGGCCTTTTTTTGTGGTTGGCTGTTTGCGTAACACTTGCTGAATAGCTGTCAAATAAATACGCTAAAGCGCTATTCATAAGCGGGGTAATTTCATGAGGGTAGTTTTAGGCGCTATGTTGTTAGCGAGTTCGGTAACGTCGTTTGCTGATTCTGATTTGGAGAAGAAGAACTATTTCGGGTTTCAGTACAGCAAGTTGACCCAGGAAAGCGATTTAGGGGATTTTGAGCCTACCGCCGTTCAGTTCAACCTGGGGCGTCGCTTTAATCCGTATGTGGCGATTGAGGGGCGTCTGGGGTTTCGTCTTAGTGAGGATGAAAAAACAGTCAATGGCGTGGAATATACCATCCAGCCGGTGACGTTGTTGGCGGCCTATCTCAAGGTAGGTCTGGATGACTCGCTGCCTGTTCGTCCTTATCTTCTTGTTGGCCATTCTTCGGCCACGGCAAAACGAAAAACGGAAGTAAACTTCTTCCGTAATATTTCTGATTCAGAAACAGTGACAGCCAGTGATCCCTCCTATGGCGGGGGAGTTGCCTTTAATGTATCGCCGGATGTCTCCCTCCATGGGGAGTGGGTGATGCTTGATGATGACGACGGCTTTGATCTGACAGCGTTTAATCTGGGCTTCCATCGTCGTTACTGATTTTTCAGGCAAGTGTCTCCGGGAATGTTGTTGCGCCTTTCCAGCGCCCGCCCGGACAGGAAGATCAGTAACCCGCCGATAGCCAGTGCCGCGCCCACCAGGCCGGTGCTGGACCAGGCCAGACCCTGTTTGACAGTGATGCCCGCCAGCCAGGCGCCCAGCGCATTGGCCAGGTTGAAGGCGGCATGGTTCATGGAGGCGGCCATGGTCTGGGCATCTTCGGCCACGTCCATCAGGCGAGTCTGCAGGGCCGGGCCCAGCGCCATGCTGGTGCCCACCAGCCCTACGAAAACGATGCCCGCCACCGTCCAGTTAGCGGCAAAATAGAAGCCTGCCTGGATCAGCGCACACCAGATCAGAATCAACGGAATGGCCCGCAACAGATTGCCGTCGGCGGCACGGGCGCCGGCAAAATTACCGATGATGGTGCCGATACCGAAGACCATCAGCACCATGGGGCCCCAGCGTTCTGCCATGCCGGCCTGTTCGGTGAGAGTGGGCATCACATAACTGAATACCGCAAACATTCCGCCAAAACCGATGCTGGCCACGCCCAGCGTGAATAACACCCGCTGTTTGATCAGTGCCGACAGTTCCCGGCGGGGGCTGGCATTCGGGTCCGGAGCTTGAGCAGGCACCCACAGGCGTATCAGCAGGGCGGTGCACAGGGCGATCACGCCGACGCCGATAAAGGCGACCTCCCAGCCGAACAGGTTGCCGGCCCAGGTGGCCAGCGGCGCGCCCACCAGGATGGCAATGGTCAGCCCGCTCATCACCCGGGCCACTGCCCGGGCACGCATGTGATAAGGCACCGCCGATGCCGCCACCAGAGCGGCCACGCCGAAGTAGGCGCCATGGGGCAGCCCGGCCAGAAAGCGCAGGCCCACGAAGGTCCAGAAGTCTGTGGCCAGGGCGCTGGCCATGTTGCCCATGGCAAAGACCAGCATCAGCATGATCAGCAGCCCCCGCCGTGGCACCCGGGCTGCCAGGGAGGAAATCAGCGGCGCGCCCACTACCACTCCCAGTGCATAGCTGCTGATGGCATAGCCCACATCCGGCACCGGCACCTGCAGGTCGGTGGCCACCCGTTGCATTAGTCCCATGATGACGAACTCGCCGCTGCCGATGCCAAAGCCACCCAGGGCGAGGGCCAGGGAAAGGCGAAGCAGACGACCGGAGTCAGTGGGCATAGGCGCTCCTGCACAGGGCTGCGGGTTGCGTTAGGGGTGGCAAGGGGGAATGGGATTGTCGAAGTTGAAGAGAGTTCATTTTAGCACGGAAAAAAATGTCCTAGGGTGGCCGATGAGGTGGGCTGGGCGTGTTTGACGCTCTCCTGAAAGCAAGCAAGGAGAAAGCATGAAAGTGAAACGTATCATGGCCAACCTGGCCACCCCGGATCCGCAACAGGCAGAGGCTTTCTATGGTGACATCCTGGGGCTGGAGCGGATCATGGATCATGGCTGGTTTCGTACCTATGGGTCGGCGGAAACCATGAGGGTTCAGGTGAGTGTGGGCTCAGAAGGTGGTTCGGGTACCGCGGTACCGGACCTGTCCATCGAGGTGGACGACCTGGATGCGGCGCTGGAAAGAATCCACCAGGCCGGAGTGGCGGTGGAATATGGCCCGGTGAGTGAGCCCTGGGGAGTGCGACGGTTTTACGTGCGCGATCCCTTTGGCCGCCTGCTGAATATTCTCCAGCATTTGTGATGCGAGGCTGCTCCTGCCGTCGTGGCGGCGACGGCAGGAGGGGGCGCTCAGAGAGCGCTGACCGGCACCAGCGGAATATTCACCCGCGACGGCATGGCCGGGGTGCTGTAGAGGGTCAGGGCGCCCAGCAGGCTGGTGAGCAGATCACGGACCGGGCTCAAGCCATGAGGCAGATCGCTGGCGCCCACACTGATGCGCAGCCTTTCACCGGCTTTGATCACGGCACTGGTGGGGAACACCTCCACGTCCGCCCGGAAGGGTTCCAGCGGTGTGATGGTGCGCTTGGACTCCGCACTGAACGGGTGCCAGGGTTGAACCAGTTTGCCGTTCATAAAGCGGGATTGACTGGCATCAAACGCACTCATGGACGCCATCTGGATGCCGTGGGTCAATGGCCGGGCAATGCCGTTGCTGTCGACCACACTGACGCGCACGGTGACGTTGGTATCCAGGGCGGTGGTGGAGGCCCAGATCTGTCCGGTGATGGGCCCATTGATAGCCATGTCTGCTTCCAGCGGCTCGCTGGTGTAGACCGCTTCCAGCAGATTGACCACATTGTCCTGGGCGGCACAGGGCGGCAGGATCATGCCCAGAATGCCGGCGGTCCACTGGCTGGCACTGGCGGAGCAGAGACCGTTCACCGGCGTTTGCAGCAGGCTGGTCTGTTTGTTGCTGGTGGGAGCGTCCCCGCTGATCTTGCCAAACAACGGCAGACCGAACTGGCCGTGCAGGTAGAAGGTTTCCGCTTTGGCCTGGGGGTGTGGCCAGTCGGCGGCGGTGACATAGCGTTCGGCACCGGTGTAGTACTGGGTGACCGGCGGGTAGGACGGGGCGCCGGTGTCGATATCTTTCAGGTAATGGTCAAACCAGGCCAGGCGCAGGCTGTCCAGGTCCGGCACACCTTCCGCGGGCAGGCCGGCACCGGATGAGCCGTCCAGGTGTTGCCAGGGACCGATCAGCAGTTTGGCGGTGGTGTGATCCTTGAGCCCTTCATAAATCAGCGGCTCGCCGCGCTGGAAAATATCGTTTAGCCCGCCGACCACAAAGGTGGGCGCACTGATCTTGTCGATTTGCTCCAGGGGGGAGCGGATACGCCAGAACTCGGTGTCGAAGCGGTTCTCATCACCAATCAGGGCTCCGGCAATCACCGGCACCTGGAAATCCACCAGGGCACCTTCCAGGTGCTGAAGCAGGGTGGTGAGGCTGTAGGCAGGATCGCCATTCTCGAAGCCCACGGAGGTGGGGATAACGCCCAGCCCGGTGACCAGCGCCATCCACAGGGGAATAAAGCCGGCGTTGACCTGGCCCCCGGAGAACACGATGTCCCGGTAGGCATCGCCCATGGGCACCACGGCAAAAATCGCCTGCACGGCCGGGTCTTCCTGGGCGCCGGTGAGCAGACCGGTGATGCCCATGTAGGAGGGGCCATTCATGCCGATCCGGCCGTTACTCCAGGGCTGAGACTTGATGTAGGTCACCAGCTCGGCCATATCGTCCTGGTCTACCTGGCTGAAAGCCTGCCAGCTGCCCTCCGAGGCGCCGGTGCCGCGCATATCCACATTGATATAGGCATAGCCGTGTTTCACCAGGTCCAGGTCGGCAATCAGGCTGCTGGACAGGAACTGGTTATAGCCGGTGAAAGTGGCGATCACCGGGAAGGGGCCGTCGATGGCGTTGCCGCTGGCATCTGCCGGCAGGGTCACCGTGGCCGCCAGGCGAATGCCGTCACGCATGGTGATCAGCTGCTGGGGAAGGTTGACGGTGTTCGGGTATTCCTGAGCGCGCTGGTAGGCTTCGCCCCAACGCAGATTGACGGGCGTGCCGGCATCATCGTCATTACTGTCCTCGTCACTGCCGGTGTTGCCAGTGGGGGTGTCGTCATTGGCTGGGGTGGCGGGGGTGCCGGGTGAGGCGCTGTTACCCCCGCCGCCGCCACAGCCGGTGAGTTGCAGAGAGGCGCACAATAATATTGCCAGCAGGCCCAAGGCCGGGCGTGAAGTGAAAGCGAGCATGGTTTTATCCTGATTTGTTATACATCTTTTCGCTTATCAGGATAGGAGGGGGTGGATAGCGGGTCTGTTGGTACAGGAGTACAACTTGGTGAGACAAATCACGGGTTTTGTATCTGAGTGTAAGACGCGACTGTCGCGCCCCGGCGATGCCGGGGCGCAACCGGTCAGGGCTCCAGGCGCAGCAGGGCACCATTGTTGCTGTCGGTGAGGAGATACAGGTAGCCGTCGGGCCCCTGCCGTACATCGCGGATCCGGTTGCCGGCGTCTTCCAGCAGGCGAACTTCCGAGACCGGCTTGCGGCCGTCGAAGGCCACCTTGTTCAGGTGGGTCAGCTTCAGGGCGCCATGCACGGTGTCACCCTGCCAGTCCGGGTAGCGATCGCCGGTCACGAAGGCCATGCCGGAGGGGGCGATGGACGGGGTCCAGTGCAGCAGGGGCTGAGCCAGGCCATCCTGTCGGGTGTCACCGATGCTGGGCCCGTAATACTCCCGGCCATAGGTGATTTCCGGCCAGCCGTAGTTGACGCCCGCTGCCACCGCGTTGATTTCGTCGCCGCCGCGGGGGCCGTGCTCGTTGAGCCAGGGCTTGCCACTCTGCGGATGCAGGGCCAGCCCCTGGGGATTACGGTGGCCCCAGCTCCAGATGGCGGCAGCCTTGCCAGGCTGGGCGGCCAACGGGTTGTCATCGGGGATGCGGCCATCGTCGTGCAGACGCAGTACGCTGCCGGCCGGGTCCGTGGTGTCCTGGGCCCGGTCCCGTTCCCCCCGGTCGCCCACGGTGACAAACAGGTAGCCGTCGTTATCAAACAGGATGCGCCCGCCAAAATGTTTGGCGGTATTGGTGCAGGCTTTTTCGGCCACGTAGATATCGCGGAAGTCTTTGAGGGTACCCTCCCGGTAAGTGCCATAGCCCACCGCTGTGGTGCCGCCATCGTCACCGCAGGGTTTGGCATAACTCAGGTACAGGCGTTGGTTGTCGGCAAAATCCGGATGCGGCATCACATCGAACAGCCCGCCCTGGCCTTTGGCGACCACTTGCGGTACCCCGCTGACCGGATCGTCCTGCAGGGTGCCGTCCACCAGCCGGCGCAGGGTGCCGCGCCGTTCCGTGATCAGCCATTCTTTGTCTGAAACAAACGCCAATGACCAGGGGTGGTGCAGGCCATCGGTGAGTGTTGTGGTGGTAACGCTGTCATTGCTTTGCGGGGACAGGGTGGCGGCGTTGTCGGCACAGGCACTCAGGCTCAGAGCGGTGAGGGTAACGGTGATCAGTGATCGCATGACGGACTCCCTTGTTCGGACTGGCTTGAGCATGCCACGCTCGGCGTGAAGGGTGAAACATCGTCACTGGCGCTGGCGTTTATGGCTCACCATCCAGGCCAGCGCAACAGGCAGCAGAAAGACCACAAAGAAAATCGGCAACTCAGCCATAAAGGAATACCCGGCGTGGACAATGCCGACGGTCATATTGATGGCCGAAGCGATAAACCAGAGCAGGGCGAAGACGGCGAGCAGGTGGTGTTGCAACCAGGGGATCAGGCGGGCGGTCAGCGCCAGTACGGCGAACAACAACAGCCCTCCGAGAATGACAGTCAGCGTATGCATGGGCGGCTCCCAGTCAAAAGAGCGGCAGGAACGTTATGTGCCCGCCTTGAGTGTGTCGCTGGCACTAGCGGGTAGTGTAGCCGCCATTGGGGAAAATTGTCTGGCCGGTGATCCACCAACCTTCCGTGGCCAGGAATTTGATGATGGGTGCGATGTCCTCGATTTTGGTCAGGTCCCCGTTCATGGCCTGTGACTTGTGGTAGGCCACCCGTTCCGGGGTTTCCTGGCCGTAAAAGAAGGGGGTGTCCATGGGGCCGGGGGCCACCGCGGAGACCGAGATACCACGCCCGCCGAATTCCTTGGCGGCGGCACGGGTGAAGTGCTCTACCGGTGATTTGCCGCCGGCATAGGTGGAGTAGCCATCGGTAAAGGCGGCGAGCAGAGAGGTGAGTACAGTGACGATCTTGCCATTATCGTTCAGGTGTTTGCCCGCTTCCTTGATGAAGAAATAGGCGGACTTGGCATTGATGTCGAACATGGAGTCGTATTCTTCTTCACTGGTTTCCACGATCGGTTTGCGCAACACCTTGCCCACGGTATTGATGGCCACATCGATGCCGCCGAACTTGTCCTTGGCTTCCAGAAACAGTGCTTCCACGTTGGCCGGACGGGTCAGATCGCCCTGGGTCATGTAGGCCTCGCCACCCAGGTCTTTCACCGCCTTGACCGTGTCTTCCGCATCGGCGCGGCTGGCATCGCTGTTGTAATGCACCACCACTTTGGCGCCTTCGCGGCCGACTTCCCGGCTCAACAGGCCGCCCAGGTTCTTGGCGCCGCCGGCAATCAGTACCACCTTGTCCTTGAATCCGTAGTCCGTCATCAGTCTTGCTCCTGCGTGTTGTGATATTCGGTGAGCTGTCATTGTCGGCGGGCTTGGCGTGGCCATAAACCGGAGTAAACTGACAGCACTTGTCGAAAATCACGAACAATGGAGAAGCATGGACCGTCTCGAAAGAATGCATATCTTTGTCCGGGTGGTGGATTGCCTGAGCTTTACCCGAGCGGCGGAGAACCTGGAAATTCCCCGTTCCACCGTGTCCACAGCCATCAAGGAGCTGGAGGCCGAAATGGGTGCGCGTCTTCTGAATCGCACCACCCGGGCCATCAAGGTTACCGAGGAGGGCCATTTTCTCTATCAGAAGGGCGTGACACTGTTGCAGGATTATGAACAGTTGCAGGGGGCATTTGTGGCCAATGATCGCCGCCCCCAAGGCAAGCTGCGCATCAATGTGCCAGGGCGTCTGGGGCGGCGCGTGCTGGCGCCGGCGTTGCCGGCTTTCCTGGATCGTTACCCGGATATCGATATCCAGATGGGTGTCACCGACCGGGCTGTGGATCTGGTGAGTGAAGGCGTGGATTGCGTGATTCGGGTGGGGGAGCTGACCGACAGCAACCTGATCGCCCGGCCGCTGGGAAGCTTGCCGCTGTGCAATTGCGCCAGCCCGGCCTATCTGGCCCGTTATGGCCGGCCCGACACGGTAAAGGACCTGTCATCCCATCGCATCGTGGCGTTTGCGTCGTCCATGACTGGCAGAGTGGAAAGCTGGGAATACCGGCAGGGCGACCGGCTGGAGAGTGTGCCGCTACCGTCCCGTGTCACGGTGAATACCGCAGAAGCACTGATCGCCTGTGCCCTGGCAGGGCTGGGGATGATACAGGTGCCCCACTATGACGTGCGCCATCATCTGGACTCTGGCCGCCTGGTCAGCGTATTACCGGATATCGTGCCGCCCCCCATGCCCATCACCTTGCTGTACCCTCACCGTGAGCATATGACCCGGCGTCTGGAGGCCTTTATCAACTGGGTCATACCGGTGCTCAAAGACAAGGTGCTGGGCATGGCGTAGTGGGTAATAACGTCTCCGGTTATTCCGGGTGGGTCTGGAAGCCCACGCTGAAACGGTTCCACATGTTGATGGTGCCAATCACATAGGTCAGGTCGGTGCGTTCCTTTTCGGTGAAGTGTCGGGCCATGGCTTCATAGGCGGCCTCGCCGTCGCCGCCCTGGCTCAACCGGGTCAGGTATTCTGTCCAGCCCAGGGCGGCCTGTTCTCGCTCGCTGAACCAGTCGGTATCCCGCCAGCCGGCCAGGGTATCCAGGTGCTCATTGCTGACGCCATTCTTGCGGGCTTGAGCTGAGTGCATGTGCATGCAAAAGGCACAGCCATTGATCTGTGAAGCACGCAGCTCCACCAGGTTGATCAGCCGGGCTTCCAGCCCGGTGGCCTCGATCACGGCCTGGCTGTTGAACATGGCTTTCATGGTGTCCGGTGAGGCGGTGTAGTAATTGAAGCGGGCTTTCATCGGGATGGTTTCCTCTCTGTCTGCTGGAAATCAGGCTTTCAATCTAGCGTCAGGCGGTTTAGAAAAAAGAGCCAATTTAAAAGATTCGAGGAGACCAATTTGCAGCTTCATCTTCCCCTGAATGGTGAAGGCCCCCTGCGAAGCCGGTTATACCGGGATTTGCGCAATGCCCTGCTGGACGGGCGCCTGCAGCGGGGTGAGCGTCTGCCACCCAGCCGTACCCTGGCAGGTGAACTGGGGCTTTCCCGGCAACTGGTGGTGGAAGCCTATGAACGGCTGGTCGCGGAAGGATTTCTGGTGTCGAGACCGGGGAGTGGCACCTTCGTGGAGCGGTTGCCGCCGGAGCGGGAAGGTGCGGTGACGCCGGTGGGAGTGAAGCCCGGTGCGCACTGGCCAATGCGGCCGCTATGGGGTGATATGCTGGCCCGGCGTTACAACTTTGCCGGCGGCGTTACCGAGCGGTCGCAACTGCCCTGGCAGGCCTGGCGCCGTTGCATGCAGCAGGCCATGCGCGATGAACAGGGGGAATCCCGTCTCTACGGTGATCCGCAGGGCGATCCGCGTCTGCGTCGCGGGTTGGCGGATTACCTGGGATTCAGTCGTGGCCTGCCCTGTGACAGTGAACAGTTACTGATTACCCAGGGTGCCCAGCAGGGGCTGGACCTGCTGGCCCGCGTGCGGCTTGCCCCCGGTGAGGTGGTGGCCCTGGAAGAGCCGGGTTATCCCCCGGCCCGTTCGGTGTTCGAGGCCGCCGGCGCCCGGCTGGTCTCGGTGCCGGTGGACGAGCAAGGCATCTGCGTGGATCGGATTCCGCATGATGCCCGGCTGGTTTATGTGACGCCTTCTCACCAGTTTCCGCTGGGCATGCCCATGAGTCTGCCGCGGCG
>NZ_JABURH010000117.1:0-6607 GCF_014762765.1 Alcanivorax sp.
GAGGAGGCATTGGAGACGTTGCCCATCTTGTTTTTCAGGCGCTGCACCTGGATCGGGTTCTTGCTGCCGTCCGGACGCCAGCGGGGCACCAGGAAACAGCTCAGGCCGTTGTCGGTCTGGGCCAGTACCAGGAAGGCGTCGCACATGGGGGCAGACGTGAACCACTTGTGGCCTACCAGTTCATAGGCTTCACCGGGGCCTTCCGCTGACACCGGGTAAGCCCGGGTGGTGTTGGCGCGTACATCGGAACCGCCCTGCTTTTCGGTCATGCCCATGCCGATGGTCAGCGCCTGCTTTTCCGTGTGCGGCACATTACGGGGGTCATAGGCATTGTTGAGAATCTTCGGCAGCCATTCCTTTGCCAGCGAGGACGTCAGCTTGATAGAGGGCACCGAGGCAAAGGTCATGGTCAACGGGCAGCCATGGCCCGCCTCCACCTGACCTTGCAGATAGCTCTGTGCCGCCCGGGCCACATGGGCACCCGGTTTCGGGTCCGCCCAGGGAGCGGAGTGAATACCGGACTCCAGACCCAGCGTCATCAGACGGTGGTAGGCCTCGTGGTACTTCACGAAGTCCACCCGATAGCCCTGACGATCGTGGGAGAAGAACTGCGGCTTGTGCTCGTTGGCCAGGAAGCCCCATTCGATCACTTCCGCGCTGCCGGTTTTGGCTCCGTGGGCAGACAGGCGGTCTTCTGCCCACCCGGCTCCGTGGCGGCGCACCGCTTCACGCAGGGCAGTGTCATTGTCGTAGGCGTTGTAGTCTTCCAGGGCCCGGGCCTGGTTGAAGACCTCGTGGGTCTGGGCCAGCGGGTCCGGCTTCAGGTTATCGTGCTTGGCGGTCATTGGTGCTCTCCCGAAAAAATCATGCAGTCTGTTGCTGCTCGATAAACTGGGTCTGCGCCGGAGGTACCCCCACGGCTCGCAGACAGAATTGGGTCAGGGATTCCGCCAGCTGGGTTTTGGCCAACGGGTCGGACAACGGGCCCACCAGGGCTTCGGCAATGGCGCCGACCAGCGCCGCCGCGCTGATCGCCGTATCCTGCATGGGCAGCGCCCCCTGGCTAACCCCATCGCTGAGCAACTGCTGATAAAGCGCGGCGTAGCGCTGGCGATAGGTGAGACGCTCCGCGTCCACGGCCGGATCCACCGGCTCGGCGATCAACGACCAGGCCAGCCGCGGTGCCGCCTGGGCACGCCGCACAAAGACCTGCAGCACATGGCAAAGCCGCTCGGAAAAGCTGCCGGGATGCCCCATCGCCTTTGCCACTGCAGCCACTTCACGCTCGGTGGCCACACGAAAGACCTCCGCCGCCAGCACCGCCTTGTTGTCGAAATAGCGATATAGGGTGCCCACGCCTACCCCGGCCTTGGCCGCCAGCGTCTGCATGGTGAGATTGGCAAAGCCGCCCTCGCGAACCAGCTGCTCGGCGCAAACCAGCAGATGGTCACGCTGGGCCGCCTTGCGCGCTTTCACATTGGCGGTTTCCCGGTAAGCCATGATCGGAATCCATATTCATTTCTTAAAAGAAGTGAATCATGATTCCGACTTTCAGGCAAGCGCCGCCGGTCTCGCACCCCAGCTCCCCCGTAGGAGCGCCTCTCGAGGCGCGAACCTGAGCCCAGGCGAAGGACCGGCTGCAGATAGCACCAGCGAATCTATTGGCAATTTGCCTGATCGGATGACAAATCCCTCGCCAAAGGCTCGGATTCGCGCCTCAAGCGCCGCTCCTACAGCAGGTTGGTCATCACCCCCAGCGCCGCCATGCCCAGCACCATCCCCCATAACGGCACTGTCTTGCTGCGCAGCACAACGAATCCCGCCACCACGATCAACAAATCCCACAGATCATGCACCGCAGAAACGAACACCGGCTGATACAGGGCCGCCAGCAGCAGCCCCACCACGGCCGCATTGATCCCCGCTACCGCACCGGCCAGGGCCGGACGGGAAGAGAGCCACTGCCACCCTTCCATCAGTCCCAGTACCAATAGAAAGCCCGGCAGGAAAATCGCCAGGGTAGCGATCAGGGCGCCCCACCAGGGGCTGGCCGGCAGCAGCACAGCACCCAGATAAGATGCCAGCGAGAACATGGGCCCGGGCACTGCCTGGGCGGCGGCATAACCGGTGAGAAATTGATCCGGAGACATCTGCGGCCCCACCAGTTCCTGCAACAGGGGCAGCACCACATGCCCCCCACCGAACACCAGGGAACCGGCGGCAAAGAAATCATTCCACAGGCCCAACATCCGCCCCGCCGGCAGCAGGGCGACAACCGCAAGCAACGCGAAAAGTAGTAACGGCCCACGGCGCCACACCGGTTTGCCCGGTGCCGCCACGCCCTGATCCGGTCGCAGCCAGTGCCAGCCAATGGCGGCGGCCACCAGCAAGGCCAGCATCTGGCCGGCCAGCGCCGGCCACAGCACCAGCAGCACGGCCACCAAGGCGGCGATGATGCGGGTCAGGCTGTTGTCACAGAAGCGCTGCCCCATATTCCACACCGCATCGGCCACCACGATGACCGCCAGCCATTTGAGCCCGGTGATCGCCCCACCCTGCAGCCAGTCCGGCAGAGACGTGGCGTAGATCCCCAACAGGGCCATCAACAAAAAAGACGGCAAGGTAAAGGCAACAAACGCCGCGCAAGCCCCAGGTACACCGCCACGCACCCGGCCGATGGCAAAGCCCAACTGACTGGACGCCGGCCCGGGCAGAAACTGGGTCAACGCCAACAGGCGGGCGAACTCCGCCTCATTCAGCCACTGCAGCTCCTCCACAAAGCGACGATGGAAATAACCCACATGGGCCGCAGGGCCGCCAAAGCTGATCAGCCCCAACACCAGAAACTGACGAAAGATATCGCTCATCACGTACAAGAAATCCCGCTCATGTTTCACGAAACGCTAGCACAGTTTACCGGCAGGCAGATGTCAGTGCCGCGCCGCGGCAGGTATACTCGCCGCATGCAATCCGATGCCCACTCCGTTCTCCAGCACGTCTTTGGCTATCACCAGTTCCGTGGTGAGCAGCAGGCCGTTATCGATACCCTGGTCCAGGGCAACGACGCCCTGGTGCTGATGCCCACTGGCGGCGGCAAATCCCTGTGCTACCAGATCCCGGCCCTGGTGCGTCCCGGCACCGGGGTGGTGATCAGCCCGCTGATCGCGCTGATGCAGGATCAGGTGGATGCGCTCAAGGCGCTGGGCGTCAGGGCCGGATTTCTCAATTCCACGCTGAATATGGAGCAGCAGCGCGCCCTGGAAGATGCCCTGCTCAACGGCGAACTGGACATGCTCTACATCGCCCCGGAACGGCTGATACAGCCGCGCACCCTGTCGCTGCTTCACCAGGCCCAGATTGCCCTGTTTGCCATCGACGAAGCTCACTGCGTCTCCCAATGGGGCCATGACTTCCGCAACGATTACCTGCAACTGTCCCTGCTGCACCGGGAATTTCCCAATGTGCCTCGCATTGCCCTGACCGCCACGGCGGATCAACGCACCCGTACGGAAATCGCCGAACGTCTGGACCTGACTCAAGCCCGCCATTTTGTCTCCAGCTTCGACCGGCCCAATATCCAGTACCGCATCGAGCGCAAGGACGGCGCCCGCAACCAGTTACTGCGCCTGATCCGGGCCGAGCACGCTGGCGACGCCGGCATCGTCTACTGCCTGTCGCGCAACAAGGTGGAACGGGTGGCAGAGTGGCTGTGCCAGCAGGGCGTGAAAGCCCTTCCCTACCATGCCGGCCTGCCCGCACAAACCCGCGAGACCCACCAGCAGCGCTTCCTGCGCGAGGATGGCCTGGTGATGGTAGCCACCATTGCCTTCGGCATGGGTATCGACAAGCCGGATGTGCGCTTCGTAGCCCACCTGGATCTACCGAAAAGCATCGAGTCCTACTACCAGGAGACCGGCCGTGCCGGCCGCGATGGCGAGCCTGCGACTGCCTGGATGGCCTACGGTCTGGAAGACGCCATCAAGCTCAAGCAGATGCTGGCCCAGAGCAGCGGCAACGAGCAGCACAAGCGCAATGAAAACCAGCGGCTGGAAGCCATGCTGGGGCTTTGCGAAATCACTCAGTGCCGTCGTCAGGCGCTGTTGCATTATTTCGCCGAAACCCTCGAACAACCCTGCGGCAACTGCGACACCTGCCTGAACCCGCCACAGACCTTCGATGCCAGCGAAGCCGCCCAGAAAGCCCTGAGTTGTGTCTATCGCACCGGCCAGCGCTTCGGCGCCAACCACCTGATCGACGTGCTCACCGGCAATCGTTCCGACAAGGTGGCCAGCGCCGGCCACGACCACGTGTCCACCTGGAACATCGGCACGGAATTCAGCGCCAATCAGTGGAAAAGCATCTACCGGCAACTGGTGGCTCGCGGCCTGCTCACCGTGGACATGAACGGCTTCGGCGCCCTGCAACTCACCGAAGCCTGCCGCCCCTACCTGCGCGGCGAACAGCCACTGCACCTGCGCAAGGAACTTGCCAAGGCCAGGAAGGCCTCTACCCGCCGCGCTCACGCCAATATCGCTGACGCCGACCGGACACTCTGGGAAGCCCTGCGCGCCTGCCGCAAACGGCTGGCCGATGAGGAAGGGGTGCCGCCCTATGTGGTCTTCCATGACGCCACCCTGATGGACATGCTCGCTATCCGCCCGCGCAATCGGATGGAAATGGCCGCCGTCAGCGGCGTCGGCGACCGCAAGCTGGAACGCTACGGGGATGAGTTTCTGGCCATTCTAAACGGGAATGATGATGCCGCCGGTGTCGCCGAACCCGCCGGCCCGAATGGCAACGAGATTCTGGCCCTGGCCCTGGCCAACATGAGCCCGTCAGCCATTGCCCGCCAGCAGAACCTGAACGAGCAAACCGTGTACCGGGAACTGGCGCAACTGATCACCACCAACCAACTCAGCCTGGAGCAGGCACTGGGGATCAGCGAAACGGAGATCGGCATTATCCAGGACGCCCTGCTCAGCCAAGCCAACCTGGCCGAAGACACTTTCAGCTACCGGCAGTTGAAAGATCTGCTGGCGGACGATTGGCCCACCGGAGTACTGCATTGTGTACGCCAGGCCATTCTCGCCACGGTATAAGCCGGGGCTCAGTCATCTACCGGCAGCCGCTTTAAGGAACGGGAAAACTGCAGGATCAGGAAATTGATCAACGATAGCACCAGGGCAATCTCATACCGACTGTAAGCTACCGAGATGCCGATGGCGCCGGTATTCCACAGACTGGCCGCCGTTGCGGTACCGCTCACATTGGCGCCATTTTTCAAAATCGCACCACCACCGATAAAGCCCATTCCCGTGATGATTCCGTACATGACCCGGGCTTCCGCATCAGAGCCCGTGTATACCTGCATACCCACCAGCATATAACCACAGGCCGCCACAGAAACCAGCGGAAAGGTGCGCAGCCCAGCGCCACGGGCCCGCTGCTCCCGGTTCCAGGCCACCGGTAACGCCAGCACAAAGGCAATGCCCAGTTGATACAAGTGGGTAACGACCTGATTCCAGTCCAGCTCCTGCATTCGCACTCTCCTTCCTTGCTGATTCTGCGTTGCCTTGATTCACGCGCGTGCTACGCCAACGATTGCAATAACCTCAGTCACTCGTTGTAAGCAAAAGCTTACAGCCCAACAACAGAGCCAAGGCTCCCCTCAGGCTAATCTTGACCCTGTTCAAAAAAGATACAACGGGGATAACACATGGAACAGGAAGAACAGCTTGATCTGGAATGGGTGCCTGACACCCTGGCAGGACTTTTTGAGGATGCCCACGCAGATCATCCCGGCCAGTGGGAATCCTTTGACGCGGAAACCGCCAGCGCCCACGCTGCCTGAGCGAGCCTGGCCAGCGCGCCCTTCCCGACCTGTGGCGCTTTAACCTGGCCCTTGTCCGGGAGAGAATACTCCCATGGACGTGATCTGGATAAGCCATCGCGGTCTGCACCAGCGCCATGTGGAGAACAGCCTGCATGCGTTCGAGGCCGCCACGGAAGCGGGTTTCCACACTCTGGAAACCGACCTGCGCACCACTCGTGATGGTCAGATCGTGCTGCATCACGACCCCTCCCTGATACGCACCACTGGCAGCGACACCCTCATCGAAGATCTGGATATTGAGCAGTGTCTGGATCATCGACTCAATGACGGCCAATCATTGCTTACCTTCGACACATTCGCCCGCACCTTTACCGACCAGCGCTGGGTTCTCGATATCAAACCGGAAAGCGCCGAACGCACCCTGGCGGCGCTGCGCCACTGGGCCGACCGGGAGCAGAAAGGCGACTGGCTCTGCCGCCAGGCCCGTTTTCTGCTCTGGAACCCGGCACACACCCGACTGCTACGCCAGCACTTTCCTGCCGCCATCACCATGGCCCCCCAGAACGAATGCCGCCGGGCCGGCCTGTCGCTGCTGATGGGGCTCAGGCCGCTGGCCGCCATCCGCTACGGCCGCACCTATTCCCTGCCACCGGTATTCCACGGCCTGCCCCTGTTCCGCCGCTCCCTGGTGGATGCCTATCACCGGCTTGGTGGACGGGTCCTGGCCTTCCTTCCCGAGGGGCGAGAGCAGCAGAACCAGGCGCTCCGCTCCGG
>NZ_JABURH010000117.1:6879-27443 GCF_014762765.1 Alcanivorax sp.
CCACCAGACCACCGGGCTCGTGTTCCGCTCCGGGATGGGGTAGGCTTGCCGCCCCTTCTTATGTCAGACCCAATTAAATGCCTTTTACTTCCCTTGGACTGGGGGATGACCTGTTGGCCGCTGTTGCCGATCAGGGTTATCACACCCCGTCACCGATCCAGGCCCAGGCCATCCCCGCCGTACTCAGCGGCCGCGATGTCATGGCTGCTGCCCAGACCGGCACCGGCAAGACCGCCGGTTTTACCCTGCCCCTGCTGGAGCGCCTGCGCGCCGGCCAGGCCGCCAGTAACAACCAGGTACGCGCCCTGGTATTGACCCCCACCCGGGAACTGGCCGCCCAGGTCGCCGAAAGTGTGGCCACCTACGGCAAGAATCTGCCGCTCACTTCCACCGTGGTATTCGGCGGTGTGAAGGTCAATCCGCAGATGCAGCGCCTGCGTGGCGGTGCCGATATTCTGGTAGCCACTCCCGGGCGCCTGCTGGATCTCTATCAGCAGAACGCAGTGAAATTCGACCGCCTGGAAATACTGGTGCTGGACGAAGCGGATCGTATGCTCGACATGGGTTTCATCCACGACATACGCAAGATCCTCTCCAAACTGCCGCCGAAACGGCAAAACCTGATGTTTTCGGCCACCTTCTCCCCGGAAATCCGCGCCTTGGCCAAAGGCCTGGTGAACGATCCGGTGGAAATCGATGTGAGCCCACGCAACACCACCACCGAGCTGGTCACCCAGTGGATCGCCCCGGTGGACAAACAGCGCAAGGCGGCACTCCTTACTCACCTGATCCAGGACAACAACTGGTTCCAGGTGCTGGTGTTCAGCCGTACCAAGCACGGCGCCAACAAGCTGGCCAAGCAGTTGGAGAGCAACGGTATCGAAGCCGCAGCCATCCACGGCAACAAGAGCCAGAATGCCCGCACACGGGCCCTGGCAGACTTCAAGAACGGCAAGATCCGTGCATTGGTCGCCACCGACATCGCTGCCCGGGGCCTGGACATCGAGCAGTTGCCACAGGTGGTAAACGTAGACCTGCCCAATGTGCCGGAAGACTACGTGCACCGCATCGGTCGCACCGGCCGTGCCGGCGCCACCGGCCAGGCCATTTCCCTGGTCAGTGCCGATGAAGCCCAACAGCTGAAAGATATTGAACGGCTGACCCAGCAGCAGCTGGAGCGCAAGATCGTGGCCGGCTTCGAGCCTGGCGAGCCGCTACCGGCAGCGGGGGCGCTGCAGCCACCGAAGCGCAAACGTCCCAAGAAAGCCAAACCTGCCCATGCCCGCTCAGACAGCAGTGGCGGCAACGGCCAGAACCGTCAGGCTCGCCCGGCCAATAACAACAGCCGCCCCGGCGGCAACAGCCAGCGACGGCGTCGCCCGGCAGGCAACCGCCGGCCGCAAGCCCAGCAGTCCTGAACGAAAAAAGGCGCCAATCGGCGCCTTTTTTCTGGCTTCTGGCTCGTAGCTTATCGCTGCCGCAGCAGCCCCTGATAATGGGCCATATAGCCTTTCAGTTCATCATCGCTCAGATCCTTCAGCACCTTGTTGTTCACTGCGTGTACGGCCTTGCGGCTGCCATCAATGCCTACATTCAGGGCCTTCTGGGTTACAAAGCCGATTTTTACTTCCTTGGTGTTGGCGACAAAGACTTCATCGATGATCTTGTCCGACATGGCGCTCATCACCCGGGTGACCAGGGCCACGTCTTCGGTGCCCTTGCCCGCCGCACACAGCTCGGTAGCCTTGCGGAAATCCTCAGCGAAGCTGTCTTCCACCGGGAAAGCGATGCTGGCGTGGTTGTCGTTATCGTCACCAGCCTGCCAGTACATGGCCTTCACGTTCTTCACCACCGGAGCGAATTCCGCGTTGGTGACTTTCTTGAAGATCTGGCGGGTGAGCATGCTGGATGCCTTACCGGCGGTGGACACGGCAAAGTCGATCACTTTTTTCTGGCCACCGGACAGCTCGGTCATATTGGCCGGCTCTACCAGAAACAGGCTGAGAATCCGGTCGGTGAGATGATCCACCATATGAATGAATTTCTCGGCGCTGTCTTTACGATCGTGCTCGACGGCATGAAGGAAGTCTTCGGTGCTGTTGACCAGCGCCGGGTTAGCGGGAATCGCCACCACGTTCTGCATTGTTATGTCCTTGCCTTGCAAACAGTTGCTGTCACTGAAAAAACTCATGATAGCGGGGCGTTGGCCCGAGGGGAAACGCCGATCGGGCCGGAATAACAAAGCCTATACGCAGGCATGATTAACTGGTGTGCTGAGTAACACCGGGTTGGCGGACCGTTTCTGAGGAGCCGGCGGGTTGTTCGGCACGGCGGATATCCACCTGCGGCGAGGTGATCATGGTGCCATCCATGGCACAGTCCGGGCCCAGTGTCACCGCATCAAATGTGGCCGAACCATCCTTGTTGCCCCAGACCAGAGTCACCGGCCCCGGACCACAGATACCACCCAATAGCGGCACCCGGACCTTGACCTGCATATCGTCCACCGTGAGTCGCCCCGGATTATCCACCTGGCCCTGCCAGGGCAGCGCCAGTGCCTTGATGCTTTTGCACAATGGATTCATGCCGCCGAAGATGACCTCGGTCACCCGGATCGCCCCCTGATCACTGACCTGGCCGTTAAACGTGGTATGACAACTGACCGGAATGGCGCCCTTTTTCATGGCCAGCTTGCCACTGGCTGAGAATGCCCCCGCCGGCGCCACCGTCACGTCTGCGCTGGTCACCCCGACACAGGCCCAGACCAGAAAGGTCCAGGCAATGATGTTCCTTATCATTGTTGTTATCCCTTACCGATGTGTTCACCGGCATGTTGGCATGATCGGGCAGTCCTCCCAAACCAACCAGCCGCAAAATCACGACCATTCGGCAGTTTCTTTGTGCGCCGAACTACACCAGCTGGTAACCGATACTACCCAGTACCGCCAGCACCACTGCCCACTTGGCGGTCACATAGAAGGGCTTGTTTTTCCGCTTTACGGATTTCAGGAACCCCTTGTAGGCAAGCACCCCTTTGCCCAGCTTGTTACCGACCCCGGTGTGGCTGCTATCCAGGTTGTCGATGAAAAACAGGCGGTTGAAGAACCAGCCGAAATACCAGTACACCTTCTGCACCCACTTCCATTTCATGGGCCGGTCCACATCGGTCATCAGGATGATGCGCGGGGTGTCGGTGCGGTTCCAGGCGGAGTGGATGTAGGTTTCATCGAAGACCACGCTCTCTCCGTCACGCCAGATGTAGTCTTCCTCGTTGATGGTCAGCCCACATTTTTCATCATTGGGCGTACTCAGCCCCAGGGAATAGCGCACCGTGTAGGCAAACGGATCATGGTGACGGTTGAGCTTCTTGCCCGGCATCAACACCGCAAACAACGCGATGTTCATGGTCGGCATCTGGTCCAGCAGCGCCATGGTCTTGGGCGCCAGCGCATAGGCGGACGGCAGCTTGTTGTCATAGACCTTCAGGTAAAAGCTGGTCCAGCGGCCATCCTTGTAGAAGCTGCTGGCGGGCAGATCATCCTTGGCGGTGATATTGCCTCCGCTATACAGGGCCAGAGCCTCATCGCGGATGGTTTCCCAGTTGTCCTCCAGCAGCTGCAGCTCCGGCAGGCAGGACTTGTCGATCCGCGGCGTGGTGGGAATCTTCGACAGCAGGTAGGCCGGAATATTGAACGGCACCATGAAGGTGGAAAAATCGGAAAGCTGGCGCTTGAGGCCAAACGGCTCCCGGTTACGCACCCGGATAAACACGATGCAGCCCACATAGACGAGCAAACAGACCACAATAACGGCCATAACCTGTACCTTTAAACTCTGCCAACGGGGTGTTCAACAGTGAAACGCGGCACCCGGAAAAATGAATGGGCGGGATTTTACCTCATATTGGCCCGCAAAACCGGAGGCACATCGGTAATTTGCTGCCGCTACTCGGTACTATTGGCCCGTAGTGAGAAACAGGGAACGGAGGTATTGCCGCGATAGGGTGACCAGCGCCTGTTCCAGCGGATACGCCTGCCAGTGGTTACCGGCGTCTCGCCCGGCCTGCCCCAGTCGCTCCAGCCTGGCCCGCGCATCACTGAGCGAGAACGTCGAGCCATAGAGGACAGGCACAACCATGAAACGAAAAAAGCCTCTAAAAAGAGGCTTTTCCCGATGCGCCTTGAGCGCAGATACGCTCAGGACAGATTACTTCCCGGCGTCCTGTGCCTGGTAATAATCCATCAGAATCTGTGCCACTTCAGGGCGGGAGAATTCCGGCGGGGGCGCAATGCCCTGGCCCAGCATCTCGCGCACCTTGGTGCCTGACAGCAGAACAAAGTCGTCCTTGGTGTGATCAGGCACATCACGCATCATCACCACACGATCCAGCTTCTTCGAATAGGCGGTGTGGTCGGCCTCGAAGATTTTAATTTCCAGTGCGTCGGCTGGCACTTTCTCCTGGAAGATGGTTTGTGCGTCGAAGGCGCCGTAATAATCACCAACACCGGCGTGGTCACGACCAACAATCAAATGGCTGCAACCGCAGTTCTGGCGGAATACCGCATGCAGGACAGCTTCACGCGGACCGGCGTACAGCATGTCGAAGCCGTAACCGGTAATCATCACGGTATTGGGCGGGAAATACACTTCGACCATTTTTCGAATGGAGGCATCGCGCACGTCGGCCGGAATATCACCCGCTTTCAATTTGCCCAGCAGCATGTGAATCAGGATACCGTCAGCGTTCAGCGCTTCCTGGGCCATGCGGCACAGTTCTTCGTGGGCGCGGTGCATCGGGTTACGGGTCTGGAAGGCGACCACATTATTCCAGCCACGCTCAACAAACTCATTGCGAATGGAAACCGCGGTGCGGAAGGTATCGGGGAAGTCGTCGGCGAAATAGGAATAGTTCAACACCTGGATATCGCCGGAAACGATAAAGTTTCCTGCAGCAAGGAAGTTGGCCACGCCCGGGTGCTGTTTATCGTTGGTAGCGAAGACCTGCTCGGCAACAGCTTCCAGTTCCTCGTCAGTAGCTTCCTCGATAGCCGCTACGTCCATCACCGCAATCACCGGCTCACCATCCACATTGGGATCACGCAGGGCAATGCGCTTGGCACCTTTGATGGCGCTGACATCCTTCAGCATATTGACGATCGGCACCGGCCAGAACAGGCCGTCGGCAGTGGTCATGTTTTCGGCCACTGACAGCATGTCAGCCTTGTTCATGTAGCCAGTCAGCGGGGTGAAATAACCGGCCCCCATCATGACCGCATTGGCGGCAGCTGCCGAACTGATTACCACCGAGGGCAGAGACTCTGCTTCATGCTGCAAGGCAACGCGCGCGTCTTCATCGGCGACGTACAGGGGTTTCAATGCGTCCGCACCATGCGGCTTGACCAAAGAGACCATCAATTTACTCCATATGCTCAATCAACGAGGTATGCATGCGCGGCGCAGTATAGCAGAGGATCGGCAGCAGGTCGGCCCGGCAATGGCGGGAAAAGCTGACACACGCAAACATACGCATCAAAAAGCATATTACTAGCGATAGCTCACCCGGCAAGGCCCTTGATGTGGCCGATTGCGCCGCTCTTACCCGGCTTGCTCACCCGCATACCAGCCGTCCAGATTGTCGATGAAAAACAGCCGGTTGAGGAGCCTTGCGAGTTAAGGAGCCTCTGAAAACTCCCTGCATACTCAGGCCACCACCGCCAACGCCTGTTCCAGCGGGCAAGCCTGCCAGTCATTGTCGTTATCGCGCCGGGCCACCCCCAATCGTTCCAGCTTGGCCAGCGCATCGCTGATTTCAAAATCCAGCCGATACTGCCAACGCTGCAAAAACCAGTGTTCGATCTGTTCGTCCAGCGCTTTTGCCGACAGCGGCTGTGGAGCGGTGAGCAGGAAATAATAGGCCAGCAGGATTTCCTTGCACTCTTCCTCCTCGGCCTCATCCACCAGCTGATAGATCACGCTGGCATTGTTTGCCACATTCTTGAAATAGAGGTTACGGGTCAGCGCCTGCACGAACTGCAGCTTGCGGGTGCGGAAGTTCTTCACCTGTTTCCAGATAAAGCCCGCCAGGGTGCCCAGCCCCGCCAGCAGGGCCAATAACGCAGCCTTGTCCAGCGTCACCGGCTCCGCATGCATTCCCAGCCAGAAGCCCAGCAGCGAGCCGATCAGCAGTAATGTGGCTCCCAGCTTGGTGGTCAGCATCACTCCGCCACCCACCAGCGCCGGTACGCCGATAAGCAGTTTGTCGATGTTGCGCATGCGTACCTGGGTTTCCGGGAACAGCATCTCGATATCCGCCTTGGGCACATTCTCGAACAGCTTGAGATAAACCCGCTCGCCAGCGCCCTCTTCCCCCTCCTCCGGCGGTACCTTCAGGTACAGGGCCACATTATCGTAATGGGTAAAGGTGACTGTCTTGCGATACAGCCCCCACAACAGTTTCAGGCTTTCCGTGCGCTGGCTCTGCCCTCGGCTGTAAAGCAGCACCTCCTCGAAGCGGGAGAAATCCACCTGCAGTCGCACCTTGAACAGGGAGGCCTCTTCCAGCGCCGCTGCCAGATCTGCCTCGGTCACCGGTTCGTAATTCGCCTGCTCCAGCAATTCCGCCAGCAACACTTTCAGGTCTTCCGGAGACTCGGTCAAAAGGCCACTGTCCAGCAACCGGGCCTGGGGATTCACCGCCAGGTAGGCTTCCTTCAGGGCTTCCTGGCGGGAATGGAAATGCTGGTGCAAGGAGGCCTGCAGCTGCTCCCCCAACTGTTGGAACTGTGCCGCCTGTTTCTCAGTGAGCCTTTCTTCTGCCAGGCACATGGCCACAATATCCTTGCGACGGAAAGGGATGTAACGCAATGGGGTGGCAACAGTTCTCACGGCAGTGTCCCTTTTCATGGCATTCAAGCGATTGTGCCATGGTGTACGAGCAAGTCGACCCGACAGCGCCGGCAGAACGCCGCGCTATTCGCCCAACCCTACCTGGGGGTGCGCCCGCAGGGCATCGCCCAGAAAATCCATCAACACGCGGATTCGTGCGGTCTTGCGTAGATCCGCATGGGTCAGCAACCAGAGATCCGAGGTCAGGGACGGCACATCATCGAGACGCCGCAGGTCCGGATTGCTGTCCCCCAGATAACAGGGCAGCACCGCCGGACCCAGGCCATCACGCACCGCGGCATACAGCCCACGGGTGGTATCCACCCGCAAGCGGCAGCGGCCATCAACCCCTTGCTTGCGCATCCAGCCATCCAGTGACCGGTAGCCCATGCTGTCATCCGGCCCTATCCAGTCCAGCGCCTGCCAGTCCGCCGCCTTGCTCGCCAGCTGCTGATGGAGGTAGATCGCCTGGCGAACCACGCCCACTCGCCGTCCAACCAGGGTCGGCGGTGGATTGGAAGAGGGCCGGATGGCGATATCCGCCTCACGCCGGGACAGGTTGACCCGCTGACTGGGCACAACCACTTCCAGTGCAATCTCCGGATATGCTCGGCGGCACTCCGCCAGCAAGGGGGACAGCACCCGGTCGAACAGGGTGTCAGTGGTGGTCAGGCGTACTGTGCCCACTGGCTGAAGGTCGCGCCCGGCCACCTGCCTTTCCACATCCAGTACCCGGGTTTCCATGTCCTCTGCCGTCACCGCCAGCGCCTCTCCGGCTGCCGTGGCGGTATAGCCGCTGCGCCCACGCTCGAACAATCTCACACCCAGTCGCTCTTCCACGGTCTGCAGACGCCGAAAAACGGTGGCGTGGCTGACCCCGAGGCCACGGGCAGCCCCGGACAGAGAACCCGCCCGGACAATGGCCAGCACCACACGCAGATCATCCCATTGCAGGCTTCTGTTCATATTTGCAAAGCTGATTTGCCAAGAAATGGAATATTTGTTCGTCAAGGAACAGCCTAGCATCGGGGTCTCTGATCCAGCAACGCCCAGGAGGCCCACCATGCGAGTGCTCATTATTCACTGCCACCCCGAGCCGCAATCTTTCAATGCCACCCTAAGCCGGACCGCCCACCGTACACTGACGGAGCAGGGTCATGCGGTAAGGGTCTCCGATCTCTATGGCGAAGGTTTCCAGCCGGTGGAAGGGCCACAACACTACTCTGATCGTGCCGATCCAGCCGTGTTCTCTCCGCTGGCGGAACAACGCCATGCCTGGCAGCAGGGCAATCTGCCGGCGGATGTCCAGCGGGAGATTGATCGCCTGGAGTGGGCCGAGCTGCTGATCCTGCAGTTTCCGCTCTGGTGGCACGGTGCCCCGGCCCTGCTGAAAGGGTGGTTTGACCGGGTGATGGTCAGCGGCGGACTTTACACCAGCCGGATGCGTTACGACGCCGGCTACTTCCGTGGCCGCCGGGCGCTACTCTCGGTCACCACCGGCGCCCCCGCCACAGCCCTGGAACCGGGCGGGCGCGGTGGCGACATCAACGCCCTGCTCTGGCCGCTGCACTATTCACTGCATTATCTGGGGTTCAGGGTACTGCCTCCCTTTGTGGCCGGCGGCATTCAGGGGCATGGCTATCGCTACCGGAATGACAATGCCTTTACCGGGCACCTTCAGGAGCAACAGGAAAACTGGCGGGAACGCTTGATGCAAGTAAATCAGTCCCGGCCAATGACGTTTCCGGGCTGGGCTGACTGGGATGAAAACGGCCGACAAAAAACCGATGCGGGGTGAGCAGCCTCACCCCCTCACCCATTACACAATCGGTGGCTCCCCGGACAGGGTCGGCCCCTTTTCAATATCGCTGGTGAATACTTCCAGGGACTGCGCCACTTCGCTGACTTCCTCGAATCGGGCAATGTGATAAAGCGCTTCACCTTCGTTCACCAGGGGCATGTTATTGCGCCCCACCAGGATACCGGCGGCCGGGGAGTGAATGTTCACATCATCGCCGCCGAAGGGGCTGGAGATGCGACCGATCAGGTCGTCTTTCTTGATCCAGGCACCCAGTGCCACCAGCGGCAGGAAAACCCCATCGCGCTCGGCACGTACCCAACTTGATGAACGGGCGATATAGGGCTCGCTGGGCAGCTTGGCGCGCCGGGCACCGGTCATGCCCAGGTGCTGGAGGATATTGAGTACGCCTTTAACGCCGGCGCGGATGCAGGCTTCGTCAAAACGCAGGGCTTCGCCGGCCTCGTAAGTAATCACCGGGATGCCCTGGGCTTCAGCCACTTCCCGCAAGGTACCCTCCCCCAGTACCGAGTTGATCACCACCGGCACGCCAAAGGCGTTGGCCATGGCGGCGGTGTCCTCGTTGGACAGGTCGGCCCTGATCTGCGGCAGGTTGGCCCGGTGCACAGCGCCGGTATGCAGGTCCACCGCATGGGTAGCCCTATCCAGTACCTGGCTTTTGAACTGCCAGGCCATGCGCGCGCCCAGGCTGCCGGTTTCCGAGCCGGGGAAACAGCGATTCAGATCACGGCGGTCCGGCAGGTAACGGGTCTTGTGGATAAAACCAAACACGTTGACCACCGGCACCGCCAGCAGCGTACCGCTGAGGCTTTTCAGGGCGGAGTGGCGCAACAGGCGGCGGATGATTTCCACCCCGTTGAGTTCGTCGCCGTGAATCGCCGCGCTGACCATCAACACCGGCCCGGGCTTGCGGCCATGGATCACATGGATGGGGACGTTAAGAGGCGTCTGGGTATAGAGCTGCGCCAACGGCAGCTCCACCTTGGCACGGGTGCCAGGCTTGACGCTGACGCCATCCAGTTCAAACGGCAATACTTTGGGTTCTTTCGTGTTTTTCATTTTTTACCCGAGCCAACACCGGCGCTCCGTCCTTGATGGCCCCGACAACAGGCCGGGGAACCAACAAGGTTGGGAGGTTTTCGCTATTAACTATTAACTGCCTTACCCCTTCGAGCCCTTGGTCTGGGTCCGGTAGGGGCGGGCATCCTTTTCGATGAACTTGATGACCATGCCTGCCACGTCTTTATTGGTGGAGGTTTCGATCCCCTCCAGACCCGGCGAGGAGTTAACTTCCATCACCAGCGGACCATGGTTGGAGCGCAGGATGTCCACACCGGCCACATTCAGCCCCATGATACGAGCAGCTCGCACGGCGGTGGCACGCTCTTCCGGGGTAATGCGGATCAGGCTGGCGCTGCCGCCACGATGCAGGTTGGACCGGAATTCGCCGGGCAGGGCCTGGCGTTTCATGGCGGCAATCACCTTGCCACCCACCACGAAACAACGAATGTCGGCGCCGCCGGCTTCCTTGATGTACTCCTGCACCATCACCGACACGTTGAGGCCCATGAAGGCCTCGATCACCGATTCCGCCGCCTTGCGGGTTTCCGCCAGCACCACGCCGATACCCTGGGTACCTTCCAGCATCTTGATCACCAGAGGAGCCCCGCGAACCATGTTGATCAGATCGGGAATATCATCCGGGGAGTGGGCAAAGCCGGTAATCGGCAGGCCCACGCCCTTACGGGACAGCAACTGCAGGGAACGCAGCTTGTCCCGCGAGCGGGAAATCGCTACGGATTCATTGACCGGGAAAACGCCCATCATTTCGAACTGGCGCAATACCGCCGTGCCGTACTGAGTGATGGAGGCGCCAATCCGGGGAATCACCGCATCAAAGCCTTCCAGCACTTCGCCCTTGAAGTGAATTTCCGGCTTGTGGGAGACCATGCTCATGTAGCAACGCAGGGTATCGATCACATGCATTTCGTGGCCGGCAGCCTCGCCCGCTTCCACCAGTCGGCGAGTGGAGTACAGTCGCTTGTTTCTCGAAAGAATGGCAATTTTCATGGTTGCTCTTTGTTTCCACCTAATAGAAAAGATGCCGTGGGATCGACAACAATCTCGCCCATGGCGGTGCGGCCCAGCAGCATACGGAATATCATGTTTTCGCGATCGGTCAGGGTGATTTCAATGGGCCAACGGCGGCCACAGAGCTCTATGTCCGTGAGGATCACCGGACGCTCTTCCTTGTGACCACCGGAGTCGGTAACAACGCGGCGATCCAGCACCGGCGCCTCACAGTGGCGAACCTGATCCTGCCCTTGAATCGGGTGGATGGAAAAGCGGACCCATTCCTGGTCATCGCGCTGAAAGCTTTCCACCTGAAAGGCGTGCAGCGCCGAGGTGCGTGCTCCGGTATCCACCTTGACCTTGATCGCTTCGATGTCCAGTTCGGGCAAGGATGCCCATTCCCGCCAGCCGACGGTGACCTTGCTTGTTGGCATTGAAGAACCCATCAGTCCCTTTCCAGCAGTTCGATCTTGTAGCCATCCGGGTCTTCTACAAACGCCAGGATGGTGGTGCCATGTTTCATGGGACCAGGTTCGCGGGTGATGCGCCCGCCCCGATCGCGAATACGCTCACAAGCAGCGTACACGTCGTCCACCGCCAGGGCCACATGGCCGTAGCCATCGCCCAGATCGTACTCGTGCTGATCCCAGTTAAAGGTCAACTCCAGCACCGCGCCCCGGGATTCCGGCTGATAGCCCACAAAAACATTGGTGAAGCGGCCTTCCGGGTACTCCTTGCGGCGCAACTCCTTCATGCCCAGCACCTCGGTATAGAAGGCCACGGACCGATCCAGATTGCCCACGCGCAGCATGGTATGCAGGATTCGCATTGCTTACTTCGCTCCTGATATCAGCAAAATTCAGCGGGCACGCAGCCCCAGCTATCTACAGGGCGAATAGTGGTGGCAGAGGGGAGGATTGACAATGAAAAAGTGGGTTTACGGCGATGAAGGCTGTAAAACATTCAGGTAAGTGCCGCTCATGACAGACAGTCTGGACGTTATCCCGCCGCAACAACGTTACTGGCAGCGCGAACCGTGATATCGAAAAAGCCACTGTAGGAGTTCCTCTCGAGGGACGAATCTGCGCCGAACCGAATCCTGGATCGGCGCCTCGGCCTATTTCCACGCTGATGCGTGGATCGTCCCTCGAGAGAAACGCCTACAGCCGCTTCGTTGTAAACGGGCGGGCATTGCGGTGATCGCGCCGCCAGCGACGCCCCGACGGGCAGCGCGTTATGCATCGCGACTCAGGGCAAGAACAGGCTGCCCTGCGCCTCGACCCATGCCTCCGGCACACTCCCCTCGCGGATGCGTTGCGGATGATCCCCCACATCCACGCGGGCCACTTCCTGGCCGGTCTGGTAATTGAACACGGACATCTGGTCGGTGCCGCTCCAGGATACATAGCAGTGATTGCCATCGGCGCTGGTAGTCACCCAGTAGGGCTTTTCGCCGATACCGGTTTTCAGCTGATGGGAGAAATCCTCACGATTTACCAGCGCTACGTAGTCGCTCATGGTGCCGGCCACGCAGAGGGTGCTGTCGTCGGCACTCAGGGCGATGCCGTGATGGGCGGAGTCATTCACGTAGAACTCCCGGGGCAACCCGTTGGTCAGGTCCGGCAACTCGGCCAGTCGCAGCACTTTCTCTTCCTGCATGTCGTACTCGATAAAGCCGTGCAGGAAGGACAGCTGGAAGTAGAAATAGCGTTCGTCGGCGGTGTGTGCCATGGGCCGCACCGCGGTGCTGAGATTGCCGTAACCGGCCTCTGCCAGATCCGCAGCCAGGTCCAGTTGCTTGATGATTTCCAGGCTGTTGGCGTCCACCACCTGGAACACCCGCTCACCCTTGGTGGCATCCAGCAGGTTCTGCCCCAGCAGCCCGTCGGTCAGATCACCCACCAGCTCATTGTCCAGCGGCGTGTACACGGTACCGATGCTGGCATGGTAAATACGCTCGCCATCCTCGGAATAGATGTTTTCGTGGGGAGAATCCCCGGACGGGAAACGACCCTGCTCCTCACCGGTTTCCACATCCAGAATGTGCACCACGTTGCCGGTGGAGGCGGATACCGCCACCTGGGTGCCATCCGGTGACAGGGCCATATGGTCAGACCGGTAACCATCCACCTCAAAGCGCCAGGCGATCTCGCCACTGACCACATCAATGGCCACCACATCCGCGTAGCTGGGCCGGGACACGATCAGCAAGCGCCCATCCGGGGAGCTGTACATGTCGTCCACGTACTGGTGGTTGCCCTCGCCGATCAATACCCGAATGCCCTGAAAAAACAGCAGATCGAGGGGGTTCAGGGCAATCGCTTTTTCCCGTTCCTTCTGGTCCGGAATCCCGCTGATACGACCCAGACGCTGGTAGCTGGAGGCATCGATCACATCGATCACCCCTTCCCAGTTATTGCCCACGAAGATCACCGAACGTGGGCCGTCGTCAGTCTCTTCCGGTACCTCCTCGGCGATGTCATCGGGGGCGTCTTGCTGCGGGGGCGCGTCCCGCTGGGCTTCGTCGGTCGCCGTGGCAGGCGCGGCGGAGTCACTGCCCCCGCCGCCACAGCCGGCCAGCAACGACGCGGTCAGCAAGGTCAGAATCCCCAGATCCTTAAAGGAAAAACGGTATTGCCCGATAGTCATGGCAAGCTCCTCGATCAGCCTGTTGTTGTAAGAATATTGCTGCTCTCAGGCTAATTGAGACTACCGTGCAAATTAAATGCCTTTTCCTTGTCGTTATGTAACCGCCAATCCCCTGCAACGGGCACAAAAAAACCGCCGCAGCCTGCCGGCTGTGGCGGTTTTCTTGGGGTCAACTCCGGGACGGGAAACGCCCGGAAGCCTTAACGCAACTTGCGGCCGTTCTTGGCGGCGATACGCAAGCGCAGGGCATTCAGCTTGATGAAGCCTTCCGCATCCTTCTGGTCGTACGCGCCGGCATCGTCTTCGAACGTGGCAATAGACGCGTCGAACAGGCTGTCATTGTCTGAACGACGCCCCACCACGGTGGCATTGCCCTTGTACAGTTTCATGCGCACTTCGCCATTCACGTGTTCCTGGGTGGCGTCGATGAGCTTCTGCAGGGCCAGACGCTCCGGGCTCCACCAGTAACCGTTGTAGAGCAGCTCCGCATACTTGGGCATCACGGAGTCCTTCAGGTGCGCGGACTCGCGATCCAGGGTCAGGGACTCGATGGCACGGTGAGCCGGCATCATGATGGTGCCGCCCGGGGTTTCGTAACAGCCACGGGACTTCATGCCCACATAGCGATTCTCGACGATATCCAGACGACCGATGCCGTTGTCGCCACCCAGCTTGTTGAGCTTGGCCAGGACCTCGGCAGGGCTCAGACGCTCGCCGTCGATGGCAACGATGTCACCCTTCTCGTAGGTCAGAGTGATGTAGGTAGGCTGGTCCGGCGCCGCTTCCGGGCTCACGCTCCAGCGCCACATGTCTTCTTCCGCTTCCCACCAGGGATCTTCCAGGTTGCCGCCCTCGTAGGAGATGTGCAGCAGGTTGGCGTCCATGGAGTATGGGGATTTCTTTTTCTTACTGGAAAAATCCACCGGGATATTGCGCTCTTCACAGTACGCCATCAGCTTCTCGCGGGAGTTCAGATCCCACTCCCGCCAGGGCGCAATCACCTGGATGCCCGGGGCCAGGGCATAGGCGCCCAGCTCGAAACGCACCTGATCATTGCCCTTGCCGGTGGCGCCATGGGAAATGGCATCCGCACCGGTTTCTTCGGCAATCTCCACCAGCCGCTTGGCAATCAGCGGGCGAGCGATGGAGGTACCCAGCAGATACTCACCTTCATAGATGGTATTGGCGCGGAACATGGGGAATACATAATCGCGTACAAATTCTTCGCGCAGGTCTTCAATGTAGATTTCCTTCACGCCCATGGCTTCAGCCTTGGCGCGGGCCGGCTCCACTTCTTCGCCCTGACCGATATCGGCGGTAAAGGTCACCACCTCGCAGTCATAGGTATCCTGCAGCCATTTGACGATAACCGAGGTATCCAGGCCGCCGGAATAAGCCAGTACCACCTTGTTGATCTTGGACATTGAAAGACTCCGCATGTGAGAGGCCCCGCTATCAGGCGCCCCCCGGTGAATCGAGGCCGCGTATTGTACCCGCCCTGCCCGGCTGGCGTCATCTCTGATCCACTTTCGCGCCTGTTGCCCCTGCGGGCTTTCCGGTAGCATAGCCCCCTCTCGCGGCCGTCGCCGACGGCAAAGCGGGGTTTGTGTGTCTGATGGAGTGATCATGAATGATCAGCACCCCAGCCTGGCGCTGCGGTTTCGGGGCTTTTTGCCGGTAGTGATTGATGTGGAAACCGGGGGCTTCAATGCCCAGACCGACGCGCTGCTGGAAATTGCCGCCGTCCTCATTGATATGGATGCCCAGGGCTATCTGCGCCCATCCACTCGCATCCAGTTTCATGTGGACCCCTTCCCGGGGGCCAATATCGAACAGGCGGCACTGGATTTCACCGGCATTGACCCGGACAACCCGTTGCGGGGTGCCGTGCCCGAAGAAACGGCCCTGAAAGGCGTGTTCGAACCGGTGCGCAAGGCAATCAAACAGCATGGCTGCACCCGCGCGGTGCTAGTGGGGCATAACAGCTTTTTTGATCAGGGCTTTCTGAACTCGGCATCCGAACGTGCCGATATCAAACGCAACCCCTTCCACCCGTTCTCCAGCTTCGATACCGCCGCCCTGGCCGGACTGGTATATGGCCAGACCGTACTGGCCAAGGCCTGCGAAGCCGCCGGCATCCGCTTCAGTCAACGCGAGGCCCACTCGGCGCTCTACGATGCCACACGAACCGCGGAGCTGTTCTGCTCCATGGTCAACCGCTTCAAGGACCTGGGCGGCTGGCCGCCCCCGCCGCCGAAGGATATGCCGCCAACGCTGGCGAAGCAGCTGGATTGAACTGGGGTTTTTAACAGAGGGCACTGAGGACACCGAGACAAGACTGGACCTCAGAATCCCGGAACACCGCCTCTGATTGCGTAGGGTGCACTGAGCCTAAGGCGAACTGCACCATCAAATGCCGGATCGGTGCAGTTCGCCTTAGGCTCAGTGCACCCTACATTTGAATACCGCAGAAGTTTGCAGCCAAAAAAAAGGGCGGCCATTGGGCCGCCCTTTTTTGTGCTGCTTTTTTATTACAGCTTGTCTGCGTTACCAGACAGGTACTCGGCCACGCCGTCCGGGGAGGCGTTCATGCCGGAATCGCCTTTCTGCCAGCCCGCCGGGCACACTTCGCCGTGCTCTTCGTGGAACTGCAGGGCGTCAACCAGACGAATCAGCTCGTCCATGTTACGGCCCAGCGGCAGATCGTTAACGATCTGGCTGCGTACCACGCCGTTCTGGTCGATCAGGAACACGCCACGGAATGCCATGCCACCTTCGGATTCCACGTCGTAGGACTGGGCAATACCGTGGTTCATGTCAGCGGCCAGGGTGTATTTCACCGGACCGATACCGCCTTCGTTCACCGGGGTGTTACGCCAGGCGTTGTGGGTGAAGTGGCTGTCGATGGACACACCGATCACTTCCACGTTGCGCTCTTTGAACGCGTCCATGCGGTGATCCAGAGCGATCAGCTCGGAGGGGCAGACAAAGGTGAAGTCCAGCGGGTAGAAGAACACCAGACCATACTTGCCCTTGATGGCTTCGGACAGGGTGAATTCGTCAACGATGCTGCCATCGCCCAGTACTGCGGGAACCGTAAAATCAGGTGCAGGTTTACCTACCAGAACGCCCATTGCTTCTCTCCATTATGCATTATGACTAGATTGAATCTCCGGCAAGCCATACTCACCGGAACCAACATTGAATCTGAGCAGCGATAATACAACGGCTGCCGCCGCGCTGCATGGCACTATCATGGGGATTATGGCCATGCTTTCAATAGGCAGGCCGGCCAATGTCCGTGAATTCGGCCTCAGCCGTTCAAATTATCGCCGGCTACGGGCCCAGACAAGCGCTCCCGTGAGCGCCAGCACCACCAACACCAGGGCCGCCAGATCCATCACCCACTGCCCGACCCGCCCGAAAAGACGCCCGGCATGGAGATCCTGCAACAATCGCTGCCAGTTCAATGCCGCCGGCACACTGGCCGCCTGCAAATCGGACAATATTGTCGATGGTACCGGAACCAACGGAGCAGGCTGCCAGTCCCCCGAGGGCGCCCCCGCGCTGCCCAGCATGTCCGGATCAAACTGCAGTAAGCGATTATCTGTCTCCAGGATCAGTGCCCCTGCCGCCACTCCCAGACGGGTAAAGGCTGGCACGCCCTGGGCAGGCCGTAACCGCTCCACCAGTTGCTCTCCCTGCAACAACAGCAACTCACCGCCACAGCCGGCCACAATAAGCCCCTGCACCGCCACCGCCCCCTGAAACGGCGACGAACAAGCCGCCACGGCACGGCCATCCACAAAGAGTCGCTCTCCGGCCTGGGCGTACCAGTGCCCGTCCACCGGGCTACCATTGATCTGCTCCGGTATCGGCACACCGTAGCTACGTGCCAGGGTGGGCGGCAGCGGTTCACTGGCCCAATCCAGTGACTCCACATGATTGAGCAGAATCCCGGTGACCGACAGCACCAGCACCGGCATGGCCACCAGCAGGCCCAGCCAGCGATGCCAGCGACGCCATCCACCTGTGGGTTTGCGTTGTTTCACCGGGTTTCCTCGCGACGGCGAATAATCCGCTTCGATTGTAGGCGCTACGGCAGCGGAGCCAACACCGGGATCATCCCACTGGCTGAGCGAAAGTGTCAGGCCCCCCCAACGCCGGACACAAAAAAACCCGGCGCGAGGCCGGGTTTTTGTCAGAAGCGACGACGGTATCAGGCGTTGTCGTCGGCATCCACGGCGGCGCCGTCCACCAGCTCCTTGAGCTGACCGGAACGGTACATGTCCATGATGATGTCGCAGCCGCCGACCAGCTCACCGCCCACCCACAGCTGCGGATAGGTCGGCCAGTTGGCATATTCCTTCAGGCTCTGGCGGATTTCCGGCGCCTCCAGGATGTTCACGTAGGCAAACGGCTTGCCAACAGCGGTCATGGCTTCCACCACCTGGGCGGAAAAACCGCACTGGGGGAATTGCGGGGTGCCCTTCATGTAGAGGATCACCGGGTTCTTTTCGATCTGGTCTTTAATGACCTGGATAACATCCATACTGACTACCTGGCGGTTTGGGGTGTATTAGCTGTGGTTGGCCACCATTCTACCACTGTTGGCCCTGCCCCTCCCAGATGGGGCCGTGGCATTCCCCCTTCAAGGGGCTCCACCAACAGAAAAGGGGGCCGAAGCCCCCTTTTCCTCTTGCTGTAGACGATTGCCTCAGAAGCGCACTTTCATGCCCAGGTAGCCGGTACGCGGCTTGTTGGGACGTGCACCAGCGGGATCACGGGAGACGATTTCCTGATCGTCAAACACGTTATCCACCTTGGCATACACTTCCATATCGCTGTTCACGTGGTAGGTGGCCACTACATCCGCAATCACGTAATCGCTGGTGCGTTTGAAAGTGGTTACCTGACCAGGGCGATCACAGCTATTGTCGATGCACATACCCTCGGTGTGGCTGACAGACATCAGCGCCGACCAAGCCGCCGGCTTTTCCAAACCAAAGGTCAGGCTGGCCAGATGCTCCGGCAGGTAAGGCAGTACATCGCCATCCAGCACAGACAGATCATCCGCATCCTCTGTGATCTCGCCATCCGTGTAGGTGTAGGTCAGACGCACCGGAGCACGCAGACCACTATCGCTCTCCCAAACTACGCTGTTGAGGCCCACTTCCAGCCCCTGCACTTTGGATTCACCAAAGCTCTGGGTACCGGAGTCATTACCATTCGGGCATGGATTAGCGATGGAGCAGTTCTGGATGGTGTTTTCATAATCGCTGTAGAAGGCGATCACATCCGCACTGAAGTTCTCGTTCCAATAGCGGAAACCGGTTTCGTAGTTAACGCTCTTTTCAGCATCGGTGCCTTTCTTGGAAGAAGCACCCGCCGGAGCAAAGCCCTGATGCACACCGGCCAGAACAGACCAGTTGTCGTTAAGCAGCCAAGTGGCGCCCAGGCCGGCCATCAGTTCTTCGTTACGGTTTTCAGTACGGGCACTGACGGTGTTGCGAGCCGGATCACCCCAGCGCTTGCTCTTGCTTTCCACGTTCTCATAACGCAGGGAGCCGGTGACTATAAAATCACCGATGTAGGCATGATCGATGATCCAGGCGGACATGGCATCGGCGTTTTCCAGACGGTTATCACCGCCGGTGGGCAGAGTGGACGTCTGGTACACCAGGCTGCCATTGCGCTGGTCAAAGGTGTCGGTGGGCTGATAGCGATCCACCTCATCCTGATGGTAACGAGCACCGACAATCAGGTCGTTGTCCACGGAACCGGTCTGGAAACGGTGGTTCAATTCAGTCTGCACGCCTTCGGAGACGTATTCACGATTATTGTTCTTGAATACCAGATCATCCGCATCGGCACCGCGCAACTGAGCCTGCTTGACACCACCATTCGCGTTGGCATCGGCGACAAAACCACCAATACTCTGACCCTCGACGCTGGCCAGCTTGTACCAGTTACGGTTGAATTCGTTGCGGTACACCACGGAGTTCAACTGGGTATTCTCGTCAAATACCAGAGTATGACGCAGGGAAACCGCATCCCGGTCGTTGTCCATCTGATCGATGTCGCTCATGCCATAACGACGGTTGGCATCACGCTCAAAATCACGGTCGGTCAGACCCAGATAGGTTTCGTCGGACACTTCACTGGAATGCTCCAGTTTCAGCTCAAACGCCTGCTGAATATCTGCCGTTTCCGGGGCCTGCCAGCGCAGCTTGGCGACATAGTCCCGCTTGTCGAAGCCGCTGTCGCGGTTGGAACGGTCAATATCCTTGAAACCCATGGTGCGCTGCTGATGGGCTTCCAACATGAAGCCGAACTGGCCTTCAGTGGCGCCATAGTAGGCATGGGCCCGCTGGGCACCGTCTTCACCGCCTTCCACATTGACCATGCCGGAGGCACGGGCAGGAATCGGGGTGGACAGGAAGTTAATGGCACCGCCCACGGTGAAGGGCCCATAGCGAAGGGTGTCCGGGCCTTTCAGTACTTCAATACCGTAGAAGCGACCGGCGCTGGGGAAGTAATAGGCAGCCGGGGCAGCATAAGGAGCCGGGGCGATCAGTACCCCGTCTTCCATCAGGGAAACCTTGCTGGAACGATCACGACCGGAACCACGGATACCAATATTCGGGCGCAGGCCATAACCTTCCTCTTCCTGGAAGTAAACGCCGGGCACATCACGCAGCATGCGATGCACATCGGTGTTTTCTTTTTCTTCCAGGTCTTCGTTGGAGAGCACGTGGGCAGAGCCACTAACGCTAAAGGTGTTCTGACGATCCCCGAGGATCTGTACCGGTTTCAGCTCATTGGCCTGATCGGCAAAAGCCGGAGCAGCCCCGGCGGCCACGGCAGACGCGATGGCACAGCAAAGCAAGCGACGCTGTAAATGCATGTTTGTTCCTTCCCGACGCAAATGACAAAAATGTAAAAATCGTAAGCGCAGAGAAGATACAGTGAAAACGAATCGACATCAATTCACTATCATTCTCATTTACATTCCGTATCGCAATACCCACCCCCACCGGGTGAAGCCACGACCAAACGATCACCGGCGCGAGCGGAAAAGCTGGTTTTCGGCGACAATAACTCCCCGTTATGACGGTTTTCCCCCACCGCCCCATCC
>NZ_JABURH010000061.1 GCF_014762765.1 Alcanivorax sp.
AAGGGGGTGGAAGAGGGGGGTTGTGAGCGCTATTGCTAGCGCCTTGGGGGGATACTGGTTGAAGTTTTCCGGGCCTGATTCCCCGTCACTTCATGGAAACAATGCTAACCGTAAGCGCCTGTTGGTGCTGTAAAAACGGGTGAGAAAATGTAAAAACATGGGCGCGTTTTGACGTCCCCATGTTGCGCTTGCTTGGCTGTTGTTCCTGAATCGGCGTCAGCGTGGAGCGTGCTTGTAAGAGATCTCTTACAAAGCTGTAGGAAAAAGCAGTCTCTTTCTGCTGATTTTGCCTACTTTTAAGCTATGAGATAATTGTAACTTATTGATTTAAAGTTATTTTATTTTTGCCGGGTGATTTTCAGGCAGAGTTTTAATATTTATTTTACCCAAACGGCTGAGAGCCGTTGATATAGTGGATTCGTGTTCAGGGATATGGGCACAGGGATAAGCAAGGACAGCACACAAGGATGTTGCGGTGAGCGCAAAAGGGTCAGGATGACTCGACGCAAAAAAGGGCGGCAGGATGCCGCCCTTTTTCTTTGTCTGCGAAAAGGTAATGCCTGGGTCGCAGGCGCTTACCGGGTCCGCCGGGAAGGCCTTAGCCTTCCCACTCGCGAACCAGCTTCTCGCGTTTGTTGGGCACACCGTCCCACTCTTCCGCATCGTCCGGCGCATCTTTCATTTCGGTAATATTCGGCCACTTCTCGGCCAGGTCCGCATTGATCTCCAGGAATTCCTGCTCCCCTTCGGGCAGCTCATCCTCGGAGAAAATGGCGTTAACCGGACACTCCGGCTCACACAGTGCACAGTCGATGCACTCGTCCGGATGAATTACCAGGAAGTTGGGGCCTTCGTAGAAACAGTCTACCGGGCATACTTCTACACAATCGGTGTGCTTGCAGTTAATGCAGTTCTCACCTACTACGAACGTCATAGCCTGTCCTCGCCAGGTGTCTTGATCTTGGTACAGCGCCAGACTGCCAATTATAGCAGCATCCGGTGCGGTCTCGCTTGGGGTGGCGCTAGTCTAGCGATATGGTCAAGGGCAGGCAAACAAAGCCTTGATATAAGGTAATAACCCGACAGGGCCAGAGAGAACAACAAGGCGTCCCCATAGTCTGTAGGAGCGCCGCTTGAGGCGCGAACCGGCCTTTACACAGAGACTTGAGTCACGAGAAGCGAGTTGCGAAAAACCATGGACAGGCGCTGTGGTTTCCGTAACTCGCTTCTCACAACTGAATGGTTCGCGCCTCAAGCGGCGCTCCTACAAGGCTTAAAGCAGCCCTCTCAGCTTATACAGTGCTTCCAGCGCCTGCTTCGGGGTCAGATCATCCGGATCCAGTTCCTTGAGGGCATGCTCCACGGCACTGGGCTCGGCAAACAGACTCGCCTGGGCGGGAGCCGGTGACGGTGTGGCGGCTGGCGGTGTTGAGCGATCAGCGGCTGCCAGCGGTTTGCCTGCCTCCAGCTCGCGCAGTTTTTCCCCGGCCTGCTGAATCACACTCTGTGGCACCCCGGCCAGCTGTGCCACCTGCAGACCATAGCTGCGGCTGGCCGGGCCTTCCTGTACCCGGTGCAGGAACACGATGCGGTTGTCGTGCTCGCTGGCGGTGAGATGGGCGTTGTAGATGCCCGGCAACTGCGCTGGCAGCTGGGTCAGCTCGAAGTAGTGGGTGGCGAACAGGGTAAAGGCCTTGAGATTGCGGGCCAGATGCTCTGCCGCCGCCCAGGCCAGGCTCAGGCCATCGAAGGTGCTGGTGCCGCGGCCGATCTCGTCCATCAACACCAGACTCTGGGCGGTGGCGTTGTTGAGGATGTTGGCGGTTTCCGACATCTCCACCATGAAGGTGGAACGGCCACCGGCCAGGTCATCGGACGAACCGATACGGGTAAAGATCCGGTCCAGATTGCCGATGCGGGCGCTGGCGGCAGGCACACAGCTGCCCAGGTGGGCGAGCAGGGCAATCAGCGCGGTCTGGCGCATGTAGGTGGATTTACCGCCCATGTTCGGGCCAGTGATGATCACCATACGGCGGGCATCGTCCAGATGCAGGCTGTTGGGCACGAAGGCGTCATCCAGCACCTGCTCCACCACCGGGTGGCGGCCATCGACAATCTCGATGATGGCTTCCTCGTCCACCAGTTGCGGGCGTACCCAGTTCAATGCCTCGGCGCGTTCTGCCAGGGCGGCTAGCACATCCAGTTCGGCCACGGCAGCGGCGCAGCGTTGCAGGGGGTGCAGGTCGGCGGCCACTTTTTCCAGCAGCTCCTCATACAGACGCTTTTCCAGGGTCAGCGCCTTGCTGGAGGCAGACAGGGCCTTGTCCTCGAATTCCTTCAGCTCCGGGGTAATAAAGCGCTCGGCATTCTTCAGGGTCTGGCGGCGCTGGTAATCCACCGGCGCATCATCGGCCTCTCGCCGGGACAACTCGATGTAATAGCCGTGGACCTTGTTGTACTTCACCCGCAGGGTGGAGAAGCCGGTGCGCTCACGCTCGCGGGTTTCAATGTCCACCAGCACCTGACCGGCGTTCTCGCTGATGGAGCGCAGCTCGTCCAGTTCCTCGCTGTATCCGGGGGCAATCACGCCGCCATCGCGGATCAGCATGGGCGGGTTCTCGATGACGGCCCGGCCGAGAAGGTCCACCTGTTCCGGGAACTGGCCGATGCGTTCGATCAGTTCATAGAAGGCATCGGAGGCGGGCAAAGTGCCGATCAGGGCGGGCATGGCCTTGAGGCTGGCATGCAGGCGAGTCAGATCCCGGGGCCGCGCCGAGCGCAGGGCCACCCGGCCGAGAATCCGTTCCATGTCGCCGATGTCGTTGAGCACATCGCGGGTGGACTCGAAACACCAGCCCTGGCGCAACGCGTCGATCTGGTCCTGGCGCTGATTGAGGGTGGTGCGGTTGCGTAGCGGCTGATGCACCCAGCGCTTCAACTGGCGGGCGCCCATGGCGGTCTTGGTGCTGTCCAGCACCCAGGCCAGGGTGTGCTGCTCCTGGCCATCCAGGGTTTCGGTCAATTCCAGATTCCGGCGGGTGGCGGCGTCCATGGCCACGGTGTCATCGAAGCTTTCCACCACCAGCCCGGTCACGTGGGGCAATTCACCGCGCTGGGTTTCCTTGGCATAACCGAGCAGCGCGCCCGCGGCGGCAATGGCCACCGGAGTCGGTTCGCCGAAGCCGGCCAGGTCCTGCACCTGGAACTGCTGACACAACTGGCGGCGGGCGGACTCCCCATCAAACTCCCAGTCCGGACGTTTGCGGCTGCCGGGTTTTTCGCCCCAGCGGCCGGGCAGAGACTTGTCTTCACTATAGAGCAGCTCCGCGGGTGACCAGCGCTCCAGCAGCGCCTGCAGCTGTTCGCCGCCTTCCACCTGGGTCACTACAAAGCGTCCGGCCGCCACATCCAGGCTGGCGCAGCCATACTGGCCCTTGTCCTCATAGACGGCACAAAGCAGGTTGTCGCGGCGCTCTTCCAGCAGGGCCTCATCGCTGACCGTGCCCGGCGTGACAATGCGCACCACCTTGCGCTCCACCGGCCCCTTGGCCAGCGCCGGATCACCGATCT
>NZ_JABURH010000012.1 GCF_014762765.1 Alcanivorax sp.
TCTACCTTGCTTTTGCGCGGCTTGCGCACCAGCTGGTTTACAGTTGCCATGAAACTACTGCCTCACGCTTACAGTTCTGTGACAGAAACTGTCATATGACAGCCCTGGCACCCATTTACTGCCCATAGAACAGGGGGGCAGCGATTGTAGGGAGCCCCCGGCACCACGTCAAGATGCCAGGGACTCCGTCACTCGCCAGCAATCACTCGTCAGAGGAGCTGAGAGCCTCGGACAAGGCGGCTTCCACCTCATCCATGGTGGGCGCTTCCGGTCCGCGTGCCTCGACACGCTGACGGCGGCGCTCCAGGTGGTGAGCATAGCCGGTACCCGCTGGCACCAGACGCCCTACTACCACGTTTTCCTTCAGACCGCGCAGGTCGTCTTCCTTGCCGGTGACCGCCGCTTCGGTCAGAACCCGGGTAGTCTCCTGGAAGGACGCGGCGGAGATGAACGACTCGGTGGCCAGGGATGCCTTGGTAATACCCAGCAACTGTCGCTCGTACTGGGGCAGCATCTTGTCCTCGGCCTTGAGCCGCTCGATTTCTTCCATTACGCGGGCGTATTCCGCCTGCTCGCCCTTGATGAAGCGGGACTCACCCACTTCCAGGATCTCTACTTTACGCAGCATCTGGCGGATGATCGTTTCAATGTGCTTGTCATTGATCTTCACACCCTGCAGGCGGTAAACCTCCTGCACCTCATTAACGATGTAACGAGCCAGCTCGGATTCACCCATCAAGCGCAGGATATCGTGGGGGTTGAGCGGGCCATCAGAGACCACCTCACCCTTCTCCACTTTCTCACCCTCGAAGACGTTCAGCTGACGCCACTTGTGAATCAGCTCTTCGTAGACATCACCACCGTCATCCGGGGTGATCACCAGGCGCACCTTGCCTTTGGTTTCCTTGCCAAAAGAGACGGTACCGGACTTTTCAGCCAGGATTGCCGCTTCTTTGGGGTTCCGTGCCTCGAACAGGTCGGCAACACGTGGCAGACCACCGGTGATGTCACGGGTCTTGGAGGATTCCTGCGGAATCCGCGCAATCACGTCACCCACGGAGATGTTGGCGCCATCCTTGAGACCACACAGCGCACCGCCAGGCAGCAGATACTGGGCCGGCATATCGGTGTTGGGCATTAATACCGCCTTGCCCTTGCCATCAACCACACGCACCATTGGGCGCATGTCCTTGCCGGCGGCAGGACGGTTCTGAGTGCCCAGCACTTCGATGTTCGTCAGGCCGGTCAGTTCGTCGGTCTGGTGGTTTACGGTGATACCTTCTTCCATATCACCAAACTGCACCTTGCCTTCCACTTCCGCGATAATCGGGTGGGTATGGGGATCCCAGGTGGCAACCACCTGACCGCCATCAACCTGGTCACCTTCGCCCACGGTCACAGTGGCGCCATAGGGCAGCTTGTAACGCTCACGCTCACGACCCAGCTCATCCGCTACCGCCAGGTCGGCGGAACGGGAAACGATCACCAGACCGTCCTTGTGCTGTACGTGCTTGGCGTTGTGGAAACGCACCTTGCCGCCGTGCTTGATCTGAATGCTGGACACCGCAGAGGCCCGGCTTGCCGCACCACCAATGTGGAAGGTACGCATGGTCAGCTGGGTACCCGGCTCACCAATGGACTGGGCCGCGATAACGCCCACTGCTTCACCCACATTGACCTGATGGCCACGGGCCAGATCACGGCCGTAACAGGTGGAGCACACACCCCAGCGAGTGGCACAGGTGATCGGCGAGCGCACCAGCACTTCATCCACACCCATGGATTCCAGCTTGTTGACCCACACCTCGTCCAGCAGGGTGCCAACTTCCGCCAGCACTTCGTCCTGATTGAGCGGGTTCATCACATCACGGGCCACGACACGACCCAGAACACGCTCACCCAGAGCCTCAACCACGTCACCGCCTTCAATCAGCGGCGTCATCAGCAGGCCTTCTTCGGTACCACAATCCTCGGCGGTGACTACCAGATCCTGCGCCACGTCTACCAGACGACGGGTCAGGTAACCGGAGTTCGCCGTCTTCAAGGCGGTATCAGCCAGACCCTTACGGGCACCGTGAGTGGAGATGAAGTACTGGAGTACGTTCAGACCTTCACGGAAGTTGCTGGTAATAGGCGTTTCAATAATGGAGCCATCCGGCTTGGCCATCAGACCACGCATACCGGCCAGCTGACGAATCTGGGCCGGGGAACCCCGCGCGCCGGAATCGGCCATCATGAAGATGGAGTTGAAGGAGCCCTGCTCTTCGTCCTCGCCGTCGCGGTTTTTCACCACTTCGACGCGCAGGTTTTCCATCATTGCCTTGGCGATCTGGTCGTTGGTACGGGCCCAGATATCCACCACCTTGTTATAACGCTCGCCACGAGTTACCAGACCGGAAGCGAATTGCTCCTCGATCTCGCGAACTTCGTCTTCGGCCGCATCGATCATGGTGTACTTGGCATCCGGAATCACCATGTCTTCCACACCGATGGAGGAACCGGACAGGGTGGCTTCGCGGAAGCCCAGATACATCAGCTGGTCAGCAAAGATACAGGTTTCTTTGGTACCAAGAATCCGGTAGCAGGTGTTCAACAGCTTGGAAATCGCCTTCTTGGTCATGTTCTGGTTGACCATGGCGAAGCCCAGACCGGTGGGCACGATATCCCACAGCTTACAGCGACCCGGGGTGGTATCAGCGATAAAGGTACGCTCTTCAACGCCACCTTCCAGATCACGCACCACTTCATGAACACGCACTTTCACCCGGGCATGCAGATCAACCTGCTTGTTGGCCAGGGCACGCATCACTTCTTTGGTGTCGGCAAAAATCTGGCCTTCACCCTTGGCGTTTACCTTTTCGCGGCTGATGTAGTACAGACCCAGTACCACGTCCTGAGTCGGGCCGATGATGGGCTCACCATTGGCCGGCGACAGGATGTTGTTGGTGGACATCATCAGCGCACGGGCTTCGAGCTGGGCTTCCAGGGTCAGCGGTACGTGTACCGCCATCTGGTCACCATCGAAGTCCGCGTTGAAGGCCGCACACACCAGCGGATGCAGCTGGATCGCCTTACCTTCAATCAGTACCGGCTCGAACGCCTGGATACCCAGACGGTGAAGGGTCGGCGCCCGGTTCAACATGACCGGGTGCTCGCGAATCACTTCAGCCAGGATATCCCAAACCTCGGCAGTTTCGCGTTCGACCATCTTCTTGGCCGCCTTGATGGTGGTCGCCAGACCACGGGCTTCCAGCTTGGCAAAGATGAACGGCTTGAACAGTTCCAGCGCCATTTTCTTGGGCAGGCCGGTCTCGTGCAGCTTGAGAGACGGACCGACCACGATCACGGAACGACCGGAGTAGTCCACCCGCTTACCCAGCAGGTTCTGACGGAAACGACCCTGCTTACCCTTGATCATGTCAGCAAGGGATTTCAGCGGGCGCTTGTTGGAACCGGTGATGGCACGGCCACGACGACCGTTATCCAGCAGCGCATCCACGGATTCCTGCAGCATACGCTTTTCGTTGCGCACGATGATGTCCGGGGCGCTCAGGTCCAGCAGACG
>NZ_JABURH010000036.1 GCF_014762765.1 Alcanivorax sp.
ACCTGACCCTGCACAGCCTGGTGGTGGAGGACAATCGCCCGGAGCTGCTGCGGCTGTTGCTGGACGATGCCATCAGCCGTTTCCATGGTCACTATGATGCGTTGGTATGTGGTTTTTTTGCCCAGGACCCGCTGGCCCGGGTGCCAGCGAGTTACCGTCGCAGGCTGTTGCTCAGCGACCATTTTCTGGTGAGCTATGACGGCGATCCGCGAGACCAGCTCGACGGGCGCCTGCCCTATGTGGAGGTCGCTCGCCTGTGAGTGCCAGCGCAACAGACTACATCGGCATGTGGTACCGGGCCCGCGCCCGGCTCGGTATTGATGATCGTATCGAGTTTATCTTCATCACGCCGGGTACCGGCAAGCGCCATACCGTGGCGCTGCGCCATCGGGACCATGATGGCGTGGGGGGTATCGCCGAGTCCCTAAAGCGTATGGGGGTTCGTCAGCCAACCATGCCCCTCAGCCGTCAGACACGGGCGCCCTCGTTCTGGCGGCGCTGGCAGTCACGGCCGGAACAACGCCTGCCACAATCGCCACAATGGCGTGCTTTTGACGGGTCTCTGCAGGAACAGCCGGCTCAGCCACTGGTGCAGTGGCTGAGCCCGCAGCAGATCCGTGGGTTACGGCAGCGTGCCGACGCCCAGCGGGTGTCGCTCAACAGCCTGCTGTTGCTGGCTCTGCATCGTGCCGTGGCGGAGACCCTGATGACGGGCCCCGGCCCGGTGAGCTGGTGTTTCCCGGTGAATATGCGCGGGGTAGTGCCCATGGGGCGGCCGGGGATGAACCTGTCCAGCGCCTTTTATCTGACCGTGGATCGGGATGACACGCCAGAGCAGCTGGATCGCACTATCCGCTGCTACCTGAAAGCCAATATTCACTGGCGCTACTGGCACCTGGCCCGCATTGGCCGGGTGATCGGCCAGAGGGGGGTGGATTGGTTGTGTGGTCGCCTGCTTAACGGCCCCCAACACGCGGGGTCCTTTTCCAACCTGGGAGACTGGCAAATCGATTTTGTTTCTGGCGGCTTGCCTCCGGATACGGTGTTCGTTTGCTGCGGTCCGGGCAGCCCCAATCACCCGGTGGCTAATGGCATGATGATCGTCAACGGCAGCCTCAATCTGGCGCTGAAGCTGCACCCCTCCCTGGGGGCATCACAGGCGGTGGCCGAGCAATGCCTGCAACGCTGGGTTGAAGGGCTGGGAGTGACGGCATGAAACGGATTCTCAGTCTACGTGCGTTGGTGGCCCTGCTGGCGACCCTGGCCATGGGGCTGGCGGTGATCTCGCTCTATCTGGTGCCACCGGCTACCCCCACCCTGAAAACGGAAAACACCATACTCGCGCTGGATACCTGGCAAGTGGAATGGAAAGACGTGGTGATCCCGGTGCACAGTCAGGGCCTGGTTCGCGCTCGTCACGAATTACCCCTGAGTCTGGAAGTCTCCGGCCGGGTGCAGGAAGTATCGCCGCTGCTGGCGGACGGCGGGCGGGTCACTGCTGGCGAGGTACTGCTGAAACTGGACCCGGAGCCCTTTGCCCTGGAAGTCACCGCCCAGCAGAACGCGGTCCACGCCGCGCGCCTGCATCTGGAAGAAACCCGGGCGCGAGCGCGGGTGTCCGGGTCCTCCAAACGGTCCTCCGCACTGGGCCGTTTCGAGCCGCAACTGGACGAAGCCAACAGCCGGCTGGCCTCCGCCCGTGCCGGATTGCGCCAGGCCCAGCGTAACCAGGAACAGACCGAGCTGGTGGCGCCCATCAGCGGGCGGCTCAAAGCCGTGCAGGTGATGGCCGGTCAGCAGATTCAGGCCGGCAGTGTGCTGGCGCGGTTATATCAGGAAGACATGGTGGAAGTGCGTTTGCCGGTGCGCGATGAATGGCTGGCTCTGCTTGGCATCATGCCCGGCGATGAAACGACCCTGCGGCGGGTCAACGTTACCCTGCGCGGCCGCTTTGCCGGCCGCAATGGCCAGTGGCAGGGCAAGGTGGTGCGCCGTGAGGGCGGCCTGAACAAGAACCGCATGATGCATCTGATTGTCCAGGTCACCAATGCGCAAGACGGCCTGCCCCTGGAGCCCGGGGTGCTGGTGCAGGCGGAGCTGCGCGGCGCGCCGACGCGCAACGTCGCGATGCTGCCCCGGGCGGCTCAGGCCGGCGAAAATACGGTCTGGGTACTGGATAAGCACAAGCGCTTGCGTCGTCAGTCGGTGGCAGTGCTGCATCACGATGACGACTACCTCTACCTGCACGATGGAGTGACAGCGTCGTCACGGGTGGTACTGGCCGGTGACCTGCAACTGCTGGAAGGCATGCGTATCGATCCCCGCGTTCCTGCCAGTGGGCTGGCGGACCGTTCGGTGACTGAGACAGCCCTGTGAATCGCAGTATTGCCTGGTTCGCCCGTAACGGCGCAGTGGCCAACCTGCTGATGATCGCCCTGCTGCTGGCAGGGTTGATGGCCATTCCCCATACCCGCCAGGAAACCCTGCCCAACGTACCGCTGGATCGCATCGGCATCTATGTGGCCTGGCCCCAGGCTACTCCGGAAAGCGTGGAAGCCATGGTCTGCACGCCGGTGGAAACCGCCATCGACGATGTGGAAGGGGGCACCGAGCTGATCAGCGAAGCCCGCGAGGGGTTGTGCTCGGTGCAACTGGATGTGCTCAAGGGCCATGATACCCGCGCCGTGCTGGAGCAGATCCGTACCCGCCTGGAAGGGCTGGACACCTTGCCCCGCGACGCCGAGCGGCCCCGGGTGCAGGAGCTGATCGTGCGTAACCGGGTGGTGCGCTTGCTGCTCAGCGGCAGCCTTTCCCGCCAGGATATCTATCAGCTCGCTCACAATGTGCGCAGGCAGCTGCTCAATCATGAGGCGGTATCCAGCGTGGATATCGAGAACCTGCCGGAACGGGAAATGGCGCTGACCGTGGCGCGGGATGATCTCTACCGCTACCAGCTCACGCTCGAAGGCATGGCCGCCGCCGCCCGCGAGAGTGTGGAGCGTATTGCGGGCGGCTTGTTGCGCAGCGATCGGGGCGACTGGCTGCTGCAGACCGGTCAGCAGCCGGGGGATGCCACCGCCTACGAGCAGCTGGTGATCCGCCAGTCGGAGCAGGGTGACCTGCTGCGGCTGGGGGATGTGGCGCATATCGAGGACGGTTTCTCCCGGGACAGTCAGGCTGCCTGGCTGGACGGCCAGCCGGCGGTGGCCCTGGATGTCTACCGGGTGGGCGACCAGAACGTGCTGGACGTGGCCGGCGCGGTGAGCGGCTATCTGCAGGAAGCGGAGCTGCCCCGTGGCGTGGCCCTGCGGGTGTGGAGCGATGACGCCGCCCAGTTCCGTGAGCGCTCCCACCTGCTGTGGCGCAATGCCCTGCAGGGGCTGGTGCTGCTGACCCTGATGCTGGGGGTGTTTCTCACCCTGCGCCTGGCGGGCTGGGTGGCGCTGGGGATTCCGGTGTGCATGCTGGGCGCCTGTGCCTTGCTGCCGGTTCTGGGCGAATCCTTCAACACCATTTCCCTGTTCGCCTTTA
>NZ_JABURH010000145.1 GCF_014762765.1 Alcanivorax sp.
ACCTGACCCTGCACAGCCTGGTGGTGGAGGACAATCGCCCGGAGCTGCTGCGGCTTTTGCTGGACGATGCCATCAGCCGTTTCCATGGCTACTATGATGCGCTGGTATGTGGTTTTTTTGCCCAGGACCCGCTGGCCCGGGTACCAGCGAGTTACCGTCGCAGGTTGTTGCTCAGCGACCATTTTCTGGTGAGCTATGACGGTGATCCGAGAGACCAGCTGGATGGGCGCCTACCCTATGTGGAGGTCGCCCGCCTGTGAGTGCCAGCGCAACAGACTACATTGGCATGTGGTACCGGGCCCGCGCCCGGCTCGGTATTGATGACCGTATCGAATTTATCTTCATCAAGCCGGGTACCGGTGAGCGCCATACCGTGGCGCTGCGGCATCGGGACCATGATGGTGTGGGGGGGATCGCCGAATCCCTCCAGCGTATGGGTGTCCGTCAGCCGCCCATGCCCCTCAGTCGTCAGTCCCGTGCGCCGTCTTTCTGGCGTCGCTGGCAGTCCCGGCCGGAACAACGCCTGCCACAATCGCCACAATGGTGTGCTTTCGACGCGACTTTCCAGGAGCAGCCGGACGAGCCACTGGTGCAGTGGCTGAGCCCGCAGCAGACCCGTGCGCTACGACAACGTGCCGAAGCACAGCGGGTGTCGCTCAACAGCCTGTTGTTGTTGGCTCTGCACCGTGCCGTGGCGGAGACTTTGATGACGGGCCCAGGCCCGGTGAGCTGGTGTTTCCCGGTGAATATGCGCGGGGTAGTGCCCATGGGGCGGCCGGACATGAACCTGTCCAGCGCCTTTTATCTGACCGTGGATCGTGATGACACCCCGGAGCACCTGGACCGCACTATCCGCAGCTACCTGAAAGCCAATATTCACTGGCGCTACTGGCACCTGGCCCGCATTGGTCGGGTGATCGGCCAGCGGGGGGTGGACTGGTTGTGTGGTCGCCTGCTTAACGGTCCTCAGCACGCGGGTTCCTTTTCCAACCTGGGGGACTGGCAAATCGATTTTGTGTCTGGCGGCTTGCCCCCGGATACGGTGTTCGTTTGCTGCGGTCCGGGCAGCCCCAATCACCCGGTGGCCAATGGCATGATGATCGTCAACGGCAGCCTCAATCTGGCGCTGAAGCTGCACCCGTCCTTGGGCGCATCGCAGGCGGTGGCTCAGCAATGTCTGCAACGCTGGGTTGATGGACTGGAGGGGGCGGCATGAAACGAATTCTCAGTCTGCGCGCGTTGGTGGCCCTGCTGGCGACCCTGGCCATGGGACTGGCGGTGACTGCGCTGTATCTGGTGCCGCCGGCTACACCCACCCTGAAAACGGAAGAAACCCTACTCGCGCTGGATACCTGGCAAGTGGAATGGAAAGACGTGGTGATCCCGGTGCACAGCCAGGGTCTGGTTCGCGCCCGTCACGAATTGCCCATGAGCCTGGAAGTCTCCGGACGGGTGCAGGAGGTGTCGCCGCTGCTGGCGGACGGGGGGCGGGTGGCTGCCGGCGAGGTACTGCTGAAGCTGGATCCGGAGCCCTTTGCGCTGGATGTTACCGCCCAGCGGAACGCGGTCCACGCTGCGCGCCTGCATCTGGAAGAAACCCGGGCGCGAGCGCGGGTGTCCGGGTCTTCCAAGCGGTCTTCCGCACTGGGCCGTTTCGAGCCACAACTGGACGAAGCCAACAGCCGGCTGGCCTCTGCTCGCGCCGGGCTGCGCCAGGCCCAGCGTAACCAGGAACAGACCGAGCTGGTGGCACCCATCAGCGGGCGCCTGAAAGCCGTGCAGGTGATGGCCGGGCAGCAGATTCAGGCTGGTAGTGTGTTGGCGCGGTTATATCAGGAAGACATGGTGGAAGTGCGGCTGCCGGTCCGCGATGAATGGCTGGCTCTGCTTGGCATTATGCCCGGCGATGAACAGACCCTGGAGCATGTCAACGTTACCCTGCGTGGCCGCTTTGCCGGTCGGGATGGCCAGTGGCAGGGCAAGGTGGTGCGCCGTGAGGGCGGCTTGAACAAGAACCGCATGATGCATCTGATCGTTCAGGTCACCAATGCGGAAGATGGCCTGCCCCTGGAGCCCGGGGTGCTGGTGCAGGCGGAGCTGCGCGGAGCGCCGACGCACAACGTGGCGATGCTGCCCCGGGCGGCTCAGACCGGTGAAAATACCGTCTGGGTACTGGATAAGGACAAGCGCTTGCGTCGTCAGTCGGTGGCAGTGCTGCATCACGATGACGACTACCTCTACCTGCACGATGGAGTGACAGCGTCGTCACGGGTGGTACTGGCCGGTGACCTGCAACTGCTGGAAGGCATGCGTATCGATCCCCGCGTTCCTGCCAGTGGGCTGGCGGACCGTTCGGTGACTGAGACAGCCCTGTGAATCGCAGTATTGCCTGGTTCGCCCGTAACGGCGCAGTGGCCAACCTGCTGATGATCGCCCTGCTGCTGGCAGGGTTGATGGCCATTCCCCATACCCGCCAGGAAACCCTGCCCAACGTACCGCTGGATCGCATCGGCATCTATGTGGCCTGGCCCCAGGCTACTCCGGAAAGCGTGGAAGCCATGGTCTGCACGCCGGTGGAAACCGCCATCGACGATGTGGAAGGCGGTACCGAGCTGATCAGCGAAGCCCGTGAGGGACTCTGTTCGGTGCAGCTGGACGTGCTCAAGGGGCATGACACCCGCGCTGTGCTGGAGCAGATCCGTACTCGCCTGGAAGGACTGGACAGCCTGCCGGGCGATGCCGAACGGCCCCGGGTGCAGGAACTGATCGTGCGCAACCGGGTAGTGCGTCTGCTGCTCAGCGGCAGCCTGTCGCGCCAGGATATCTATCAGCTTGCCCACCAGGTGCGCCGGCAACTGCTCAATCACGATGCGGTATCCAGCGTGGATATCGAGAACCTGCCGGAACGGGAAATGGCGCTGACCGTGGCGCGGGATGATCTCTACCGCTACCAGCTCACGCTCGAAGGCATGGCCGCCGCCGCCCGCGAGAGTGTGGAGCGTATTGCGGGCGGCTTGTTGCGAAGCGATCAGGGCGACTGGCTGCTGCAGACCGGTCAGCAGCCGGGGGATGCCACCGCCTATGAGCAGCTGGTGATCCGCCAGTCGGAGCAGGGTGATTTGCTGCGGCTTGGGGATGTAGCGCACATCGAGGACGGGTTCTCCCGGGACAGCCAGGCTGCCTGGCTGGACGGCCAGCCGGCTGTGGCCCTGGATGTGTACCGGGTGGGCGACCAGAACGTGCTGGACGTGGCCGGCGCAGTGAGCGGTTACCTGAAAGAGGCGCAATTACCCCGCGGCGTCGCCCTGCGGGTGTGGAGTGATGATGCCGCCCAGTTCCGCGAGCGCTCCCACCTGTTGTGGCGCAATGCGTTGCAGGGGTTGGTGCTGCTGACGTTGATGCTGGGGGTGTTTCTCACCCTGCGCCTGGCCGGCTGGGTGGCGCTGGGGATTCCGGTGTGCATGCTGGGTGCCTGCGCCTTGCTGCCGGTTCTGGGCGAATCCTTCAACACCATTTCCCTGTTCGCCTTTA
>NZ_JABURH010000035.1 GCF_014762765.1 Alcanivorax sp.
CTCGGGCTCCACTTCAAAATAACGGCGATAGATTTTCTCTGCCTCGCGCCGGACAGCAGACCAGGTGCTGTCGTCAGCCAACGCTTGTCGGAGAGGCAAGCCGCTGTATGTACGAATAAAACGCAACAGGTCGCGCCGGGTCATGCCGAATCGGGCAGTGGAAAAATACAGCCCACCCAGGTCCTTGATACGCCAGCGACGGGGCACCTGACCGCGCACCTGGGAGCGATGCAGATCGATCAGATACAAGGGGCCGTCCGCGTTGTTCGCTTCCGCATCACTGTTGCGCATCAGGAAATGGGCCAGATAGAAATCCCGATGATTGATGCCCGCGCCGTGCATGGTACGCGCAATAGTAGCCACCCGTTCGATCAGTGCTTGCTTGAAAACCGGCGGCATGGCCTGCGGGTCTTTTACCCAGCGCTCACCAAGATCTTCCAGGCTCAAGGTGCCCACCAGATCATCGGTAATAATGAAGGACTCCACCGATGCCGGATTACTGCCCCGCGAACCATAGGCGGCAATGGTCATGGTATCCAGGCCGGCGCCGCGCACCGCGTCGATGGCAGTCACCTCATCCATGGCGCCCAGCACCGGCAATTTACCCTGGGTAAGATTTTTGAAGATTTCCTTCCAGCCGATGCCACCGTGATATTTGAGAAAATAGCTGCGGCCGTTGCCGGTAAAGCGCAGAGTGCGACGCCCCTCCCGGGCCCGAAAGATTTCACCCTCCTGCTCGGCGGCCTGCTCGAACGGGTCGCGGTCGCCCCACAGGGCGACGATGTCATCGCGCAGAAAAAGTTTCACGGCGTCCAGCCCTCCACATGATCCACCACCGTCTGGGCCAGACAATAGAGGGCCGGGTTACGGCCATACTCCACCCCATTTTCCTGCCAGGGCCCGGGCAACTGGCTGACCATTTTCTGCAGGACGTCGTTCAGCGCCTGCTGACTGAACGGCGACGCAATGACTTCCCCGGAACCAGCCTCGCGCACATAGCGGGCGTAGCCACAGGTGTCCGTGGTCAGCACCGGCAATCCTGCCACCGTGGCTTCCAGCAACACCATCCCCGCAGACTCACGATAAGCCGGATGCAACAGCAGGTCTGCGGCCTGCATCAGGGCAGTCACATCATCACGCGGCCCCAGCACAAGAATGCGACGGCGCAAGGCCTCCGGCAGGCCGGACAGATAGGGGGCCGCCTGATCATTGCCCACGATCATTAATTTCACGGTTTCCGGCAGGACGGCAAACGCCTTCAGGGCCCGATCCAGTCCCTTGACCTTGAAGCCGGAGCCCAGGAACAACAACAGGGTCTCCTGCTCATCAACACCCAGGTTTGCCCGGGTTTGTTGGCGCAGCGCCTTGTGGTCGGCAGGCCGTTGACGATCTCTCTCGATACCCGGCGGCAACAAGGCATAACGGTTTTCTGCCAGCGGATAATGACGCAGGTACTGATCCCGTTGATCGTCATTGAGAAACAGGATCAGCGGGCCATCCGCCGCCGTCACCGCCTGCTCCAGTTTCAGGTAGCCTGCATACCGGGGCAGCCAACGTAACGGTTTCGGCTTGCTGCGTACGTGCTCGGCAAAACAGCTGTCGGCCGCAAAGTACACGTCCAGCCCGGGCAGGCGGTTAAAGCCCACTACCCGATCGAATTCTCCTGTCTGCCGGGCGGCCAGAACCCCCTTCGCAAAGGACAACATACGGCCGTGATTACTGCCACCGGACACAGCAATGCGCTGCACTGTTACCCCGTCAATGGCTTCACCTTGCCAATCACTCACCAGCGCAACCACCTCATGACCCCGGCTCACCGCTTCCCGGGCAATGCGGGCAAAATCCCGCTGCAGACCGCCGTAGGGGAAGTAATGATAGAGCGCCATGGCCAGTTTCATGCGGTGCGCCTCCGCAGTTCCCGCCACACCTGTTTCGGTTTCAGGCTACTGAAACAGGGCGGCTCCACGCCCTTGCCCAGCTCACCACGATAGGTGCACTTTTCCTGCACGCAGGGTGCGCAGGGAAAATCCGCCGCCAGGGAATGCGCCTGAATGCCTCGCACCCCGGTCAATACCGGGTCAGTGGGGCCATAGAGCGCCACACCGGGCAAGCCGGCGGCAGCGGCCAGATGAGCCAGGCCAGTGTCCACGGCAATGAACGCATCCCAACTGAGCAGTTTGTCGGTGAGTGTATCCAGCCCCATTTTCGGCAGAACCCGGGCGCTATCCAGTCCTTCGCTCAAACGCTGGGCGCGGACTTTTTCCGTTTCGTTGCCCCAGGGCAAAAAAACCGTGTGGCCTTCACCGATGGCCAGCTCCAGTAGCTGCCGCCAGAAGGCTTCCGGGTAATGCTTGGTGGGCCAGGTGGTGCCATGGCAGAACACCAGCTGCGCCGGCTTGTTCAGCGGGCTGGGCACATGGCTGCGCGGCAGGCCGTAATCCGGGGCATCGTTGGGCAGGTCGTAGGACAGCGCCTGCGCAAACAGTTTCCGCACCCGGTCGATGGCATGCTGCCCCTTCGCGACTGCCAGGGGATGATCGAGCGCCCGGGCTGACAGCCCTTCGCGAGCGGAGTGTTTGTTCAGACCGAATTTCGGCCCCCGCGCCAGGCGGGTGACGAAGGCGCTCTTGATCAGGCCCTGAGCATCGATCACCGCATCATAGTCGGTAGCCCGGAGCTTGAGCTTGAAGTCCGCCCACTCACCGGAGCGGCGGGCCTTGAGGGGGTGCTTGCGCCAGCGGCGCAGGGCACAGGGAAACACCTGATGCACCGCCGGGTGACGGCGGGCCAGATCGGCAAAGGCTTCTTCCACCACCCAGTCCACCTGCAGATCGGGAATGGCCGACAGGGCATCGGTCAGCGCTGGCAGAGTGTGGATCACATCCCCCATGGAGGAGGTCTTGATCAGCAGCACGCGCATGTCAGAACCTGCTCGCCGTCAATTCAGGCATCCGCGCTTTCCAGCTGCTGCAGGGCATCAATCACCTGCGAAGGGGGCAACTGGCGCAGACAGTTCAAATGCCCCAGCGGGCATTCCCGTTCGAAACAGGGGCTGCATTCCAGCCCCAGCCGTACCACTGCCACTCTATCACCCAGGGGCGGGGTAAAGCCCGGGGAGGTGGAACCGTACACTGCCACCAGCGGACGCTTGAGGGCGGCGGCGATATGCATCAGACCGGAATCGTTGCTGACCACCGCCGTGGTAGCCGAAAGCAGATCCACCGCCTGCTCCAGGGAGGTATTGCCCGCCAGCACCGTGGCATGCTCATCAGCACTGTTTTCCAGCATTTCGACAATGGTATCGGCCACGGGCTGATCCTTGCCGGAGCCGAAGATCCATACCTGGCCACCATGCTCAATCCAGTGCTGGGCCACTGCCGCATAATGATGCTCCGGCCAGCGCTTGGCCGGGCCGAACTCGGCGCCGGGGCACAGGCCCAGCACCGGGCGCTGCGTATTGAGCCCGTGGGCCGCCATGGCCTGCTGAAGCGAGTCTTCACTGACCTCCAGATGCGGG
>NZ_JABURH010000090.1:0-5745 GCF_014762765.1 Alcanivorax sp.
GAATACCGGCCTGTCACGCCGGGGGTCGCGGGTTCGAGTCCCGTCCGCTCCGCCACTATTCAGCATTAAAGGCTCCCATTGATGGGGGCCTTTTTTGTTTCTGTTTCCCCGTCATCCTTTGTTGGGCGCCTGATGTATTGTGTCTCGTTGTGCCTTGCTCAGTTTTATTGCATTTGGCGTCTAGCATCGGGCGTGAAGCGTTCTATTTCATGAACTTGTCACCTAAACCTTGTCTAATTTCAGGTCCAAAACACTGAAAAGACAAGGAGGACAAGCAAATGGAAGACTATCTGGAAGAGCGACTGGAAGAGAAACAGCTGCTGGAATGCCTGGAAGAGTGGCAGGAAGAAGACAGCTGGGTGGACGACGGAGAGGAGCTCTGATTCCTCTCCGTATCACCCCCTCTTCGGTTTGCCTGCCCCATCCCTATTCGTTAAGCCTTCGCGGTTGATCCCCCCTCTTTAATACATATTATTCCGGCAACGTGATGCCGTTATTGGTCTTCGTCAGGTGCTTTGCGGCATAGTGATGGGCGCATTCTCGTATGCTTTTTTTTTACTGCCATTCAGGTCACACTCTTTTATTAGGGGCTGACTATAATTGGCAGCACCCTGACTTCGCCGTCGCTACTGTGTTTTCTGGATCTTGCAGAGAGTGATGTTGTGGCGAGTCAGTGGCCAACTACAATAATTCTCAAGGGAAGGAAGGACACATGCCTCTATCCTCCGTGACGTCCGAAGCGATTCTGTTTTTTGATCATCGGGGCATTACCAAAAGCATGCTGTACGCGGATTTTGAGGCGATCCTGGATGGCATGGTGGGTGTGCCTGAATTTGCCGACAAGGAAGTCCGTGGCGCCTACTGTCTGGTCAATGGCCAGTTGCGGGTTCGCTCGCTAGTCCTTTTTACCATCGATTTTGACGAAGACGGCATGGCCGACACCACCTGGAATGTACCGCTGCGCCATCTTGCGGAGCATGCGGGGCAGGGGCCGGATATGGGGGCCGGGCCGATCCGCCTGGCCTGCCGCAGCCAGTGTCCGGTGGCCTGGCACCAGGATCAGATGTGGGATCCGGGTATGAAGCCCGGAGCCAACGACTTTATCGCCATTCGCGACACCATTCGTGAGCGTGGTCCTAAATTGGGCCTGGAGATTGATGACGAGCTGGATTCCAGCCCGGCCGCCGCGCCGCCAGTCATCGGTGCAGAAGCCAAGGCTCCCACCATTGCCCCTGAAGACAGTCAGAACAAGAAAGAGGCTGATGAGGAGAGGGTTCGGCTTGCTCGTATCATCAAGGAGCTGCGTTTGCGGGTACAGACGCTTGAGAACTCCCAGTCCGAAGAGGTGGGCAAACTCCGTTACGCCGCTCAGCAGAAAGAAGAAATCCTCAATGCCCAACTGGAAAAGGTGCTGGGGCAGTTTAAATCGCTTAAATCCCAGAATGTGGCCCTTCGTGAGCAGAACGATTCTCTCAAGGCCCAGGTCCTGTCACTGTCTCAGAGTCTGGAAGAGCAGAGCCATCAAAGTAAGACCCAGGGCAGCGAACTGGAGGTGCTGACCGAACAGTACAAGCTGGCCCTGGAGCAGCGTATCGAGGAGGAGCGGGCGAAGCTATCCGAGCAGATTCATGCCAAGGAAATGGACGTGCTGACCCGCGATGATTTGATCAGTCAGCTCAAGGAAGAGCTGGGTGAGCTCAAGCGCAATCGGGTTAAAGAGGCCAACACCGGTGCACAGAAGGTGCTTGAGAAACTGGAAAATCTGGGTCTCAGCTTTATCGCCTTTCATCCCGGCGCGGGGCATATCTCAATTTCCGCTGACCAGATTGGCAACTATATGGAAAACCCGGTGGCATTCGCGGCGCGTAAGTGTCTGGTGACCGAAGACCATTACCGGGCCTGGCTGGCGCATTACGAAAACCCTGTATGCCAGGTGCCAATAGGCTCTGAGCAGCAGGCCTGTGGCAAACGTGTGATCCGGGTGGAAGTGCCTAACCAGTTCAAGCCAGGGGTATCGGATTGCAATGCCAACCGTTGCCCGAACTGTCGCAACGACTCCGCCATCGATAACGTTTTGCGTTTTCGCTGAAGCCGGAATGTGAGTCAGTGCCATTTTCCTGAAAAATGGTAGGTTTTTTGCATTGTCTACGCTGAAAGCATGATGTTGTTGTCACAATAAGAACACCGGGAGCGGCAGTTATGGCACAGGAATCCATTGATAAAAGCCTTTTGCAGACCTTTGTGCCAGTGAATGCGCTGTCTGGAGACCAGCTGGACTGGCTCCTGGATCAGCAGGAGGTGTGCCGTTATTCGTCAGGAGATGCCCTTTTTTCGCTTGGTGACAAGGACAACACCACCATCTATCTGCTCAGCGGTAAGGTAGAGCTTACCGATGAAGCTGGCAAAACCCGTACTGTCAGTGCCGGAGATACCGCATCCTGGCATCCGCTGGAGCATGCCCAGCCGCGCCGGAGTACGGCGAGGGCGCTGACCGAGGTCAGTGTGGTCCGGTTTGACAGTTTTCGGCTGGATACCATTCTTTCCTGGGATCAGTCAGCGGGTTACGTGATCCTCGACATCAACGCCAATTCCGCTTACCAGAATGATCGTGAGTGGATGATTCGGTTGCTCAAATCCAAGTTGTTTCACCGGGTCCCGCCCACCAATATTCTGGAAATCTTCCGTCGCCTGAAAGCCCATCGTCACAAGCAGGGGGAAGTGATCATTCGTCAGGGGGAGGCAGCAGATTGCTGTTATATCCTCAAAGAGGGTGTCTGTGAGGTGGCCATCAGCATGGGGGATAGTGCACCGACCCCCGTCGCCATGCTGGAAGAAGGGCAGTGGTTCGGCGAAGAGGCGCTGCTTTCCGGCAAGCCCCGTAATGCCACTGTGTCCATGGCTACCGATGGGGTGTTGATGAAGCTGGAGCGCCAGGACTTTGATGCCCTGCTGCGCGAGCCGATCATCAACACCATGCCCGCTGAGGATGTACTGGACGCGGCAGAAAAGGGCGCCTGGTGGCTGGATGTGCGCACCAGCGATGAATTCGACCAGGAGCACCTGGTGGGTGCTACCAATATGCCGCTGAACGTGTTGCGTCTGAAATCCCGCCTGCTGGACCCGAGCAAGACCTACATTGCCTATTGTGATACAGGTCGACGTAGCGCCACGGCGGCTTTTCTGTTAAAAAACGCCGGCTTGGACGTAATCGTTCTGGATGGCGGCCTGAATGCCAATGCTGCTAACCTGAGCGAGTACCTGACACAGGGGTAATTGCTCACCGGATGGCGGGCAAGCCCTCCACCGGATGCAGCTGCGGCTGCCCAGGATTAGTGTGGCGCAAGAGAGCTTTAGCAACAAATTCCGCAATATTGGCCTGATCGCCCGCTCTGAAAGTGAGCAGGCGTTGTATTCCCTGCGCCAGTTGATCCACTTTCTCAACGGGCGGGACTGTACCGTTATTCTCGACAAGAACATTTCCGGCAGCCTCCCGGAAATGGGCTTACAGGCAGCCTCTGCTGCGCAGATGGGCGAAGCCTGCGACCTGGTCATTGTGGTCGGTGGTGATGGCAGCCTGCTGGGCGCAGCTCGCACCCTTTCCCGTTTTGATGTGCCCGTGTTGGGCGTCAACCGTGGTCATCTGGGCTTTCTCACCGACATCCTGCCGTCAGAAATCGAAAGCCGGGTAGGGCAGGTGCTGGACGGGGAGTACACCACCGAAAAGCGCTTCCTGCTGGACCTGGAAGTCCGTCGCGGCAAGACGGTGGTGGGTGAAGGGTGCGCCCTGAATGATGTGGTGCTGCTGTCCGGTGACAGCGTACATATGATCGATTTTGAGCTGGTGATTGATGGCCACTTCGTCTATGGCCAGCGGTCTGACGGCCTGATCATCTCTACCCCCACCGGCTCCACCGCCTATGCGCTGTCAGGTGGCGGCCCCATCATGCACCCGAAACTGGATGCCATGGTAATGGTGCCGCTCAATCCCCATACCCTTACCAGCCGTCCGCTGGTGGTGGCCGGTGACAGCGAGATCAAGATTCATATCACCACAGAAAAGGTCCGCCCGCTGGTCAGCTGCGATGGCACCGCCGGGATTCGCCTGCAGGTGGATGATGTAATCGCCATTCGCAAGAAACCTCACCGGTTGCACCTGATCCATCCGCCTGGTCATGATTTCTACCAGGCCTGTCGTTCCAAGCTGGGTTGGAGTACTCGCCCCGGTGACAGCAGTTGATGGTGTGTCTGTAGGAGGCTGCTTGCAGCCGAACCGTTTTCGCCTGCGAGCAAGCTCCTACAGCCGCGACGACCACCCAGGATGTGCGCCAGACGTTTGGCATGCTGCCGTTTTAAAATGAGTTACCGATATGACCTACCAGAGCTTTGACGACCTGATCGCCGCCATGACCCCGGAGGTCTGCGACAATATGCGGCGCGCTATTGAAACCGGCAAATGGGCGGATGGTCGGCCGTTGACCCGTGAGCAGCGCGAAACCTGTCTGCAGGCGGTCATCGCCTGGGAGGCCCGCAACCTGCCGGAGGAGGAGCGCACAGGCTACATGGAGCAGCAGTGCAAGAGCGGGGATGAGGCACCGGAAGAGCAGCCGGTGACCTTGCGAGCCCCTGATCGGCTGCAATAGCCCTGCTGTCCCTTCCTCACGGGTGGTGACTGGCTGGTCGTCGCCCGGATACCGCCTGTCGGACTAACGCTCATCTTTTCCCGCCAAAGACCGTTGGTGCTCTTCGTAACATACTGTATTCTTCCTAGGTGACAACTCCGTTGTGTAGCTTAGCCGACGCAGACTCGGTGCACGCGGACGATGTCTTTCTGGCTGGGTTATGGGAGATTGCGGCACAGTCAGAAATAAAAAAGATAACAAATGGTTTGGGAGAACCCATGCATATCTACAAGAAAGTACTGCCTGCGGCAGTGGCCCTGGCACTGGCGGCCTGTGGTGGCGGCAGTGATACCGTTCCCGATCAGAGTGAGGGCGCACTTCAAATCGGAACATACCCCCGTTTCGATCCTTTGACCTCCGATCTGCCGTTGAATACGGATATCCTCTTTGCTGCAGCGGCCAGTAGCGACGGTACGGCTGACGTGGGCGCTCCTACCAATCCGGTAGAGGCGGCAATTAATAGCCTGGACGGCTTTTCTACCAACGCTTATTTTGACATCGGCTTTGCCGGTGGCAGCATTGATCCGGCCAGCATTTGCACGACTCTTGCTCAGGCAATGGCGCAATGTGCTTCGCCGAATGTGTTTCTGATCCCGCTGGATACTGGCGGCAATGATGCGCTGGATCCCGCCAATATCGTCGGTGTTCAGGCCCCCGCTAACTGGCCTGCTGCCAGTGCTGAGGTGGTGTCCCTGGATGGCGGCACCAACAATGTGTTGCGTGTGATTCCTCAGGAACCCCTGCAGGCCAAGACCAAGTATCTGGTATTTGTCACCAATGGCGTGCTGGACAGTGCCGGTGATCCTATCACCCCGTCCAGCAGCTACGACACGCTTGGGGAAACGACACCAGCCGTAACCCCTGCTCTGCAGCCGGTGCGTAATGCCATTGCCGGCTGGGAAACCATCGCTTCTGGTGTTCTGCAAACGCTTTCCGGTGGCGCTCTCAGTGCCGAGCAGGCAAAGGATAGCATCGCCATTTCCTACACCTTTACGACCACGGATCCCCAGGCGCCTCTGGTTGCCATGGCGGCACCCCGTGCAGCCCTGGTTCAGGCTCAGGTTGG
>NZ_JABURH010000090.1:6173-24876 GCF_014762765.1 Alcanivorax sp.
AGCGTTGAGTCCGTGCCTTTGCAGGTGACCTTGCCAGAGCCGGATCATGTTCCCTCCAACCCGGCTTTCGGTGGCCTGGATTGCCAGACGGCTCGCCCCTCTGGTTACCCGGTGGTTATCTATATCCACGGCATTACCAGTGACAGGGCCTCCGTGGTTGCTCTTGCCCACAGTCTTGCCTCTGTGTGTGTGGCCACCGTTGCTGTTGACTTGCCCTTGCATGGTGTTACTTCGGGCAGCCAGTTCGCGGCGCTTAATGTAGAGAGCTCTCCGTTAATTCCCTTCGGAGCCCTCTACGGAGCAGATGCGCCCGCCGAGCGGCATTTCAATGATCCGGGCGGTTCTGGGGCGCAGTTCATCAATCTGGCGGTGCTGAACAACACCCGCGATAACATGCGCCAGTCAGTCATGGATCTGCTCAACCTGAATGCCAGTCTCGACAGCATCAGTACCACATTGGGTAATGCGGGTCTGGGTACCCTGGATACCAGCAACGTAAAGGCTGTTGGTGCTTCCCTGGGCGGTATCGTAGGCACGGTTTACTCCACCGTTAACCAGATGGCGATTGGTGCTGAAGGCAGCGTTGGTTTTTCCAGCAATCTCAAGCCTTTGGGTGGACTGGTGGTTTCCGCCGGCGGTAGCCAGCTGACACAGATCCTGAACAACTCCCAGACCTTTGGTCCGGTGATAGAGGCAGGTCTGGCAGCTGCAGGCGTCCAGAAAGGTACCACCAACTTTGAACGCTTCCTGTATGTGGCACAGAGTGCGGTGGATTCCGGTGACCCGGTAAACTTCGCTGAAACCCTGGGATCGCTTGGCGTACCGGTGCTGGTACAGCAGATTGTCGGGGGCGGTGACGCGTCTGGCCTGGGTGATGCCAAGGTCTATACTGCCGATAAGGTAGTGCCAAACAGTGCTGCTGGTGCGCCGCTGGCAGGCACCACTCCATTGGCGGCCTTGTTGAGTGCTAACCAGGTTGGCCCCGGGCTTGCGGATGTCTCTGCGGCAAACGCGCTGGTCAATCTTACCATCGGGCATCATGCTTCCCTGTTGCGCCCCAACGAGGCAAGTGGTCAGCCGGCTACCAATGGTGAGAACGTGGCGACCGCAGAATTGCAGACACAGGTTGCCAGTTTTGTATTGTCACCCTCTCAAACCGCTGTAGGGTCCGCGCCGAATGGCTCCAATACGGCAGCGCCCTTTATCGAAGCCCCATAATGGCTGTATTAACGGGCTGACCGCCAGCCCGTGAAATGGCATAGTCACAACACCCCGCTTAGCGGGGTGTTGTCGTTTTTGTCTGCGTCTTTTGTTCTGGAGTACCCCCATGGATAGCCCGCAAGCTGATGTAAAAACCACCCGCCTGGCTGACTACACCCCGCCCGCTTTTCTTGTCGATCATGTGCAGTTGGACGTAGATCTGCGTGATGGCCAGACTTGGGTAACCAGTACCCTGCAGCTTCGACGCAATCCGGATAATTCGCAGCAAAGTGCCAGTGATCTGGTTCTGGATGGCGAGTGTCTGACCCTGGAGTCGCTGGCAATCGATGGCGAACCCGTTGCGGCAGACCGATATCGTTATGAGAAGGATCAGTTGACCATCGAGAGCGTTCCACAGGCCTTCTCGCTGACGTCCGTCGTGTTGATCGAACCGGAAAAGAATACCGCACTGGAGGGGCTGTATCGCTCCAATGGTATGTACTGCACCCAGTGCGAGGCGGAAGGCTTTCGCCGTATTACCTTCTTTCCGGACCGTCCCGATGTACTGGCCCGGTTTACCACCACGGTGCGAGCGGACAAGAAGCGCTACCCGCTGCTGCTATCCAATGGGAACCCGGTCAATCAAGGCGAGGAGGGCGATCGCCACTGGGTCACCTGGGAAGATCCATTCCCGAAACCCTGCTATTTGTTTGCGTTGGTGGCCGGCGATCTGGCCTGCCTGGAAGACAGCTATACCACCAGTTCCGGTCGTCAGGTGTCGCTGCGGCTTTACGCCGAGCACCGTGATCTGGACAAGCTGGATCACGCCATGCTGTCCCTGAAGAATGCCATGCGCTGGGATGAAGAGACGTATGGGCGTGAGTACGACCTGGATATCTACATGATCGTGGCGGTAAGCCACTTCAATATGGGGGCCATGGAAAACAAGGGTCTCAATATCTTCAATACCGCCTGTGTGCTGGCCCATCCGTCGACCACCACGGATGCCGGTTTTCAGCGGGTGGAATCCGTGGTTGCCCATGAATACTTCCATAACTGGTCGGGTAACCGGGTCACCTGTCGGGACTGGTTTCAGCTCAGCCTCAAGGAAGGCTTCACCGTATTTCGCGACCAGCAGTTTTCTGCTGACATGAACTCCGCTGCGGTTCAGCGGGTGGAGAATGTGGACTTTCTGGTCAACCACCAGTTCCCGGAGGATCAGGGGCCCATGGCCCACCCGGTGCGGCCGGCGGAATACCAGAAAATCGATAATTTCTACACCCTGACGATCTACGAAAAGGGCGCTGAAATTGTCCGCATGCAGTATCACCTGTTGGGGAGTGAGGATTTTCGTCGCGCCACGGACCTGTACTTCGAGCGGTTTGATGGTCAGGCCGTCACCTGTGATGACTTTGTCGCCTGTATGGAGGAGATCTCTGGCCGGGATCTGACCCAGTTCAAGCGCTGGTACAGCCAGGCAGGTACGCCGGTGCTGACGGTGACCGATGGCTGGAAAGAGGGCGAGTACCAGATCTCTTTCCGTCAACACACCCCGCCGACCCCGGGACAGGCGGAGAAGCAACCGCTGATGATCCCGGTACGTCTGGCTCTGCTGGATGAGGCCGGTGAGCCGTTACCGCTCGATGCTGAGGGAAACAGGGAGAAAGTCATTATTCTCGACAGGGAAGCACAGACCCTCAGTTTTGATGCTCCAGGCCCGGTTACGCCTTCCTTGCTGCGCGGTTTTTCTGCCCCGGTAGTGCTGGATTACGCCTACGATCACGATCAGCTGTGTCGCCTGTTGGCCCTCGATAGTGATGGTTACTGTCGCTGGAGCGCCGCCCAGCGGCTTTATTTCTCTGCACTGGATCGTCTGGTGAAGGGGGAGGGTAGCGCAGCGGCCGAGGCGCAAACGCTGCTGCCAGTGCTGGAGCAAGTGATCGGCCGGGCCGATGAAGATCCTGCCCAGGCCGCTCTGCTGCTGTCATTGCCTGGAGAGGTGGCTCTGGGGGACAGACATTCCCCCCTGGATCCGGGCAGTGTGCATGTGGCCCACCAAGCCATGAAGAAGGCCCTGGGCAAGGCGCTGCAGACCCACTGGCTATCCCTGGCGGAGAATCTGATTGCCACCGAGCTGGAAATGGATGGCCGTGCCATGGGGCGTCGCCAGTTGCGCAATCTGGCGCTGGATTACCTGGCGGCGTCCGGTCATCCGGAGGCGCAGCGCCTGGCTGTCGAGCTGTTCGAATTGCCACTTTGCATGACCGAAGAGCTGGCCGCACTGCGGATTCTGGTGCATTACAACCTGGCAGGTGCCAATCAGGCGCTGGCCCAGTTTGCTGAACGCTGGTCTGATGAAGCCCTGGTTATGGATCAGTGGTTTGCCGTTCAGGCTGCCGTTCCCGGGCCGGCGAGCCTGCCCAGAATAGAGGAATTGATGGCGCATTCTGCTTTTGACTGGACCGTTCCGAATCGGGTGCGGGCCCTGGTGGGCACTCTGGCCAATGGCAATCCGTCGGCTTTCCATTCCCCCGACGGGGAAGGGTATCGTCTGTTTGCTGCGGCACTGACCCGACTCGACAGGATTAACCCTCAGATTGCTGCTCGACTGGCCAACGCGGCCGCGCGTATGGCGAAGCTGGAGCCTGGCCGCCGTGGGCAGCTGCAAAATGCCTTGCAGGGGGTCAAAAAGCAGGCCTCGGATAATTTGGGCGAGGTTCTAGGGCGCATACTGGGGGCCTGATTGTCGGGCAGCCCCTGGAATGCACAAAATAGTGATGACTGGCTGGTCGTTAAATGTACACTGAGGGGGGATTTCTTTTTGGTCCCGATATGTAAGAATTAAGACTTAGTCTGGGTGGCGGTGTGCATCGGAGAGAATGATGGGACCGATGTCGCAATGGGAGAAGCCGTGACCCAGGCAAGAACAATAAAGCCATGCATGGCAATTCGGAGAGCTACATGAATAATAATCCCCTGCGCAAAACCAGGTTAGCGATGGCTGTTGCTGGTGCTGCAGCCCTTACCAGCTTGTCAATTCCTGCCTCTGCGGTTCAGCTTCAATTCGATAATCCTGACTGGTCCGGTCGACTGGATACCGCTCTGTCTGTGGGTGCGTTGTTCCGCACAGAAGGGCAGGACCGGATGTTGGCGGCCAACGAAGATGTGGTTGACATGACCCTCAAAGGTTATGGAGCCCAGGTCAACAAGAACGATGCCAACAACAACTTTGACACGGGGCTGGCGTCTCTGGTCTACAAGATTACCCCGGAGATGGAGCTGAACTGGCAGGGGCGTTATGGCATGTTTGTTCGCGCCACAGCGTTCCATGATCAGCAGATTATGGGCGGTGATCATGATGGTGGTGCCCTCATGAAATCGGGCCCCTTCGTGCCGGGTAACGGGTTTACCCGTTATGCCACATATTCCGATTATGCCAACAATGGTATCGGTGACGATTTCAACAGTGATGCAGAGCGTTATGCTGGCCAGCGTGCCCGTATGCTGGATGCCTATGTCTGGGGGAGTTTCGACCTGTTCGAGAAACCCCTGAACGTACGTCTGGGGCAGCAGGTGATCAACTGGGGCGAAGCCCTGTTCATGCAAGGTGGTGTGAATACTGCCAACTACTTCGACCTCAATGCGCTGCGTTTGCCTGGCTCCGAAATCAAGGAAGCCCTGCTACCGCTGGACAGCTTGTACTTTTCCTACGGGTTGACCTTTAACGCCACACTGGAAGGTTTCTACCAGTTCGAGTGGGAAAACTCGGAAGATGCGCCGGCGGGGACCTACTTCTCCACTCATGATGCATTCCCGGGCAGGGGTGCTGACAACGTGATTATTGATGGCCGTGTCGTCGCTCTGGGGGCTGGCGCACCGGGTCTGGAAAATGCGTTTGCTGCCTACACCGCCCAGTTTGGTCCTGGCTACGAGTATGAAGCCACTCAGGTAACGGTTGATCGGATTCGTGATGAAGACGCGAAGGATAATGGCCAGTTTGGTTTGGCCTATCGTTATTTTGCCGAAGCCCTGAATGGTACCGAATTCGCGCTTTACTATACCCGCACTCATGCACGTACCCCTGTGGTGGGTTCGCGCATCAACAAGATCAACACCTCAGGGCTGGCGGGTGTTCCGGAAACCATCGACACCACTGAATACCAGATGGCCTATGTGGAAGACCAGGACATGTTCGGTGCCAGCTTCAACACTGTCGTCGGCACCATGTCTCTGGCGGGCGAACTGGCTTACCGGCCCGAGCGTGCCATTATCAATGAAATCGGCGACAACCTGATCCAGTCTCTGGCAGGTGCAGCAGCAAATCCGGCCCCAACCCTGGGTGATCTGACTCCGCACTGTGTGCGGGCAGAGCTTGGTGGTAGCTGCCTGAGTTCCAACACGGCGGTGCAGGAAGGTCAGCTCTATTACTTCTACGACGAAGTGGAAAGCTATAACGGCTCCCTGGTCAGCATTTTCAACTTCGGACCGACCTGGGGAACCGATGGTTTGATCGCGCTGCTTGAACTTGGCGTTGAGCACATCGAAGGCCTGGAAAACCCGGAACTGGAATATAACTCCACTGCCGCCATTCTTGGTTCCGAGGCCCAGATCCTGAGCCCGGATGATCCCAATAAATATAATCTGGATGACACATCCTGGGGTTATCGTGCGGTCCTGAAGGCGGATTACAACAATATTTTCGCCGGTATTTCCATGAGCCCGAGCGTGCGGATTGCCCACGATGTGAACGGCAACTCCCCGATCGGTGGTAACTTCATGGAAGACCGCAAGGCCGCCACACTGGGGCTGGATTTTGTGTACCTGAACAACCTGGAAGTGGGCATGTCTGCCACCAGCTTCTGGGGCGCCAAATATTCCAACAAGCTGGCGGACCGGAACAACGCTTCGGTTTCTGTTAAGTACTCTTTTTAATTTTTTCCGGGCCGGGTTTCCGGCCCGTTTATTCGGAGAGCAATCATGTTGAAGAAATTGACCGCCATGGGCAGCGCGCTTGCGCTGTCACTGAGCGTAGCGGCCAATGTGCAGGCTGCCGTGTCCGCGCAAGAAGCGGCAAAGTTGGGTAAATCCCTGACTCCGTTCGGGGCTGACGTCAAAGGTAACGGGAAAGCCGTTTCCACTGGCCTTGGCATTCCGGACTGGACCGGTGGTATCCAGAAGAAGGATATCCCCAAGGAATATACCCGCCCCGGCCAGCACCACCCGGACCCTTTCAAAAATGACAAGGTAGTGTTCACCATCACCGCCCAGAACCTGTCCAAGTATGCGGACAAGGTGCCTGAGGGTGTGCAGGGTATGCTGAAAACCTACCCGGATACTTTCAAACTCAATGTCTACCCGAGCCGTCGCTCTACCTCCGCACCGCAATGGGTTTACGACAATACCAAGAGCAATGCTACCAAGGCTTCATTGGCAGAAACTGGCGTTAACAATGCCTTCGGCGGGATTCCTTTCCCGATTCTGAGTGGCAGCAACGAAGACAAGGCCCTGCAGGCGATCTGGAACCATATCCTGCGTTGGCGAGGTCTGTACGTGGTACGTCGTGCTTCGGAAGTGGCGGTGCAGCGTAACGGTGCCTACTCCCTGATCACCTCTCAGCAGGAAGTGTACTTCCGTTACTACGATCCCAAGTACAACTTCGACAGCCTGGACAACATCATTTTCTACTACCTGTCCTTCACCAAGGCGCCGGCACGTCTGGCCGGTGGGGCGGTGCTGGTTCATGAAATGCTCGACCAGAAGAAAATGCCGCGTCAGGCCTGGGGTTACAACGCCGGCCAGCGTCGTGTTCGTCGTGCTCCCAACCTGGCCTACGACACCCCGATCGCTGCAGCCGACGGCCTGCGTACCGCCGATGACACCGATATGTATAACGGTGCCCCGGACAAGTACAACTGGAAGCTGGTCCATGAAAAGCCGGTGGAAATGTTTATTCCCTACAACAACTACAAGATGGACAGCCCGGATGTGAAATACGAAACCCTGCTGCAACAGGGCCACGTAAACCCGGACTACCAGCGTTGGGAACTACACCGCGTATGGGTCGTGGAAGCCAACCTGAAGGAAGGTGAGCGCCATATCTACGAGAAGCGTCGTTTCTACATTGATGCGGATTCCTGGCAGATTGCCGCCATCGACCAGTACGACCGTCGTGATGAGCTGTGGCGTGTGAGCCTGGCCTATATCAAGAACTACTACGAGGTACCGACCCAGTGGACCGCTTTGGATACCTTCCACGATCTGCGGGCCCAGCGGTACCACGTACAGTTCCTGGATAACGAAGAGCCGTCCATTCTGGATTACAGCCAGCCGGTACCGGATGATCGTTATTTCCATCCGGCCGCCCTGCGCCGCCGTGGACGGTAATGACAAGAAAAGGCTGACCGTTTAACGGCAGCTCTGGCAACGCGACCGGGACGCCCATGGCCCCCGGTCGTTTTGCACTCGGCTCGGCATACGAGCCTTCGGGAAGAGATGGGACAATGAGAAAAACACTTCTGCTGGCTACTGCAGCCATGCTGTCTGCCCCTTTGCAGGCACAGTTTATCGATAACAAGTCGCCGCTGGTGACTGCCAACAACTATCTGGACCTGGCTGATGCCGGTGGCCGGATTGTGGCGGTGGGTGACCGTGGCAAAATTCTTTACTCCGATGATCAGGGAGAGCACTGGCAGGCGGCCAAGACGCCTGAAGAAGTCCTTCTGACAGCGGTCTGTTTCGCTGACGCCCGCAACGGCTGGGCTGTCGGCCACGATGCCGTGGTGCTCGGCACCCGCGATGGCGGGGAAAGCTGGACACTGCAATACAGCGATCCGCTGGGCGGCAGTGATGACAGTGACACCGTGGATGAAGAGCTGGACGATCTGTCCATGGACGATATCTATGGTGACCCCTACGAAGACGACGCCTACGGCGACGACCTCTACAGTGACGATCCCTACGAGGAGACCGCAGCGGCTCCGGTTGATACTTCCGGTGCGCCGCTGCTGGATGTCCACTGCGAAAGCCGGGACAGGGCTGTGGCGGTTGGTGGTTATGGGTATTACCTGGAGACCTCAAATGGAGGGGATACCTGGAACAAGCGCAGCAATGCGCTGAGCAACAATGATGGCTGGCACCTTTACGGTTACGCGGCAGCGCCGGCGAGCAGCGACCATTATCTGGTTGGTGAAAAAGGCGTCATCTTTCGTTCCGCGGACAAGGGCGAGAATTGGGAAGCGTTGAGCAGTCCCTATGACGGAACCCTGTTCGGGGCAACCCCGATTTCCGACTATCAGGTGCTGGTTTACGGCCTGCAAGGCAATGTGTGGTTAACCGCCAATCGTGGCAGCAGCTGGGTCAAGGTGCCCAGCAAGCTGACCCGTGGTGTGAATGATGGCACGGTGCTGGAGGACGGCACGGTGGTGCTGGTCACCAATGCCGGCGGCATTCTCACCAGCCATGATGGTGGTCAAACCTTCTCCCTGCGGTTCCTTCCGGACCGTGAATCCATCTCCGCAGTCTTGCCCAGGAAAAAGGGCGGCGTTCTGATCGCCGGCCAGGGTGGGGTGCGTGTGATTGAAGACGTGAAATAAGGGGCACAGCATGTCAGGTCGTATTTCCAAAACCATTGCCAACGGGCTGTTCTCCATTCGTCCCGTCGTCCTGCTGCTGTTCGTGGCAGCGACTGTCTTTCTGGGCCTGCAGGCCAGCAAGATTCAGCTCAACACGGATATCCGGAAAATGGTCCCGTTGGGCCATCCCTATATCCAGAACTTCCTGGAACACAAGGATGATATGAGTCTGGGTAACGATGTGCGTGTCATCGTTGCCGAAACGCAAAGCGACGATATCTTCAATGCGCAGTATATGACTGCACTCAAGGAAATCACCGATGAGGTGTTTGCCCTTGATGGCGTGGATCCGAGCAAGATCAGTTCGCTCTGGACCAGTAATGTGCGCTGGAACGAGGTAACCGAACAGGGCTTCCAGGGCGGTGAGGTGATTCCCGCTGGTTACGATGGCAGCGAGGCCAGCCTGGAAGATCTGCGCACCAATGTTCTGCGTTCGGGCCAGGTAGGCCGATTGGTTGCGGATAATTTCCAATCCAGCGTAGTGCATGCGCATTTGCTGGATGCTCTGGGCGAAAACGGTGTAGATATTCCCGCCTTGTCCGCCCGTCTGGAAGAGATCCGCCGGACCTACCAGGACAAGTATCCCAATGTCCGCATACATATCGTCGGTCTGGCCAAAAAAGCCGGCGATGTGATGGCTGCGGCAGAAGAAGTCGCCATGTTCTTCTTCTTCACCCTGGCCCTGATCGCGGTACTGTTGCTCATCGATACCCGCTGTTTGCGCAGTGCCATGACGGTGACAGTGTGCTCCTTCGTGGCGGTCATCTGGCAGCTCGGTATTGTCAGTACCCTGGGTTTCACCATTGACCCATACTCCATGCTGGTGCCGTTTCTGGTGTTTGCCATTGCAGTCTCCCACGGCGTGCAAATCGTCAATACCCTGGCCAACTATGCTGCAGAAGGGCAAACCCCGCTGGATGCAGCACGCAATACGTTCCAGTCTCTGTATGTGCCCGGCATGGTGGCGCTGGTTTCCGATGCCATCGGTTTCCTGACGCTCTATATCATCGATGTGGGTGTGATCCGCGAACTGGCCATGGCTGCCAGTATCGGGGTTGCCGTGATCATTATCACCAACCTGCTTGTGGTGCCGACGGTGCTGTCCTATCTGGGTGTGAGCGGTGCTGCCGTGCGCAAGATCCAGGCTGGTGACAAGAAAGAGCACCCACTGGCGGGGCTGTTTGCCCGCTTTACCCGTAAACCCCTGGCGGCCATTTCCATTGTGATAGCCGTAGCCGGTTACGGGGTAGGCATCTACATGAGTCAGGATCTCAAAATCGGTGACCTGGACAAGGGCGCGCCGGAACTGTGGCCGGACCCGTGTGAAGAGATGGATTGCCCGCGCGGTTATGAGCCCAAGCCCCGCTATCGCTATAACCATGACGTGAACTTCCTGGTGTCCAATTATTCCGTCAGCGCGGATGTGCTGGTGGTGATGGGGAAAACGCCGGTGGAGTCCTGTAATACCTACCCGGCCATGGAGACCGTGGACGATTTGTCCTGGACCCTGCGCAGTGTGGAAGGCGTGCAGGATGTGGTCAGTATCGCCTCCGCCACCAAGCTGATCGCTACCAACATGAATGAGGGCTCTCTGAAGTGGGCCACCATTTCACGGGATCAGTATGCGCTCAACAACGTCATGAGCTTCATGCCTGACAGCCTCTACAATCTGGACTGTTCCCTGGCGCCGGTATACGTGTTCCTGGATGACCACAAGGCAGAAACCCTGGATCGCGTTACCGCCGCGGTGGCGGATTTTGCCGAAAAACGTAATAACGAAGAGGTCATCGAGTTCAAGCTGGCGTCAGGTAATGCCGGTGTGGAAGCCGCTACCAACCAGACCATCGAGGCCAACCAGTATCCCATGCTGGCGCTGGTGTACGCGGTGGTATCCATTCTGGTGTTGATTGCCTTCCGCTCCATTCGTGCGGTGATCTGTATCATCGTGCCTCTGGGACTGACATCCATCCTTTGCCAGGCGCTGATGGCGCATCTGGGTATCGGTGTGAAAGTGGCCACCCTGCCAGTGATTGCATTGGGTGTGGGTATTGGTGTGGATTACGGTATTTATATCTACAGCAAGCTGGCCCACTACCTGAAACAGGGGATGGACCTGGAGTCTGCCTACCGGGAAACCCTCAAGACTACCGGCAAGGCGGTGGCCTTTACAGGTATCACCCTGGCGGTGGGCGTGATCTTCTGGGCGTTCAGCTCCATCAAATTCCAGGCGGATATGGGTATCCTGCTCACCTTCATGTTCCTCTGGAACATGATCGGCGCCCTGTGGCTGCTGCCTGCGCTGGGTGCTTTCCTGCTCAAGCCAGAGGCTGGTCATGGTCGTCAGTAGAGCTAACTGACGCGCTGGTTTCTGTTGGTTATTTTTAAGCCCGGCTCCGCCGGGCTTTTTTTATCGGAGGGCGAACCAGGCGGTAAGCCAGCCGACTGGGTTGGAGCGTTGCTCGCAAAGCGAAGCTTGCCGCCAAACCGGCGTCTGGATAGCGGCACTGCGAACCTGTATCCCAAGCGCTGTCCGACACAAAACATCGAAGTGACCGGGTAGCTTGGCTATAATGCCGGCCATTATCACAATCCGGGTTGTCCCATGCTGTACTCCCTTGCTCGCCCCCTGTTGTTTTCCCTGTCTGAAGAACATGCCCATGAACTGACTCTGGCCATGCTGCGTAAGCGGGCCGGCAAGTTGTGGCCGGGAAACGTACCGGCTTCGCCACGGGAGGTGATGGGCATCGAGTTCCCCAATCCGGTGGGCCTGGCAGCGGGCCTGGACAAGAATGGTGATTGCATTGACGGTCTGGCAGATCTTGGCTTTGGCTTTATCGAGGTGGGTACGGTCACGCCACGCCCGCAACCGGGTAACCCCCAGCCGCGGCTGTTTCGCCTGCCCAGGGCCGAGGCGCTGATCAACCGCATGGGCTTCAATAATCTCGGGGTGGATTATCTGGTCGGTGCGGTCAAACAGAGCCGCTACAAAGGTGTGCTGGGCATCAATATTGGCAAGAACAAGGACACCCCGGTGGAAGATGCGGTGCAGGATTACCTGAGCTGCCAGCAGAAGGTCCACGCCTATGCCTCCTATCTGGTGGTGAACGTCTCTTCGCCGAATACCCCGGGCCTGCGTAGCTTGCAGCATGGTGATGCGCTGAATGAATTGCTGGGGACCTTGCGCGAAGCCCAGACCCGGCTGGACCAGCAGCATCGCCGCCGCGTACCGCTGGTGATCAAGATTGCCCCGGACAACAGCGAAGAAGAGCTGCGCGCCATGGGCGAAGCCTTTGTCCAGCACGGCATCGATGGCGTTTGCGTGGGCAACACCACCCTGTCCCGGGAAGGGGTGCAGGGTCTGCCCAGGGGCGATGAACAGGGCGGCCTCAGCGGCGCCCCCCTCAAACCCATCGCCAACCAGGCTCTGGCTACCATGAGCGAGACCCTGAAAGGGCGAATTCCGATTATCGGAGTGGGCGGCATCAACAGCGCTGCAGATGCACTGGAGAAGCAGCGCCTGGGTGCCGATCTGGTACAGATCTACAGCGGCCTGATTTACCAGGGACCGGGGCTGATCGGTGATATCGCCCGGGCCTGGCCGAAAGGGTTATAGGCCCCAGCTGTTCTGGCAGCAGTTAAATTTTTACCACAGAGGTCACAGAGAACGCAGAGTTAAAATGTTCTTCCTCAGTGAGCTCTGTGTCCTCTGTGGTGAAATATGATTTTCCGGCTTGGCATCAGGCGCTGTGGCGCGATGCGAAAATTAAAAAGGGCCCGGGAGGGGCCCTGTGGGTCGGCACTTGACGCGCCGGCGCGGTGTTGAACTGGGTTAAGGTGTTAGCCGATATTTTTCAGGTTCTGAATACTGGAGACCCCCAGCATTCCTTGTGCGAAATCCGTGCGACCTTCGCGCCAGCCGCCCATCCAGTTGGTACGTGCACTGAGGGTGCCAAATGGGCATTCTTCACGGGATTTTCCATCCAGGCCGGCGTTGTATCCCCGGCTGTAGGCGCGGTCGTCTTTGTTTCTTTTTTGTCGCTTCATAGACGCTTTCCCTTTCACAGATAGCGGTATTGAAAAAGACCCCTGGCAGAGAACAAGGCCAGTTATCGGGGTCGACCATTTCAGTATGGGAAAGCGCTGGGGTAGTGTCGAATATCATGTAGCAATATGGTTCGTGCTTGTTAAGCATATGACGTATAAAGGGCAGCTTGATGACAGTTTGTGTAACGCATTGAAAGTTAAATAGTTAATTTTTTCGTTGCGCATAAAACAGTCACTTACGAGGTATCAGTAATGGAATTTGTGGCCACCAGCATGCCCGGTATTGCCGAGTTGCTGGCCGATGAACTGTCGTCACTGGGGATATCGGTAACAGAAACCGGCCGGGCCCATGTGGCGTTTACCGGTGGTACCGCAGATGCCCTCCGGGTCTGTCTATGGTCGCGGCTTGCCGAGCGGGTGCTGTTGTCCCTGGCGACACTGGGGGTGACCCCGGATATCGCCCCGGAAAAGCTGGCCGCCAGCCAGGACTGGCTGGCGCTGGTGGGCAATGATGCGCCCCTGCATATCCATCTGGAGCACGGGGTGGGGGTGCGTGGTGATAACCGCATCAGCACCAAGCGGTTTATTCAGGCGTTGCCACCGCAGTTCACGGTATCCCGGGATGCCCGTGGCAGTTGCTGTATCCGAGCCCGGCTGGACCCCAACGAAGCGCACCTGTGGCTGGATCTGGCCGGTGATCCGCTGCACCGGCGCGGTTACCGGCTGGCCGGGGGGCGGGCGCCCCTGCGTGAAACCCTGGCTGCAGCCATGCTGTGGGCCGCCGGTTGGCGCCGGGGCAATCATCCGGCGGCGCTGATGGATCCGTTCTGTGGCTCCGGCACCCTGCTGATCGAAGCCGCGCAGATTGCCGCTGGCTGGGCGGCCGGGGCCCAGCGCAAGCACTACGGTTTTCAGCAGTGGCGCGGTTGTCGTCGTCAGCTCTGGCAGGAAGCTATGGAGGAGGCCGCAGAAAGCGTCCGCCAGCCGCTGCCGGAGATGGCCCTGAAGGGATTTGATGTGGATGGCCGGGCTATCCAGCTGGCCCAGCAGAATGCGGAGCGGGCCGGTGTCCGCCAGGCAATTCACTTCGAGCGCCGTGAACTGGGTGCCCTGCGTCCCCGGGATTTTGCCGATCAGGGCTTGCTGGTTGCCAACCCGCCCTGGGGCGAGCGTCTGGATGAACAGCAACAGGCCGGCTGGCTGCATTTTGCCCTGGGTCGTTTGCTGGCCAGGCTGGCGCCGAACTGGCAGGCGGTGTTGCTGGGAGCCGATGCGGAAGTCATGGATCGCTCCGGCATGGATCTGCAGAGCCAGTGGCGACTGAAGAACGGGCCGTTCAACAACTTCATTCGCCTGTATCACTCTCGCCAGCCGGCCCCGGTGGAGGTGGTGACCATCGCAGAGTCATCCGCCTTTGAGGTGCCGGAAGGGGCGCAACCGCTGGTCAATCGCCTGCGCAAGAATGGCAAGCACCTGCGCCGCTGGCTGGAGCGGGAAGATATCCAGTGTTATCGCCTCTACGACCGGGATTTGCCCGAGTTCAATGTGGCAGTGGACATCTACGGCGATCAGGTGCTGGTGCAGGAGTTCAAGGCGCCGAAAACGGTTGATCCGGAAAAGGCCAAGCATCGTCGGGATCTGGCGGTAACCGCCGTGCGCGCCGCCCTGGGCGTGCACCGGGAGCAGGTGCATCTGCGCACCCGTGAGCGCCAGAAAGGCAACCAGCAGTATCAGAAGCTGGATGGCCAGGGGCGTTACCGGCTGGTGCGGGAAGGGCAGGCACAGTTGCTTATCAACCTGCAGGACTATCTGGACACCGGCCTGTTTCTGGATCATAGGCCCACGCGGCTGAAGATTGCCGAGGAAGCCAGCGGTAAGCGCTTCCTTAACCTGTTTGCCTACACCGGCTCAGCCACTGTGCACGCAGCGGTGGGGGGCGCCAAACGCACGGTCACCGTGGATGCCTCCAAGCGCTACCTGGAATGGGCGGCCTGCAATCTGGCGGCCAACGGGTTCTCCACCGACCAGCACGAGTTGGTGCGCGCCGATACCATGCGCTGGCTGGACGAATGCCAGGAGCAGTTTGATCTGGTGTTCTGTGATCCGCCCACCTTTTCCAACAACAAGTCGCGCAGTGACTTCGTGGTGGAAGAGCACCATGGCGAGCTGATCCGCAAGATCATGCGCCGGCTGGAGCCGGGCGGGGTGCTGTATTTTTCCTGCAACTACCGCCGTTTCGAACTCGACCCGAGTATCAGCAAGTGGTATCAGGTAGACGATATTACCCGCTGGAGCATCCCGGAGGACTTCCGCCGGAATGACAGGATTCATGTCTGCTATGCCATTCGGCATGTGGAGGACTGATGAGTGTAGTGCTTTACACCACGGTGGGCTGCCATCTCTGTGAACAGGCCCGGGAGCTGGTGTCCACGGTGGCACCGGATATCACGCTGACGCTGGTTGATGTGGCTGAGGATGATGAGTTGCTGGCGCGATACGGCGAACGCATTCCCGTGTTGATGAAGGAGGGGCGAGAGCTGGGTTGGCCTTTTGGTCTGCTGGATGTGCAGCAATTTCTGGCAGGTTGAGTGATTGATGCGGGCTTCACAGCCGTGGAGCCATTATTGCTCACATGGAAACCATCAGCCCGAAGAAACTACACAAGCGCAAAGCCGATGAGGTTGAGATCTTCTCAGCCTGCCTGTCCGTCTGCACCGTCAAGGTCCGCTTCGGTGATACCTGGTACTGGGTGGCCGATGACAGCGGTAAGGTCATGCGCTTCAACGGCCCCGAACACGCCAATAACCAGCTCCAGACCCTGTCCACTGGCACGGCCCATCTGCTGCATCATTCCGCCCACGCGGAAATGGTTGGCCAGCCGGAAGGGGAGGTGATCCCGCCTCTACGGGTGCGCTTTCACTGGAGAAGCCAGGCCTGATCTGTTGGAGCCTTGCTCGCAAGGCGAAGGCTTGGTGCAGTTCCCTCTCTCGGGAAGCTTCGCTTTGCGAGCAAAGCTCCAACGAGGTCTGGTTTGCTTATCTGAACAGCGCTCGCGCGTTTTCACTCGTCATGCCCGCCACCTGGGCCACATCCTGCCCCCGCAAACTCGCTACCCGTTTACCGATCCAAGGCAGCAATGAAGGTTCATTGCGTCGCTTCTTCGGGGGCGGTTCCGGTAGATCCCGCGGCAGCAGATAGGGGGCATCGGTTTCCAGCAACAGTCGGTTATCCGGAATATTGTGCACCAGCTCTGCCAGCGGCTTGCCCCGGCGCTCATCACAGACCCAGCCGGTAATGCCGATATGGCAATCCAGGTCCAGATAATCGAAAAGTGCCTCGCGGGAACCGGTAAAGCAATGCACTACGGCACCCACAAGGTGATCACGATAGGCTTTCAGGATGGGCGCGAAGCGTTCATGGGCATCACGTTCATGGAGAAACACCGGTAGCTTATGCTCCACTGCCAGTGCCAGCTGGGCCTCGAAGGCGTGCTCCTGGTCGGAACGCGGGGAAAAGTCTCGATTGAAGTCCAGCCCCATCTCGCCGGCGGCTTTTACGCGCTGCTGTCCCAGTAGTTCACGCAGTTCATTTTCCAGCGCCGGCGAGTAGAAGCGGGCGCTATGGGGGTGCAGGCCGGCAGTGGCAAACAAATCGTCGTGTTGACTTGCCAGCGCTATGGCCTGGCGGGATTCTTCCACATTGGTACCGGTGAGCAATTGCCAGGTCACCCCGGCGGAGCGGGCGCGTGCCAGTACCTGGTCGCGATCGTCCTGGAACTGCTTGTCGGTCAGGTTGACGCCGATATCAGCCCAATGAACGGGAGCCGTGTTGAGGGTAGTGTTGTGAGGTGCTGTCATCAGGGGCCTGCTCCGCCAGTTGTTCGCGCAGGGATTCTACCCGACGGCGGTTGGCACCTAAATCCCAGTAACCCACCCGGGATGCGGACCGTACTTCTACCATGCCATCTTCACGGACATAAAAAGTCACATCATCCACGAAGCGAAGCAGGCGACTGGAGAAGCGGGCCTGAATGCGGGACTGACCGACCACGTCGAATTCAACCCGGGGTAACTGGCGTAACAGTGCCTGCAGGCGGACCATGCTTGCCTGGCGGGTTTGTGCGACCTTCAGTGGAGCGACCCGGCGGTCCTCATCGGTTGCCAGGCTGGACACGCAGTTGGGCGAATTCGGGCAGGGGGCGAGCAGATGCGTATCGGACATGGCGACGGCACTCATCAATAGCAGAATGGCACTAGTAAGAATTCGGATCACGGATCAGCCCCACAAAAATACCCTCGATGATCAACTGATCCGCCGGCACCTTGATGGGCTCATACGCCTCATTGGCCGGTAGCAGGGTAGCGCTGGATTTGTTCAACTTTAGGGTCTTCACTGTGACTTCTTCGTCAATGCGGGCTACCACGATTTCGCCGGAGCGGGCCACGTTGGATTTACGTACGGCAATCAGGTCGCCATCGAAAATACCTGCCTCGATCATGCTGTCGCCCTGTACTTTTAACAGGTAGGTCGGCCGCTGCTTGAACAGCCCCTGGGGCACGGGAACTGTGCGCTCCACATTTTCGATTGCCTCGATGGGGACCCCGGCTGCTACCTTGCCCACTACCGGTAGTTCTTCTTCAGACCAGAACGCATTGTCGAGTAACTGAATCCCGCGGGAGCGGTCACTGTGGAGTTTTATGAAGCCTTTGCGCTCCAGAGCTCTCAGATGGTCAGAGGCGGCGTTCTTGGACTGGAAGCCCATGATGTCGGCAATTTCCGCGCGAGTCGGCGCCATACCGGTATCGGCTATGCATTCGCGGATACAGTCCAGCACCTGTTGCTGGCGATCGGTGAGTTTGCTGCTCATAACCTTCTCCATGTTTCCCGCAGGTTTTCGGTTCCATGCCCGGGCGTCATTGACGCTTATGGCTAACCGGGTTGTCAGCCGAGGCTGACAAACAGTGCTACAAAACCGATGCTAGCATAGGTACTGATAATATGAACAGTGCTATTTGAACAGTTGTTGGGCGCCGGTTTATGGCTGTTTGGGGAGGATAACGTTGCCCTGTGAGGACGCCGGTACTAGCATACTGCAGAGAGTTGCTGATCCGTTGTGGATGTTCGTGTTAATTCGCACGGGGTCAGGTTCTTCGCTAAGAATTCCATCAGACCTGGGGATAGTAGATGGAGCAGGCCAATAATAATGACTTCGGCCAGCAACGAATCCGGCAGTTGTTGTCCGGTGTGCCGTTTTTCAATGAAATTGCCCGCGACGATCAGCATGAATTCGCGCATCTGGAGCGCAATACGCGCCTGTGGGTGGCAGGTTCCGGTGACACGGTTATTCGTGCCGGGGATGTGGATTCCACCTTGTATTTCCTGTTGCGGGGGCAACTGGAAGTGCTCTCGGAGCATGCCGGCGACACGCCACTTTATTACGTTTCTCCCGGTGAAGTCTTCGGCACCCTTTCCATGCTGCTGGGCACGCCGCGCAGCGCCACTATCAAGGTGGCAGAGAATGCCCGCGAAGCCGTGCTGGCAAGCCTGGACTTCAATCAGTTCAACGAGGATGACGGTCCTTATTCACTGGCGACGCGGCTGGCCTTTTTCCACATGATCGTTCATCACATCCGTTGGACGCTGGAAGTCAAAAGAATGCAGTCTCCGGATCACGAGCTGGTCCAGTCCATGCGCAAACTCCCGGTGTTTCACGGCGAGAAAGGCAGCCGGGAAGAACTGGCGGCCCTCAAGGTTCAGGCCCAGGGACTGGCGGAGCTGCTATGTCGCTGGAACGAGGAAGGGCCGGAAGGGACAGGGGCGTTGCAGCT
>NZ_JABURH010000090.1:25126-26773 GCF_014762765.1 Alcanivorax sp.
TTCTGATCCACCTTCACCGCCAGCACATCGCAATGGGCCCCCGGCACCAGGCCACGGGCGGTGGAGCCCAGTAGCAGGGCCAGGCCGCTGCGGGTGTGGCTGCCGACCACGATCAGGTCGGCGTTCAACTTGTCGGCCTGGTCGAGAATCGTCTTCTCGATGGAGCCCAGCTCCACATGAACATTATCGGCAGGGATCTGGTAACGGCCGGCGTAGGTGTCAGCGGTATCACGGGCCTGTTTCATCAGGCCGCTCTGCAGGTCGGTCACATCCATGGGCACATCGGCACCATAGGCCAGCGCCAGAGGCTCGATCACATGGATCAGATGCAGCTCACCATCATTGCCTGAGAGCACCCCGGCGGCCCGGGACAACACCTGGGCAGACTCATCACTGCAATCAATGGCGACCAGAATTCGGCGATAGGGACTGGGCACGGTTCTCTCCCTGAAACGGTGTCTTTCCTGCAGTATAACGGTCTTTGAGCGGCTTGCCAGAGCCGCTTTTCCGCTTTGAGGGTTGCCCGGCACCCTGTATCTAGTCTAGTACTAAAAAAGGGAGGTCGGTTACAGCAGAGCTTGACCCGGCCATACCGGCGCTGTCTAAATAGCGCCCGAAGAAGACTGGCGCCGCCTGTGCGACCGCCATATCGGGCACTGTAGCCGGTGCGCTCTGTTCAACAAACCGCCGCCATTGAGAACCTGAGAATGGGAAAAACTCTTGTTATTGTGGAGTCGCCTGCCAAGGCCAAGACCATCAACCGCTACCTGGGCGACGACTTCGTAGTGAAGTCCAGTGTCGGCCACGTACGCGATCTGCCGGTCAGTGGTGGCTCCAAGAAGAGCACCCCTCAGGAGCGCGCCAAGGAAGCGGCCTACACTCGCTCCCTGCCCAAGGAAGAGCGCGAGGCCTATAAAAAGAAGAAGGCCAAGGCCCAGTTGATCAACCGCATGGGCGTGGACCCGGAACACGGCTGGAAAGCCCATTACGAAATTCTTCCCGGCAAGGAAAAGGTGATTGATGAACTCAAGCGACTTGCCGCGAAAGCCGACCGCATCTATCTCGCGACGGATTTGGACCGCGAAGGGGAGGCCATTGCCTGGCACCTGCGGGAAGTAATCGGCGGCGATGATTCCCGTTTTGACCGGGTGGTGTTCAACGAAATCACCAAGAAAGCCATTCAGGCCGCCTTCGAGCAGCCCGGCAAGCTGGACCTGAGCCGGGTGGAAGCCCAGCAGGCCCGCCGTTTCCTGGATCGGGTGGTGGGCTTCATGATCTCGCCGTTGCTGTGGGAAAAGATTGCCCGTGGTCTGTCCGCCGGCCGGGTGCAGTCGGTTGCCGTGGAGCTGGTGGTTGAGCGCGAGCGGGAAATCCGTGCCTTTATCCCGGAAGAGTTCTGGGAAATGCACAGCGACACCCACAGCGACCAGGGCGAAGCCCTGCGTCTGGAAGTGTCCAAACACAAGGGCGTGAACTTCCGCCCGGACAATGGCGACGACGCGGAGCAGCACCGCCAGGCGTTGCTGCAGGCCGGCACACTCACCATCAGCCAGCGCGAGCAGCGGCCCACCCGTTCCAAGCCATCGGCTCCTTTTATTACCTCCACCCTGCAGCAGGCGGCCAGCACTCGCCTGGGTTTCGGGGTGA
>NZ_JABURH010000207.1:0-5644 GCF_014762765.1 Alcanivorax sp.
GGCACATGGCCGAGCAGCAACGCCGAGGTGGTATCCACCGCCCGGTAGCGGGCCTTCATTTCTTCCAGGTGTTCGCGGGCTTCGCCGCGCAGGAAGGGTTCTTCCAGGCAGATGATCTGGTAGATGCCGTGGCGCATCAGGGATTCGTCCAGGGCTTCATCGGCGGCCGCATCCGGGCGCAGGCCGTGAACCAGTGCCGCCCAGGAGGACATCAGCACCCAGGTGTTCACCATCAGCCCCTGTAGCTGCTCGTCATCCACGGCGATGATGCCGCTGCTGCGCAGTTCCCCGTAAATCACCAACCCCCGTTCCAGCACCACTTCCACAAAGGCCTGGTAGCGCGCCGCCAGGGCCGGGTCCGCATGCAGAAAGTGGGTCAGGTCCCGGTGGAAGAACCGGTATTGCCACATGGAGGCCAGCAGCCCTTCGAAATAATGGGTCTTGATGGTCCAGGTCAGCGGCCCCTGGGGGGCTTCCAGCAGGGCCAGCAAGTTCTGGCTGTAGCGCTCGAACAGGGCGGCCACGATGGTGCCCTTGTTTCGGAAGTGGTAGTAGAGATTCCCCGGGCTGATGCCCAGGGCCTCGGCGATGTGATTGGTGGTCACATTGCGCTCACCTTCCCGATTGAAGAGAGCCAGACTGGTATTGAGGATCCGTTCCTTGGTGCTGGTCATTGTGGGCCAAATGTAGTGATTTCATTACTGCCGGTTGACTCCTAGAGTAATTACTCTAAAAATCAGACTCAAGGTTAATTTTTGATCGCCAGCCAGGGCTGGCGGTCTTGCCATCATACATAATGAAAAGCCTCGGGAGGCAAGTGACCATGGTCGCCGAAGTGAAAGATCTCCACAGCAACAACGCTGACGTCGAACGCATGCAGCAGATCTTTGCTGCCCAGAAAGCGGCCTACCGCCAGCACCCTTACCCCAGCGCGGAGCAGCGCATCGAGCTGATCAGCCGCATCAAGCCGCTGCTGCTGGATAATCTGGATGCCTGGATCGAGGCCCTCAACAACGATTTCACCACCCGCGCCGCCGATGAAACCAAGCTGGCGGAAATGTTGATCACCCTGGAAGGGCTCAAGTACACGACCAAGAAGCTGCGCAAGTGGATGAAACCCCAGAAGCGTAGCGTCAGCGCACTGAGCTGGCCGGGCAAGACCTGGGTGGAATACCAGCCGCTGGGCGTGGTGGGCATCATGGTGCCCTGGAACTACCCGATCCAGCTGGCGGTGGTGCCGCTGATTACTGCCCTGGCCGCCGGCAACCGGGTGATGATCAAGATGAGCGAAGCCACGCCGCGCACCGGTGCGCTGCTGGAAAAACTGATCGCCGACACCTTCCCGGAAGAACAGGTGGCCGTGATCAATGGCGAAGTGGATGTGGCCCAGGCGTTTTCCAGCCTGCCGTTTGACCACCTGCTGTTCACCGGCTCCACCACCGTGGGCCGCCACATCATGCGCGCCGCCGCCGCCAACCTGACACCGGTGACCCTGGAGCTGGGCGGCAAGAGCCCCTGCATCATCGGCCAGGACTTCCCCATGAAGGACGCCGCCGAGCGGATCGCCTTCGGCAAGTGCCTGAACTCCGGCCAGACCTGTGTGGCCCCGGACTACATCCTCTGCCCGGAAAACCGGGTGCAGGAATTTGTGGACGCCTGGAAAGCCCAGGTGGCCCAGTCCTATCCCACCATGGTCAACAACCCGGACTTCACTGCCATCGTCAACCCGCGTCAGCACAGCCGTCTGCAGAGTTACCTGAAGGATGCCAGCGAGAAAGGCGCGGAGATCATCGAGATCAACCCGGCCAATGAAGACTTCACCGGCAGCCAGAAGATCCCCCATACCCTGGTGCTGAACGTGACTGACGACATGCAGATCGCCCAGGACGAAATCTTCGGCCCGCTGATGATCGTGGTGCCCTACAAGAACCTGGATGACGCCATCGACTACGTGAACGAGCGCCCCCGTCCGCTGGCTCTGTACTACTTCGACTGGAACCAGGGCAACTGTGACCGGGTGCTGAAGAACACCCACTCCGGCGGCGTCTGCCTGAACGACACCATTTCCCATGTGGGCGTGGACGATATTCCGTTCGGCGGTGTGGGCGATTCCGGCATGGGCGCCTACCACGGTCCGGAAGGTTTCCTGACCTTCTCCCAGGCCAAGGGCATCTACAAGAAGGGCAAGTTCAACGCCACCAAGTTCATCCTGCCCCCCTATGGCCGTGGCATGCACAAGATGATCGACAAGTACTTTTTGAAATAACAACGACGGTTACAGGGTTACCGTTACCTTGCTGTAGGAGCGTCGCTGGCGGCGCGATAACCCGACGTGTGGAATCGCGCCGCCAGCGACGCTCCTACAGATAACCACCAACAAAAAAATAAGAGTGTGCTATGGATCAGGGACTCAATCGCCGCAGCTTTCTCAAGCTGGGCGCCGCCGGTAGTGCCTTGCTGGCCACCGGCTCCAGCCTCACCTTGCTCACCGGCTGTTCCAGCAATGACGGCCCGGCGGCAGGGTATCGCCATTTTCGCCAACAGGATGTGGACCTGCTCACCCCGCTGGTCGGCGCCGTGCTGGGCAAGGCCCTCACGGATGTGGGCGCCAGTGCCGAAGACGGCATGAAGGCTTACGACGATCTGCTGGACGGGGCCATGCCCGGCACCCGGGCCACCCTGTTCCAGATTCTCGATCTGATGCAGCTGGGCGCCGCCCGCTGGTTTATCACCGGCACCTGGGCCAGCTTTGCCGAGCAGAGCGAGGACGAGCTGCAACAGACCCTGGCCCACTGGTCCTCCAGTGATCGCGGCCTGTCGCGCATGGCCTTCAAGGGGCTGACCCAGCCCATGTTCATGGCCTGGTATGTGAAACCCGAGGCCGCGCGCAGCACCGGCTACCCGGGCCCCCCACAAAAAATCGTCGCCTGAACAGCAACGCTTTTTCTGCACCAGCCCGAAATAAAAGGACAACGCCATGCAGGATCTGTCTTCCCTGCCCATCAAGGGCATTAACGACCCGTGGAAAACCGGCATCAAGAACGGCTGGGATGTGATCGACGGGCGTACCGTTTCCTCTGACCGCACCCTGGAAGCGGATGTGGTAATCATCGGCACCGGTGCCGGCGGCGGCGTCAGCGCGGAAATTCTCACCCAGCGCGGCCTCAAGGTGATTCTCATCGAAGCCGGCAAGCTGATGAGTTCTGACGACTTCACCCTGAACGAAGGCGAGGCCTACCGGGACCTGTATCAGGAAGGCGCCATGCGCGCTACCAAGGATGCCGGCATGACCATTCTGCAGGGCCGCACTGTGGGCGGCACCACCGTGGTCAACTGGACCAGCTCCTTCCGCACCCCCAACGAAACCCTGCAGTACTGGCAGGACACCTTCGGGGTGGAAGACCTGCTGCGCAATGATCTGGACCCCTGGTTCCGGAAGATGGAGGAACGGCTCAAGATCAGCCAGTGGATCATGCCCCCCAACGCCAACAACGACGTGCTGAAAAAAGGCTGCGACGCGTTGGGCTGGGAATGGGCGGTGATCCCGCGCAACGTGGAAGGCTGCTGGAACATCGGCTATTGCGGTATGGGCTGTCCCACCAACGCCAAGCAATCCATGCTGGTGACCACCCTGCCTGCCGCCATGAATAATGGCGCCACCCTGATCCACAGCGCCCAGGCCCACCGCCTGCTTATCGATGGCGATACCGTCACCGGGGTGGAAGTGCGTCCGCTCAACAACGACAAGGTGCCCACCGGCGCCACCGTTACCGTCAAGGCGAAAACCGTGATTGCGTCCGGCGGCGGTATCCAGACCCCGGCCCTGCTGATGCGTTCCGACGCACCGGACCCCCAGGGCCGGGTGGGCAAGCGCACCTTCCTGCACCCGACCACTTTCACTTTCGGCATTTATGACCAGGAAGTGGCACCGTACTACGGCGCACCCCAGTCCCTGTATTCCGACGAGTTCGTGTTCAAGCACGGGGTGGACGGCCCGGCAGGGTACAAGCTGGAAATGATGCCCATGCACCCGGGCCTCACCGGTGCCCTGATGGGCGGTTACGGTGGCGATGCCCGCAACGAAATCGAGCGGCTGCCGAACCTGGCCTCCTCCATCGCCCTGTTGCGAGACGGTTTCCACGCCGACAACCCGGGCGGCAATGTGGAACTGCGCGATAATGGCGAGCCGGTCATCGACTATCCGGTTGACTCCTATCTGCTGGAAGGCGCCAAGCGCTCCCACCTGACCATGGCGGAAATGCACTTCGCGGCAGGGGCCAAAGAGATCCGGCCCAGCCATAGCCATGCGGGCTATTACAAAAGCTGGAAAGAGGCCAAAGAGGCCATCAACAAGTTGGCCTATGATCCGGTGATCACCGGCCTGGGCAGCGCCCATGTGATGGGCGGCTGTGCCATGGGCCAGGATGAGTCCCAGTGTGTGGTGAACAGCGATGGCAGCTACAAATACCTGAACGGCCTCTACATCATCGACGGGTCCGTGTTCCCCACCAGTCTGGGCGTCAATCCGCAGCTCACCATCTATGGCATGAGCGCCCGCAACGCCACCGCCCTGGCGGACAAGCTGAAAGCCTGACCTGCCTGCACCGACCTTGCTCCGTTGGCCCCCAACGGGGCAGGGCCCCTCCCTTCAACATCGTAGCCGCCCTCACTTTCACCCCGAAAACCTCAGGTAGCAGGGGAAGCCGGACGCCAAATAGGGTATAAGTGCGGCATGAAAACCCCGCAACGATTACAACCCCTGGTAGATGACGGTCTCATCGACGAAGTCATCAGCCGTCTTATGAGTGGCAAGGAAGCCGATATCTTCGTGGTCCGCTGTGGCGACGAGATACGCTGCGCGAAGGTCTACAAGGAAGCCGCCAAGCGGAACTTCAAGAAAGCCGCCCAGTACCGGGAAGGCCGCAAGGTCCGTAACAGCCGCCGCAGCCGGGCCATGGAGAAAGGCTCCAAGTTCGGCCGGGAACAGCAGGAAAAAATCTGGCAGAGCGCCGAGGTGGATGCCCTGCGCCGGCTGGCGGAGGCCGGCGTGCGCGTGCCCAAGCCCTACGACATGCTCGAAGGGGTACTGCTGATGGAGCTGGTCACCGACGATGACGGTGACGTGGCCCCGCGCCTCAGTGAAGTGGTGATGTCCGCCGAACAGGCAGAAGAAGATCATGCGCTGATGATGCAGTACGTGGTGCGCATGCTGTGCGCCGGCATCATCCACGGCGACCTGTCCGAGTTCAACGTGCTGGTGGACGACTACGGCCCGGTGATCATCGACCTGCCCCAGGCCGTGGACGCCGCCGCCAATAACAGCGCCGAAGCCATGCTCTATCGGGACGTGGACAACATGACCCGCTATTACGGCCAGTACGCCCCGTCACTCCGCGGCAGCCGTTATGGTCAGGAAATCTGGGCCCTGTATGAAAGCGGCGAACTGACCCCGGACAGCGAACTCACCGGGCATGTGGAAGACGACGGCCACATCGCCGATGTAGAAGACGTGCTGGCAGAGATCAAGGCGGCGTTCGAGGAAGAACAGGAACGCCGGGAACGACTCAGCGGCGACGCGGAAGACAGTGGTTATTGAACGGCCCTGTCCACAATCCGCTTTCCACGCATTTTAAAATTGAAGACA
>NZ_JABURH010000207.1:5972-9300 GCF_014762765.1 Alcanivorax sp.
CAGCGGCTTGATACGCGCCCGGTGGCCGTACACATAGCGGGCAGGGCGGAACACTTTTTCGTCGGGCAGTGGCGACTGGCCCAGTCGCAACACACGAAAACTGTGCCGCCCCTCAATGGCCAGCAATATCAATGCGAGACCCAGCGGCAAACCGATAAAGAGACTGTAGAGCACCAGCGCCAGACCGTTAAGAGACCCATAGTGGTGACAGTGGGCCGTTTCCACATAGCGCTCGAACCAGGGAAAAAAGAAAACCTCGGTCAGCAGGAAAAGGGGCACAGCCCAGGCGGCATGAAACAATAACAGGCGGATACGCTCGGCCTTGCTGTATTGCGGTGCCCAATCGGCCATAAGCCTCCCCCGAATCGACGTCCCTGTGGGAGCGGTGTCTCGCACAGGCGTTCCTTATTATTCAGGGGATATTCTGGCAGAAAAACTTAGCGGTCGTCGCGACGCAGCACAAAGAAAAACGGCTGCTTCATCCCTTTCAGATCCATGATGCCGAGCACGGTGTTGTCGTCCACCTTGCGAAACACATCATTGATGGGCAGGTTGTCGTAGGACATGGTGGCCGAGGTTTTACCACGGTATTGGATCATGCGCAGGCGGGCAGCAGAGCGGCGCCCGGACAGCAGCGGCAGGGTAACCTGGAACAGTTTGCCCACCCACTCCGAACTCAAAAACGGCAACCGGTCCAGCAGCCCCAGCCCCGGCATCACCAGCATCGGCTTCACCGTGGTCAATTTACCGGATGCCTTGCGGAACACCAGCGGGTGCACGTGTTCGGCGCTGTCAAAACGCTTGCCATGCCAGTGGCAACGCTCCAGCACCCCATCCAGCGGATGACCGGTTTCGAAGCCTTCGCCTTTCCAGGCGCCAAGCATGAAGTCCGTATCAATGGGCTCCAGCGCATCATAAATGGCCAGCGCATCCTCACAGGAGACCTGCCCGGCCTGCTGAGCTTGCGCAAAACTTATTTCTTTCATGCTTTTCTTGTCTGCCTGAGACACACCCATGATCTACTCCTGAAGCCGCACGAAGAATGGACCCATACGCTAAGCACAGCCCGGTAAAATCACCAGTGTTTGTGCGCCATTGTCAGGCAAGGGTGTTCACCAAAAACACCATGCATTGACCAAAACATTCTTTTGAGAAAGAACCGATCGCAAACAAGAAAAATCAACCGGATTTGTATACCGCAGAGCCTGGTTTTACTCGGTGAACTCTGTGCCCTCTGTGGTAAAAATCATCCCTTGCAACGTCCTTCTTCGCGCAATGCCGCCGCACTGTCTTCCAGCCGCTGCTGCTCCCGGCCCAACAGGGCACTGACCTGCTTCAGCTCGCGAATCTTGTCGTCCACCGCCGCCTTCTTTTCCGCCATCAGCACAGCGCCTTGTTCGCAATCGATGCTGTCGCTGCGCAGGGCATCCAGCACCTCACGAATCTCACGCAGGGAAAAACCCAGCGCCTTGAGCTGGCGCACCATGGCCACCCGTTCCACTGCCTTTTCCGGGTAATCCCGATAATTGTTGCCACGCCGTTCCACTTCCTGGAGCAAACCGGCCTTTTCGTAATAGCGCAGGGTATGGCGGTTCACCCCGGTGCGCTGTTCCAGTTCCGCAATCTGCATGGCCGCCTCGTAATCCGCTGTTGACCTTAGAGCATACTCTACCCTTTAGGGTGGTGGCATACCTCATCACGGAGACCTGCCATGACCATTCTCATCACCGGCGCCAGCGGCTTTATCGGCCGCCATGTCTGCGCTCAGTTAAGCCATGATCACGACATCCTGGCGGTATTGCGCCAGCCGGACAGCCAGCTCCCCGTCCTGCGCCAGCAAGTCCATGCCCTGGGCGGGAAGGGCGAGCGTCTGCAGGCGGTACAGGGGGATCTGGATTTGCCCGGCCTGGGCCTGCCGGAGGATCTGCCTGCCCCACAGGCCATCATTCATCTGGGCGCCCGCTTTGCCTGGCAACTGGATCGGGAGACCGCCCAGCGCACCAATGTAGCCGGCAGCCTGGCGGTGGCGGAGCTGGCCCGCTGCCATGGCAGCCGCCTGGTGTTTATCAGTGGCTTCATGCTGGAAAACCATGAGCATCTTCAGCGGCTGGGTATCACCGGCGACGACCCGGACCTGGTGGATTGGCAGCAGGTCTATCGCCGGGCGGGCGGCTATGAAGCCAGCAAACTGGAAGCGGCAATCCGGGTGCGGGCCCTGGCGGCAAGCCGTGAGCTGGATCTGGTCGAAGTGCAACCCGCGACTGTCGCCGGTCATAGCCATACCGGCGCCCTGGATAGTGCCCAGCCGCTGTATTCGCTGATCGATAACCTGGCGCGGGGGCGGATGGCCATGGTCCCCGGCAGCCCGGATCACTGGCTGCCACTGGTGGCGGTGGACCATCTGGCGGCACTGATTGCGGAGGCGACCCGGGCCCATACCGTGCCGCAACGGCTACTGGCCCTGGACCCGTCCACCCCCAACTTGCAGGGGCTGCTGGCCATCGCCGCCGACAGCCTGGGGCGGCGCCCTCCGCAGCGGCATGTGCCGATTCCGGTTCTGGCGGCCCTGCTGCGTCTGCCGGGGATGCCACGGCTGATGAATACCTGGCCGGAGGCGCTGCACTTCATCCAGACCACCCGTTTCGACACCACCGCCACCGATGCCTTTCTGGCGCAGCAGGGGCTACCGCGCCCCGCCATGGCGGCGGTGATTGCCCGCAGTGCCCGCTGGTACCAGCAACAAGGGCATGATCAGGCGGATCCGTCACCGGCCTGACCCTGCATCTTTGCGGGCGCTTGGGGTATGCTTGCGGGCATTGTGGGTGCCCGGCACGGCCGGGCACGGTATTCAGCGATAAAGCGAGCCAAGCATGACCAACCGCGTAATCTACCCAGGCACCTTCGATCCGATCACCAACGGCCATCTGGACCTGGTCGAACGGGCCGCCAAGATGTTTGATGAAGTGGTCGTCGGCATTGCCGCCAGTGAAAAGAAAGGGCCCCTGTTCACCCTGGAAGAACGTGTGGAGCTGACCACTCAGGTACTGGCCCATCTGCCCAATGTCCGGGTCACCGGTTTTTCCAAGTTGCTGGCCCACTTCTGCAAGGAAGAGGATGGCAACATCCTGCTGCGCGGCCTGCGCGCGGTCAGTGACTTCGAATACGAATTCCAGCTGGCCAACATGAACCGGCAACTGGCCCCGGAGCTGGAAACCGTGTTTCTGACCCCGGCGGAGCACCTGTCCTTTATCTCCAGCTCGCTGATTCGCGAAATCGCCCTGCTGGACGGGGATGTGAGCAATTTCGTACCGCCGCTGGTGGCGAAAGC
>NZ_JABURH010000207.1:9701-19818 GCF_014762765.1 Alcanivorax sp.
GGCAAGAACGCGGTAGCGAGTGCTCACCCACTGGCCACCGACGCCGGCATGGAAATCCTCGCGAAAGGCGGCAATGCCTACGACGCCGCCATCGCCGTGGCGGCGGCACTGGCGGTGGTAGAGCCCTACTCGGCCGGCATGGGCGGTGGCGGCTTCTGGCTGCTGCACCGGGAAAGTGACGGCCTGCAGACCTTCGTGGACGCCCGGGAAACCGCCCCGGATGCGGCCATCCCCACCATGTACCAGGATCGCGACGGCAAGGTGGTGCGTGACTGGGCCCTGAACGGCCCGAGCGCCGCCGGCATCCCCGGCCAGGCCGCCGCCTTTGTGCATCTGGCGGACAACTACGGCAAGCTGCCCCTGAAGACCTCACTGGCACCGGCCATCCGGCTGGCCAAGGAGGGGTTCGAGGTGGAAGCGCATTACCGCAAACTGGCCGGTTACCGGGAGGATGTGCTCAACCGCTTCCCCGAAGCCGCCGCCATCTTCCTGCACAACGGCAAAGTGCCCCCCGCTGGCCATGTGATCAAGCAACCGGATCTGGCCCGGGTACTGACCCTGCTGGCCGAGAAAGGCAAGGCCGGTTTCTACCAGGGCGAGGTCGCCCAACAACTGGTGGAAGGGGTGGAACAGGCCGGAGGCATCTGGACCCTGGAAGACCTGGCCAACTACGACGTGATTGAGCGCTCACCCACCGTGAGCACCTTCAAAAATGCCCGTATCGTTTCTGCACCGCCGCCCTCCGCCGGCGGCATTGTGATGGGCCAGGCCCTCAACATCCTCAGCCAGTTCGACGGCGAGCCGGACACTCACCTGATCGTGGAAGCCATGCGCCGAGCCTACCAGGACCGGGCCCGCTACCTGGGCGATCCGGACTTTGTGGATATCCCTGTGGATAAACTGTTGAGCAGCGATTACGCCAAACAGCGAGCCAGCACCATCAACCTGGATGAAGCCACCCCCAGCCATACCCTGGGCGAGCCCCTGAGCGTAGAAGAGGGCTTCCATACCACCCACCTGTCGGTGCTGGACAAGGCCGGCAACCGGGTCGCCGCCACCCTGAGCATCAATCTGCCCTTTGGCAGCGGCTTCGTGCCGCCGGGCACCGGCGTCCTGCTCAACAACGAAATGGATGATTTCTCCGCCAAACCCGGCGTCCCCAACGCCTACGGTCTGGTGGGTAGCGAGGCCAATGCCATCGCTCCCGGCAAGCGGCCCCTGTCATCCATGACGCCTACCTTCGTGGAATTCGACGACCGCGTGGCCATCCTCGGCACCCCCGGCGGCAGCCGTATCATCACCATGGTCATGCTGGGCGTGCTGGAAGCGGCCAACGACCAGCCCGTGGATGCCTGGGTCAACCGGGTCCGGTTCCATCACCAGTACCTGCCCGATGAAGTGCAGGCAGAACCGGAATTTGTCGGCAGCGAGGCCGCCAAGGAACTGATGCTGCGCGGCCACCATGTGGTCTCCACCGGCCGCGATTACGGCAACATGCAGGCGATCCTGTGGCGCAAGGGCAGCAATGAGGTCACCGCCGCCAGCGATCCCCGCGGCATAGGCAGCGCCGCCGTCAGCGGGCAGGCACCGCTGAAGAAAACCGGCACGGATTAAGTCACAAAGGAACCTGTCACCATGAAAGGACTTCTGCTGTTGAGCTTCGCCGCACTGCTGGCCGCTTGTAGTGAGAGGGCGGTCTACGACAACCTCCAGCACAACAACCGCCTTCAGTGCGACAGGGTGCCGTTATCGGAATACGATGCCTGCATGGAGCGGGCCAGCAAGCCCTATGACGACTATGAAAGGGAACGCCGGGAATTGAACGACTAGCCCCCACGCTGGCCTGGCAGCCGGTTTCCGGTTAGCGTGGCTCCTTCCCATGACTGCGACTGGAGCCGCCATGTCTGCCCTGTTTGCTACCGACCTTCCCCTGATTCAGGCCCCCATGGCCGGCGTGCAGGACTGGCGCCTGGCCGCGGCAGTGTGTGAGGCCGGCGGACTGGGATCCGTGCCGGCGGGGATGCTCAGTGCCCAGGGGCTGGAAGAACAACTGACGCAACTGTCTGCCGCCACCAACCAACCCTGGAATGTGAATTTTTTCTGCCACACGGCTCCGGCGCCAGACCCGGCAGGGGAGCAGCGCTGGGTGGACGCCCTGCAGCCTTTCTATGAGGAATTCGCAGCGGATACCTCGGCCATTGCTAGCGGCCCCTCCAGGCAACCCTTCGACGAAAACAGCGCGGCGGTGCTGGAACGGTTTCGCCCGGCGGTGGTGAGCTTCCATTACGGCTTGCCGGCCCCGGCCTTGCTGGCGCGGGTAAAAGCCACTGGGGCCCGGGTGCTGTCCAGCGCCACCACGGTGGAAGAAGCCCTCTGGCTGGCAGAGCACGGTGCCGACGGGGTGATTGCCCAGGGGCTGGAGGCCGGCGGCCATCGGGGCCATTTCCTCAGTGACGACCTCAGCCTGCAGCAGGGCACCTTCAGCTTGCTGCCACAGATTTGCGACGCCATTTCCCTGCCGGTGATCGCCGCCGGCGGCATTGCCACCCCGGCAGGGGTCCGGGCCGCCCGCGCGCTGGGCGCCAGCGCCGTTCAGGTGGGCACGGCCTACCTGCTGTGCCCGGAGGCCACCACCAAGGCCGTGCACCGGCAATGGCTGCAGAGTGAACGCGCCCGGCATACGGCCCTGACCACAGTGTTTTCCGGGCGTCCCGCCCGGGGCATGGTTAACCGGCTGATGGAAACGCTTGGCCCTATGCCGGAAGCCGTGCCGGCCTTCCCGTTGGCTGGCAATGCCATTGGCCCGTTACGCGCGTCAGCGGAAGCGCAGGGGAGCGGGGACTGCTCGCCGTTGTGGGCGGGGCAGTTTGCCAGCGGTTGCAGGGAAATGCCGGCGGCAGAGCTAACCCGATGGTTAGCCGAGGGCTGGGATTAAGGAGTCTCTGGAAACGGTTTTTCTACTGTGGGAAGCGATGCTTGCATCGCGAATAGCGGTGACCCTTCGCGATGCAAGCATCGCTTCCCACAAAAAGATCAAGATTGGTGGGCGTTTTTCAGGGGCTCTCTGGTTTGCCGTTTACCTGGCGAGCGGGCTCATGAAGTCTTCGCCATGCAAGCATAGCTGCAACAAAATCAGCCAAGGCAGCGTCTTCTATGGCCCGATTTAACCTTGCAGGTTGCGGGGCAGCGGTCAGAATCGACATCCTGTTTACCGGTCATGCCGGTGTGAGACTTGCCCGGCCCGCTGCCGGGCCCCAGCGGAGTGCTTTACATGCAGCGTATCGAGATTACCAAGACCTTCCCGTTTTCCGTGGACAAGCTGTTCGACTTTCTCAGTGACCACGAAAACCTGGAAGTGATTTTCGCCCCGGCCAAGATCAAGCGAGTGAAGCCCGGCATCGACAGCCCCAACGGCGTGGGCTCCACCCGTCGCATGCGCATCCTTATCGCACCGCCTTTCGAGGAAACCGTCACCAAGGTCGTGCCGAACGAACTGATCGAGTACAAGATCAGCAAGGGTAGCCCCCTGAAGAACCACAAGGGCACCATGCGCTTTTCCGAAAACGGCGATGGCGGCAGCCAGCTGCACTACGTGATCGAATTTGAAGGCAAGCTGCCCCTCATCGGCCCGGCAGTGAAAGCCGGCCTGGGTCAGGCCATCAGCCGTGGGCTGAACAAGCTGAAGCTGTAAGGCAGCACTCTGTAGGAGCCATGCTCGCATGGCGAACTCTCTTTGAATCGCCATGCGAGCATGGCTCCTACAGAAGTTTTCAGACATAAAAAAACGCCGGCACCCTTGCTTGCACAGATGCCGACGTTGAACGGTTGCGACAGTGATTAACCTGGCTTAGAACGTATAATTCAGACTCAGGTTTGCGTTGGTCGGTGCACCGTAGTAGCTCTGACCAAAGTACCGCAAGCTGCTCAGATACTTTTCGTCGGTCACGTTGTTCACTCGCAGTTTGGCGTTGAAGTTATCAGTGAAGTCATAGCCTGCCATCAGGTTAACCAATGCATAACTTTCCTGTTTTGATTCATTACCGCCGCTGGTGTTAGTCACCGTACTCTGCCAGTTAACGGTCATGCCCACCTTCAGTTTCTCCAGGCCGGCCGGACGATAGGTAGTCGCCAGTGTGAAGGTTTCTTCAGGAATATAGGTTCTCAGCTCATTGCCTTCATCATCATCCTCAATGTCCAGATAGGAGTAGCCAGCTGAAATATTCCAGTTCTTCATAACCTCACCGGACACCTCGGCTTCATAGCCCCCGCTATCGAAGTCCTCTCCCCGGTATTCGGCTATCGGTGTGCCGTTGTCAATTTCCTCTGCCACGTTTTTCTGTTCGGTTTCGAATGCCACCAAAGAGGTATTCAGGCGGCCCTGGAACCATTCGCTCTTCAGGCCATACTCGATATTGACACCCTCGATCGGCTCCAGACGGTTGCCGTCCGGCTTCTGTTCCGTTTGCGGATTGAAGATAGTGGTATAGCTGGTGTACAGAGAATGCTGCTCGGTCAGATCAAAGATCACGCCGGCATAGGGAACCCATTCAGAGGCACTGGCGGTGCGGGTAGCGCCGTAGGCTTCACCCTCGCTGTCCACATCCTGATAACGGGCACCAACCACTGCGGTCAGCGGGTCCGCCAGATTCAGGCGGGTGGCCAGATAGCCGCCCAGGTAACGATCGACCCAGTCACTGCCTTCTTGCTCCCCGTCAAAGGCTGGCTCAGGGAAGTCCCCGGTGAACACTTGCTCCGAATCAATCGGTGTAAAGCGCGAACCGCCGAAATCAGCAAAAATGGACTTTTCTTTAGGGCGGACTTTGCCACGATTAAAGCCGATGACCATTTCATGGACACGCCCACCGACCTCATAGGGCCCCCGGGCAGACAGGTCAACGGTTTCCTGTCGTTCATAGCTCTGGAACTTGCTGGGGTAGGCAAACATGCCATCCAGATCACGGGTGGGGTTACCGAACAGGTAGAGCAACTTCGAGTCGCCCACCCATTTACGGTATTGATAAACCGCTTTGCCTTCCCAGCCATTATCAAATTGGTGGGCCAGTTCGACAAAGGCGTCTTCCTTGACCGTATCCCAAAAGGCCCAATCGGCCCCTGTGCTGGTAGAGACGCTAAAGTCTGTGGGGGTGCCATCCGCGTAGAACAGCGGCAAGGAACCCCACATGTTCTGGTCCGCGTTATCTTCCTGGCGGGAATAGCCAACGGTGAACAAGGTGCTCTCAGTCAAATCTGCTTCAACCACACCATAGAGGACGCCACGCTCTTTTTCATACCGGTCCAGGTAGGAGTTCCCATCCCGGTACGCGGTCACCACACGTGCCCGGACATTATCGGTCAGACTACCTGATACATCGCCATCGGCGCGGTAGGTGTCCCAGGAGCCTCCGGTCAAACCGATAGACGCGCGCGCATCACGGGTGGGACGCTTGCGGACAAAGTTCACCACGGCGGAAGGCTCGCCCGCTCCAGCCATCAGACCATTGGCACCACGAATCACTTCCACACGCTCAAACAACGCGGTATCCAACTCACCGCGCACGCCGGGACGACCGGAAGGCGAACCCACACCATCATATTTAAAGGTATCGATATCAAAACCGCGGGCATTGTATTCAGACCGATCAGTTTCGTATTTCTGCACGGTAATACCGGTGGTATTGGCCAACACATCATTTATTGTGTTTTGGCCGAAATCATCCATTTCCGTGCGGGTGGTCACGGACACGGATTGCGGCGTTTCACGTAAGCTCATGGAAAGACCTGTCGCACTGGAGACAGGCTTTTTGGGAGCATAGCTTTCGGTATCGTTGGCTACCTCACCAGACGCAGAAGCACCGACAGTGATTTCGCTCAGCTCATGAGCAGACGCATCCGTCTTGTCCGCCTGGAGGACAGGCGATAGCAGCAACAGCGAGGCGTTTATCGCCCCGAAAAGAATTCGATTTCCCATGGAAAGCCCCAGTCAGTTCACACATATTCGGCTTCGGCTGACAGAGTGTTCTCTGCCCCCAACAGTGATACGGGCCGAAACTGGCTGGGGATGGTAATGAATCTGATAACGATTCTCAATAGTGTTATTGACTGATGCCCTCATCCTGTGAGAGCAGAGACTGCAATTCCGCCCGGCCACGCTGATTGGCCTCTACCAGCTTGTCGCCGTCGTGCTGGTGCTCGACCTGCTCGCGCAACAGGTTTTCATCCAGCTCGCGGAAGCTACGCACCAGGTCGATGGCGGTGGATTCCGGCACACCCAGCTGCATCAGGGTCACACGGGTACTGAGCAGGGCGGACTCGAACGTTTCCCGGATCACCTGATCAACCCCCAGGGCATGGAGCTTGTAGGCGTGGAAGCGGTCCCGGGCCCGGGCCACGATGGTCACGTCGGGGAAATGGTGGCGCACCAGCTCCGCGGCCTTGAGCGAGTCATCCACATCATCCACCGCCAGCACCAGTACCCGAGCGTGTTCCAGCCCGGCATTGCGTAACAGGTCCAGGCGGGTCACATCACCGAAGTACACTTCGTTGCCGTAGCGGCGCAGCATGTCGATTTCGTCCGGGTCGGAATCCAGGGCGGTGAACGGGATCTTGCGGGCCACCAGGATCCGCGCGGTGATCTGCCCGAAACGCCCCAGGCCAGCGATCACCACCCGCGGGTGATGGTCGGGCATGTCTTCCGCTTCCAGGTCCGGGCGCGAGGTGCTCTTGCTGCGCTCTGGCCACAGTAGGGTGACCAGTTTCAGCAGCAGCGGGGTGGCGGCCATGGACAGGGCCACCACCAGGTTGAGCTGGCCCACCAGGGTGCTGTCCAGCAGGTTCAGGGCCTGGGCCTGGGTGAACAGCACAAAGGCAAATTCACCGCCCTGGCAGAGCAGGATGCCGAACAGGGCGGTGTTGCGCCATTCCACCCCACGCACCCGGCTGATCACCGCCAGCACCAGAGCCTTCAGGCCCAACAGCACCAGCAGATAGAGGGCGATGTCCCCCGGGCTTTCGACCAGCAAACGCAGATCCATGGTCATGCCGATGGCCAGGAAGAACAGCCCCAGCAACAGACTCTTGAAGGGCTGGATATCCGTTTCCAGTTGCTCCCGGTAGGGCGAGTTGGCCAGCAGAACCCCGGCCACGAAAGCCCCCAGGCCCATGGACAGTCCCAGATGCTCCATCAGGGCGGCGGCGCCCAGCACCAGCATCAGGGCACTGGCGATCATCAACTCCCGGTTGCGCAGTTTCGCCAGCCAGCCCAACCAGGGATTGAGGGCGTACTTGCCCGCCAGCACCATGGCCACCAATGCCACCAGACCGGCCAGCAACTGCGGGCTGTCCTCACCGGCCTGGGTGCCGGCCAGCAGGGGCAACAGCAGCAGGATGGGGATGACCGCCAGATCCTGGAACAGCAAAATGGAGAACGCGGAACGGCCCTGGGGTGTACCCAGCTGATTGTTTTCCACCAGCATCTGTACCACAAAGGCGGTGGAGGACAGCGCCAGGGTGAAGCCGATGGCCAGGCTCACGCTGGTCTCGAAGCCCAGCAGCAAAAAGGCCCCCGCCAGCAGCGCGGCACTGAGCAGCACCTGGCTGGCCCCCAGTCCCACCAGCCGGCGCCGCTGCGCCCACAGTTGTTGCGGTGCCAGTTCCAGCCCCACCAGAAACAGCATCAGCACCACACCAAGCTCGGCGAAGTGCAGCACGTCGGTGCCGCCGCTGACCAGCGCCAACCCCAGCGGGCCCACGGCGATCCCCGCCGCCAGATAGCCCAGAATGCTGCCCAGCCCCAGTCGCTGGAACAGGGGCAATAACAACAGGGTCGCCGCCAGCAGCACCAGCGCCTGAGAGAAAAAGCCTTCCACGATGATCTCCTTTTTCTGATCCGCTCATGCTAGCGGATTTACCCATGAGCCGTTGTTAAAAAGCGCTATCGGTTGCCGTGCACCAAAATTGCCCAACCATCGCCAAAGCCTTACCATGCGCGCTCTTTATTCGCCCCGGAATAGTGCGCGAGATGAGTGAACAGAATGACCGGCTGCGCCAGCAACTGGTCGGCGGCCTGTTGCGGCAACTGCATCTGGATGTGATGAGCCAGCGGTTTAATCCCCGCCTGGTGCTGGCGCTGTTCAATCTGGTCAACGGCGGGTTGAGCATTGCCCTGATCGCCATCGTGGCACTGATTACCCAGCAGTCCTTTATCTTCCCCTCTCTCGGCGCCACTGCCTTTCTGCTGTTCCACCTGCCGCTGGCGGAAGCGGCCTCACCGCGCAATGTACTCAGCGGTCACGTGATCGGCGCCCTGTGCGGTTGGGCCGCCCTGTGGGTATGCGGGCTGCACGATGCCCCCGCCGCCTTTCTGACCGGGGTGGAATGGCCACGAGTGGTGGCCGCCAGCCTGTCGCTGGGCTTTACCAGTGCGCTGATGATCCTGTTCCGGGTCGCCCACCCACCGGCCGGAGCCACGGCGCTGATTGTTTCCCTGGGGCTGATGCACGAGCTGCAGCAACTGCCGGTGCTGATCAGCGCCGTGGCCCTGCTGGTCACCCAGGCCTTCATCATCAACCGGTTGGCCGGCATTCCCTATCCGCTGTGGCGCAGTCGCAAGCAGAGCACCTGAGCCACTTTCGTAATGAGAATTACTTTTATTCCTGTTAGACTGCTGCGCTCAGTCTGATCGTCACAGGTGCATCATGCGCGCAATTCTGGTGGTTCTTCATCGCTGGTTCGGCCTTTTTATTGCCGGCTTTCTGATTATTGCCGGCCTGACCGGGGCGCTGATTTCCTGGGACCACGAGCTGGACGAGTGGCTCAACCCACACCTGTTCGAGAGCCAGAGCGAAGGGCAACCGCTGCCCATGCTGGAACTGGTGGACCGGGTGGAGCAGGCCGACCCCCGGGTACGCGCCAGCTTTTTCAATCTGCAACCGGAACCCGGCCACAACGCAGAAATCTGGGTAGACGCCAAAGTGAATCCGGACACCGGGCGCCGCTATGAGCTGGACTATGACCATGCCTTCGTGGATCCGGTCACCGGCGAGATCGTCGGCAAACGCCTGTGGGGAAAGATTTCCCTGCACCCGGAACACCTGATGTCGTTCCTCTACAAGCTGCACTTCACCCTGCATCTGCCGGAGTGGAAGGGCATTGATCGCTGGGGCATCTGGCTGATGGGCGCCGCCGCCATGGTGTGGCTGTTCGATACCTTTATCGCCATGGCACTGACCCTGCCGCGTAAGCGCCGTACCCAAAAGCCCGCTGGCAAGAGCTGGCTGCAGCGCTGGAAACCGGCCTGGATGATTCGTCGCGGCGCCGGGGCCTACAAACTGAATTTTGACCTGCATACGGCGGTAGGGCTGTGGGTGTTCGGCCTGCTACTGATTCTGGCGTTCACCTCCTTCTCCCTGAACCTGTACCGGGAAATCTTCTACCCGGTCATGTCCATGGTCTCCGAGACGACCCCCGGGCCTTTCGAGACCCGTACCCCCACCGCACTGCATGACCCGGTAGAGCCGCAGGTAAGCTGGCCGGCCCTGTTCGATAAAGCGCGCACCGAAGCGGATAACCGCCAGTGGCAAGAGCCCATCGGCGATACCTTCTACAGCGACAACTTTGCCGTGTTCGGGGTGCGCTTCTATTACCCGGGCGAAGACCACGACAGCGGCGGCATGAAAGTGAAAAGCCTCTACTACGACGGCAAGAACGGCGACCTGATCGGCGATGAAGTCCCCTGGCAGGGCACCGCCGCCGACATCTTCAACCAACTGCAGTTCCCGCTGCACTCCGGTCGCATCGCCGGCATGCCGGGGCGTATCATCGTGTCGATCATGGGCATTGCCGTGGCCATGCTCTCTATCACCGGCGTGGTGATCTGGTGGAAGAAACGCAAGGCGCGGGTGGCGAGTCGCAAACGAAAAAAGCAAGCAGCCATGACAGCCACCACCGCGTCCTGACCGCAGCACCTGTAGGAGCACCTCTCGAGGTGCGAACCGCGCGCCAGCGCGGAAATCGTCCACAGGACGATCAGGAATATCAACGCTCGACAGATTTGAGAAAGGAGAGGCGAGCAACATAAACGTTGTCGCCTCGCTTCGCGAGGTTCGCACCTCGAGAGGTG
>NZ_JABURH010000207.1:20590-26476 GCF_014762765.1 Alcanivorax sp.
GAGCACTTTCGAGACGCGCCGGGAACGGAACATCCAGTAGTTGAAACGGTTGAAGGTCCCCGAGCGGCTGCCGATCAGGGCCAGGGCATGGATGGCATCGGCGCCGTAGTAAAGCTGGTCGCCCATCTTCAGCACCATGCCCTGATCGATATCCAGGCCAGCGCCGGTAATCTCGCGCATCACCTCACTGTCTTCCCGGGCATCCACGATTCGCAGCTCACCCACGCTTTCGCGGATGCGCACCACCTGGCAATAGGCGTGGCAGGCCGGGCATTCCTTGTCGTAGACCAGCAGGATGTTGGGGCGTGAAATGTCGGGACGGGACACATGGCCTCCGGCTGAACCCAAAAAAAGCCCCCTGTCGGGGGCTTGTTGTTACCACTGAATCGGCGCTTCCGACGAGCCCGGGCTGGGCGGCTGCCCGGCGGGTACGGCCGTCGGGCTGTCTGCGCCAGCGGCACTGCGTACCCGGTCGCCGGCCTGCAGGGGGGTGCTGGCCGGGCCATCCAGGCGAGCGACACCATAATCCGGGCGCACATCGGTGACGGTCAGGGTGGCCAGGGCGTTACCCTCCAGCTTGATGGTCAGGCCGGTGTCCGGGTCTTTCATTTCCCCGGCGGGGCGATAGACCTGCATGCTGGCATCCTGCTCCAGCCGGCCCTGGCCCTGACTCAGGAATACGGTATCGCCCTGCACCTTGATGATCTGCACCGGGTAGAGCACATCCGTGGCGGCACCGGCCATGGCCCGGGCAATGACGGGATAGAGTTCATCCGCCAGCCGCTCCGGGTGGTTACGGTCGTCGATCTTGAGCTGACGGGCCACCTCGCGGATGGAAGCTTCAGACTGGTTCCAGTCGAACAGGTCTGCCCAGAGGATTTCGCTGGTGGTGGTATCGATCAACCGATAGCGAACCCGGATGCGCGGCTCATAACCGGAAAACTTGGCACCATAGAATTCCCGCTGACTGTCGCCGATGCTGAAATCTTCGATGGTGCCTACCAGCAGCAGATCGGCCCCTTTGCGCTGCCCCAGCCGGGCCAGCTCTTCCGGCGCTACACTGCCGCTGGCGACGACGGACTGCTCCTGATCAATGGCATCCAGGTTGGCCCGGTCCAGCACCCGGAAGCGACCGGACTGGGTAAAGGCGGTAACCAGATCATCGCGCAGCTGACGCTGCACCTGGCTGGCCGGCACCTGCACGTCACCCAGGTCATAACGGGGCTGGCGGCTGTCGAAGGTGGTAATGGCAATACCGGGCAGGTGCGAGCGGTCCGCACCCAGGGTCTTGGGACGAAGCACCTCCGCCTGCACGTTGGCCTGCCACAGGCCGTCTTCCACCTGCTTCACCGACTGCACCTGGTAACTCTTGATATTGCCCAGGGTTGGCAGCTGCGGCTCCGGCACCGAGGTCTCGGTGCCGATCCAGGTGCTGACATCACCCTGCTGGCGAACCACCCATTGCAGCACATTGGTGCGGAAGTTCGGGTCCACGGCCACGCTGACCCCGCCGGCCTGTCGCACCGCCGCCACCAGGGCATTGGTCATGGCCTGCTCCGGGTTGTCGCCGTAGCCGCGGGCCGATACAGAAACGGTCTCCGTGGCAGCCTGGGCCAGCGACGCACACAACAACAGGATGAAACATAACGGAGCGAACAGGTGCTTGGTCATAACGGCCTCCATGTCTGGTTAGCTTGCACGCACCCGGGAAGCCCGGCTGCGTGCAGCGTCCTTACAACCCGAACAGGCTCTTGCTGCGAGTCTTGCGGATTTCTTTTTCGTTGGTCCACTCGATGATGCCGGTCTGGATGTTGAGCAGCTTGAGGGTGAACTTGTAGTACACGTCCTTGGTGCTGCCATCGCGTTTGACGATGGAGGAGAAGTTACCGTACATCATCAGCTCGGCACCGATCTGGCGGCCCATGGCGGCGGCTGTGGATTGATCCACCATGCCGGAATCGCTCTGGTATTCCAGCTGCTGACGCACACGATCCACCACGGACATGTCCACAAAACGGAACTTGCCGGAGTTGATCAGCTTGGACTGGATGGTGTCGGTGATGGACTCGGTGTCCACGTGTTCGGTGGTCTTGTTCTTGATGCGATCCACGAATACCACCGGACGGCGGTTCTGGGTCATCTGCACGATGGGCGGAAACACCATCATGTCATCCACCATCTTGGCGGCGATCATCTGCAGGTCGGTGGAACCGAAATCCGTGTTGACGGTTTCGCGGGCCTGGGCATCACCGTAATCCACCTTTGAAGCACAACCGGACAGGGCCAGGGCACTGCCCAGCAGCAGCATGGAAAGTAGGCGTAGCATTATGATGTTCTCCTTGTTCCTTTTAGGAAGGCACGCGACGATTATTCGCGTACCCAGATTTCAAAGCGTACGGCGGACGGGTTGGGGGCAACGGCCTGGACGCTGTTCTGGCTACGACCTGCCATCACCACCTGCCGCCAGGGCTGGCCTTCCGGCGCCTGCTCGAAACCGTCCTTGTCGAACCATTTGAACTTGTATTGGAAATCCAGTTCAAATTTCCAGTCATTTTCCAGTGTGGCCTGGATGTAAAGCAGGTCCCCAACGGTTTTCTGCTTCAGGTCCTGCACGGAAATACGGCTGGCCAGCAAGCTGTTGCTGGAATAGACCTTGGTGATGGTCTCGCCGTCTTCATCCACTTCCATGCGACCCATATTGGTGGCCGAGCAGGCCGCCAGCATGGCAGCCAGCAGCAGCGCCATCATCGGGCGTAACAGTGTCATAAGGGTCCCTCCTGAACGGGTAACACGCGGGTAATCAGCTGGCCGGGAACGGCCGCCACATGAATCACGGTGAGGCCACGGTTAACCACCGGTACCGTCAACGTAGCATTGCCCCCGGGGGTGCTCAATACAAGGGTATGTTCCCCCTGGGGCAGTGAAAATCGTGTTGCCTGGGCATAGGCAGGCAGGGTCAGCCAGCTGCGCCGGTCCGCCTGCTCGCTGACCAGGTTGTACAGCTGGGTGGCAAAGGCCCCCAGCGGGCCGAAATCATCGTTGGCCTTTTTCTGCAGGTTGTACTTGGCGGTGGCCCGCAGGGTCTGGCGCACCAGCATGCCGGGCAGTCGTTCTTTCAGATCCTTGGCGGCCAGGGCCCCCACATCCGCCAGCACCACGGTTTCCCCCAGCGGCTGGCTGGCGCTGTCCAGTACCCGCAGGCTGTTGGGGCGTGGCTTGCTGGTCAGGGAATAGGTGGGAAAGGCCACCGAAAAGATGCCGTGGACGGTGGGAATGGGCAGGCTGAATTCTTCCCGGGCCTGCACAAAGCCCTGCTCGTACAGTACCGCCACCATGCCGTCTTTTTCAGGCCGCCCTTTCATGGCATTGGACACGCGCTCAACGTCTTCCTTGAGCATGTCCAGCTCCGGGTGGATCTCCAGGGCCTTCTTGTAGTCTACAAGGGCATCGTTGTATTCGCCGTGGGCTTCCCAGAACAGGGCCGACAGGTAGAAGGTCCAGGCATTCTGGAAGCTGGCCTTCACTTCCCCGGCCACCGCATTGATGCCCTGGAAATAGCCATCGAACTGGCTCAGGTCCACGTTGTTTTCTTCTGCCGCTTCCTCGGCCTTGGCAATTTCCTTGTCGCGCTTGTCCGCCGCCACCCGCTGCTCCAGGGCCGCGCCACGCAATTCCACGGCGGTACCAGTGGGATCGTTGGCGTCCCAGTAATTCAGGGCCTGATAGGCATGGGTGAAGATGCGCTCGTAGTCCGGCGCCACATAACCACGGGCATTGTCGTTGGTGACCAGGGATGTGGTGGAAGACGCCAGGGACGAGACCTGGATACGGGCGCTGGCGTCTTCCTCGTCGTATTTCTGGATGGCGCTGGCAAAGGCCTCCCGGCTCTGTTCACGCTGGCCGGTGAGTTGGCTGACCCGACCCAGTTCCTGCAGGTAAAGGACGCCATCACCGCCGGAGGCAGCTTTTTCCAGCTTCTGGGTGGCCGCTGGCGTCACCGGGGCGGTCGCCAACGCGGTTTTCCATTGCTGGGCCTGGTTGGGGTAGGGCACAAACAGGGAGTTTGTGGCACAGCCGGACAATGCCAGCAGCCCTGCAACCAACAGGCATCCTTTCCTGAGTCGTCTCATACGTTAGATACGAAAAAAGCCGGAGCAGGCAAGGTAGCCCGCCACCGGCTTTTTGTCGAGCGTTTCACAGTTCAGGAGGAAGGCCGGAACAGCCACTCCCCGAGAAACACCGACTCGCCTAGAACAACACCCGGGTCCGGATGGTGCCGTCGATGGTACGCAGCTTCTCCAGCGCCAGCTGGCTGTAGCCCTTGTCCACATCGATGACCACGTAACCGATCTCTTCGTTGGTCTGCAGGTACTGGCCGCAAATGTTGATGCCATTTTCGGAGAATACGGTGTTGATCTGGGTGAGCACGCCGGGCACGTTCTTGTGAATGTGCAGCAGGCGGTGCATGTCCGGGTGGGCCGGCAGGGCCACTTCCGGGAAGTTCACCGCACCCAGAGTGGCACCGTTGTCGGAGTAGCGGATCAGCTTCTCGGACACTTCGGTACCGATGTTCACCTGGGCTTCCTGGGTAGAACCACCGATATGCGGGGTCAGGATCACGTTGTCGAATTCACGCAGCGGGCTGATGAACTCGTCGTCGTTACCCTTGGGCTCTTCCGGGAACACGTCGATGGCAGCGCCCAGCAGGTGGCCATCACGCAGAGCACCGGCCAGGGCATCAATGTCCACCACTTTGCCGCGGGCATAGTTGATCAGGTAACCCTTGGGCTTGATGGCGCGAATCTGTTCTTCCTTGATCATCCAGCGGGTGGCAGCAGTGTCCGGCACGTGCAGGCTGACCACGTCGGACTGACCCAGCAACTCAGCGAGGCTGCTCACCTGCTCGGCATTACCCAGCGGCAGCTTGGGCACCACGTCGTAGAACTTCACCTTCATGCCCATGGACTCGGCCAGCACGGACACCTGGGCGCCGATATTGCCGTAACCTACGATACCCAGGGTCTTGCCACGAATCTCGTAGCTGTCCTTGGCAGACTTCAGCCAGCCGCCGCGGTGGGCAGAGGCGTTCTTCTCGGGAATGCCGCGCATCAGGTTGATGGTATGGGCAATCACCAGTTCAGCCACGGAACGGGTATTGGAATAGGGGGCATTGAATACCGGGATACCACGCTTCAGGGCGGCATTCAGATCCACCTGGTTGGTACCGATACAGAAACAACCCACGCCGATCAGTTTTTCCGCCGCCTGGAACACCTCTTCGGTGAGCTGGGTGCGGGAGCGAATGCCGATGAAGTGGGCATCCTTGATCTTGTCTGCCAGGTCGTTGCCGGTCAGCGCGGTGGGCAGCAGCTCCACATTGCTATAGCCGTGCGCTTTCAGGTTCTCCACGGCGTTTTCGTGGATGCCCTCGAGCAGGAGAACGCGGATCTTGTCCTTCTCAAGAGAAGTATCGGCCATGATGTAAGTCTCGGTAGCCTGTGAAATGGGCGCGTATGTTAACATAGCCCGCTCAAATTGAGAGCAGCCGCGCCGTCGGATTGCTCAAGTTGCCGTGAGAACGCCTCAACATCGTGCGTTTTACCCCTGCAGGAGACCCGTTGATGACCGCCCATGCCCATGCTGCGCTGGAGCAACTGACTGATTTGCTTGGCAATCGCCTCCTTACCGACCAGGAAAGCGCCGAGCGCTACGGGGTCGACTGGACCAAGGTATGGGCCCCGGCCCCCAGCGCCATCGCGCTACCGGAAACCATCGACGAGGTGCAGCAGATCGTGGAGATCGCCAACGACCACGGCCTGCACCTGGTGCCATCCGGGGGCCGCACCGGCCTGTCCGCCGGGGCGGTGGCCGCCAACGGCGAGCTGG
>NZ_JABURH010000033.1 GCF_014762765.1 Alcanivorax sp.
ACCTGATGGACTGCATCGAGTGCGGTGCCTGCGCCTATGTGTGCCCCAGCCATATCCCGCTGGTGCAGTACTACCGCTATGCCAAGGCGGAAGTGCGTCAGCAGGCAGCCGATCAGGTCAAAGCCGACAAGGCTCGCCAGCGCTTCGAAGCCCGCCAGGCCCGGATTGATGCGGAAAAGGCGGAAAAAGAAGCCCGTCGCCAGGCGCGGCTGGAAGCCAACCGCAAGAAGAAAACCGAAACAGCCAGTGCCCCCAGTGTGGATACGGCAGCGCTCAAGCAGGCCTCCCTGGAAGCGTCCAAGGCCTATAAGGCCGCCGTCAAAGCGGCCAAAGCCGCCGAGGCAGACAACGCGGACAACCTGGACGCATTGAAAGCCGACGTGGATCGCCTGAAAGCCATCGCCGACAAGGCCAAGGCAGCCGTTCGTGACGCCAAGGAAGCGGGCCCCGCCGCCGCACCGGCGGAAGATATCGTCGGCAAGCTGAAAAAACAGGTCGGTGACGCCTCGTCCGCTTACAAGACCGCGGTAAAAGCCGCCAAGGATGCGGAAGCCAATGGCGACGACAACGCTGCCGAGCTACGCGCCAAAGCCGATGAGCTCAAGGCCGCCGCCGACAAACTCAAGGCGGAACTGCGTGACGCCAAGGCCAACGCCCCCGCCACCCCGGCAACTGCGCCCCAGGCCGACCCGGTGGCAGACCTGAAGAAGCAGGTGGGCGAGGCCTCATCCGCCTACAAGGCGGCCGTGAAGGCGGCCAAGGAAGCGGAAGAAAACGGCGCTGACAATGCCGCCGAGTTGCGCAGCCAGGCGGACGAACTGAAAGCCAAGGCGGACCAGCTCAAGGCCGACCTGCGCAACGCCAAGGCCAATGCACCGGCCACGCCCGCCCCGGCCCCTGCCGCTGCGCCAGCCGACCCGCTGGCCGACCTGAAGAAGAAGGTGGGCGAAGTCTCGTCTGCCTACAAGGCCGCCGTCAAAGCCGCCAAAGAGGCCGACGAGAACGGGGCGGACAACGCTGCCGAGTTGCGCGCCGAAGCAGATCGCCTGAAAGCGGAGGCCGACCACTGGAAAGCCGAACTGCGCGAGGCCAAAGCGTCCGCACCGGCCCCGGCTGCCCCCAAGACACCGCCAGCCCCCACGGATACGCCCAAGGCACCGGAGACCGAGGCCCCGCAGGCGCTCACTGCGGTAGACCCGGAGGTGGCGGCCAAGCGCCAGAAGCGTCTCAAGGCCCTGAAAACCGCCTACAACATGGCCCACAAACAGTACAAGGAAGCCCATGCCGCCCTGGAGCGCGGTGAGCGAAACGGCGATATACCCGCCGAAGAACTCAATGCCATGCAGCAGAAGGTGGACAAGCTGAAAGGCAAAGCCGATGTGGCCCGCGATGCCCTGGATGCGTTGGTGGAAGAAGCCAAGGCGGATATCCGCGCACACACCGGCAAGGATCTGAAAACCCTGAAGCTGGAAGCCGCCCGGGCGGAAAGTGCCCTGGCCGACAAGCAGCGCGAGCTTGAGCAACAGCGGGACAGCGCCTCGGAAGATACCCTGGAAGCGCTCAGTTCCGAATTACAGGCCCTGGAGGCGGAAGCCCAGATCGCCCGCAAGGCGCTCAAACAGGCGGTGGAAGAACAAGGACTGCAAGACTGATGGCACTGATCTCTTCAACCTCGCCCCATACCACGGTGAGCAACAACACCGGCGCCTTCATGCGTCAGGTGATTTACGCCACCCTGCCCGGCCTGGCAGTGCTGACCTGGCAGTTCGGCTGGGGCACGGTGATCAATGTGCTCTGGGCCGTGGTGGTGGCGCTGGTCAGTGAGGCGCTGATCCTGAAAGCCCGCGGTCGACCGGTGGCCTTCTACCTGAAGGACTACAGCGCGGTGCTCACCGCCGTGCTGCTGGCCCTGGCCCTGCCTCCCACCTCCCCCTGGTGGCTGACCCTGATAGGGGTGAGCTTTGCCATTATCGTCGCCAAGCAGCTCTATGGCGGCCTGGGCATGAACCCCTTCAACCCGGCCATGGTCGGCTATGTGCTGCTGCTGATTTCCTTCCCGGTGGCCATGACCCAGTGGATCGCCCCCGGCGAAGCGCCCAGCTTCGCACAAAGCTGGCAGCTGTTTACCGGGCAACTGCCGGTGGACGGCCTGAGCGGCGCCACGCCCCTGGATACCTTCCGCACCTGGGCCGGCAATGAAAGCGAACTGGCCAGCCACGGCATCCTCCATGGCCAGTTTGCCGGGCTCGGCTGGGAATGGGTGAACCTGGCCTTCTTGCTGGGCGGTCTGTATCTGATCAGCCGCAAGATCATTACCTGGCATATCCCGGTGGGTTTTCTGGCCGGCCTGGCCCTGCCTGCCCTGGTGGCCTGGCTGATCGACCCGGTGCGGTTTGCCGATCCGATGTTCCAGATACTCTCCGGCGGGGCCATGCTCGGCGCGTTCTTTATCGCCACGGACCCGGTGAGCGCCGCCACCAGCCGCAGCGGTCGGCTGATCTATGCGGCGCTGATCGGGGTGCTGATCTGGGTAATCCGCAGCTTCGGCGGCTACCCGGATGCGGTGGCATTCTCGGTGCTACTGCTTAACCTGTGCGCGCCCTTTATCGATTACTACACCCAGCCACGGACCTATGGCCACGACAAGCCAAACAGGGGCACCCAGTCATGATGCGTTATGCCATTACCAAAAACGCCGTGATCCTCAGCCTGTTTGCCATCAGCACCGCCGCGGCCCTGGCCATCACCAATGAACTGACCATCGGCAAGGTGGAGTGCAACAAGCAGGCTGCACTGATGGCCTCGCTCAATGAAGTGATGCCCCACGACCGGCATGACAACGATCTGCTGGCCGATCGCATTACCGTCAGCGACCCGCTGCTGGGCCGCAACGGCCATCATATTTACCGGGCACGCCAGGATGGCGAGCCCAACGGCGCCGTACTGGAAGCCACCGCCCCGGACGGTTACGGTGGCAACATTGCCCTGATCGTTGGCGTGGATATGCAAGGCAAGGTTCAAGGGGTGCGCGTGGTGCCCCCGCACAATGAAACACCGGGGCTGGGCGACAAGATCGAAACCAAAAAATCCGACTGGATTTATGGTTTCAATGGCCTGTCACTGGGCAATCCTGCCGATGCCGGCTGGGCGGTGAAGAAGGACGGCGGCCAGTTCGACAGCTTTACCGGCGCCACCATCACTCCCCGCGCCGTGGTGGGAGCCGTGCACCGCGCCCTGCAATATTTCGACGCCAACCATACGGCTGTCTTTGAGGCACCTTCCGAGGCAGCCCCGGCGGAGACCTGTGATGAGTGATGTGAATTACAAAAAGATCAGCATGGACGGGTTGTGGAACAACAACCCGGCCACCGTGCAGATTCTCGGCCTCTGCCCCCTGCTGGCGGTGACCGGTACCGTGGTCAACGCCCTGGGCCTGGGGCTGGCCACGCTGGTAGT
>NZ_JABURH010000032.1 GCF_014762765.1 Alcanivorax sp.
TCGGCGAACGCCAGCGTTACCCGCTGGTGCTGACCCATGCCTGTGCCCAGGCGGTCCCCTATGGGGTGGTGGTGGGTAATGCCGCTCACACCTTGCACCCGGTAGCGGGGCAGGGCTTCAACCTGACCGTGCGTGATCTGGTGCAGTTGGCCAGTACCGTTGGCGCTGCTTCAGCGCCGGGCGAATTGTCTCTGTTGCAGCAATACGTGCAACGCCGGGAACAGGACCAGGCCCTGATCAGCCAGGCCTCGCGTTGGGTGCCGGAAGTGTTCCGGGTCCAGCAACCACTGTTTGCCCACAGCCGGCAGCTGGGGCTGGTGGCCATGGATATCCTGCCCGGTCTGCGCCAGGGTTTTGCGCGCCGCGCCATGGGGCTTTGAAAAGGCAATTAATAGTTAACAGTTAATAGTTAATAGCGAAACCCATGCTACGAAGCTGCTGTAGGAGCGCCGCTTGAGGCGCGAAGAGCTTGCAGCTGCTTCGGCGTTTGATATCGGCGAGCTGACGATGCTAACGCAACAACACGCGTTAAAGATCGTGGACATTCGCGCCTCAAGAGGCGCTCCTACATATCAACAGCGAGCATCGACCTTTGATGAGTGCGCCCATGACAGAACAACCTGAATCCCAACACATCGTCATCGTCGGCGGGGGTATGACCGGGGGCTTGCTGGCGGTGTTGCTGGCGGAGCAGGGGCTGGCTGTGACGGTGCTGGATGGTGCGCCGGCGCCAGAGATGCCGTCCGGGCCAGCCCGGTTGCGGGTGTCCACGCTCACCGAGGCCAGTCACTGGCTGCTGCAGAACAGTGGTGTCTGGGAGTACCTGGACATGAGCCGGGTGCAGCCCTACGACGCCATGCAGGTGTGGGATCAGGATGGCACCGGCGAGGTGCTGTTCCGCGCGGCAGAGGTGGGCGCGCAGTCCCTGGGCTGGCTATTGGAAAACGCTCATCTGTCGGCGGCGCTTTACCGGCGGGCGGCGGACTTTGCCAATCTGGATTGGCGCTGCAATGCAGCGGTGGACAGCGCCCGTCGTGAGGAGGGTGGCTGGCAGGTGCGCGCCGGGGACCAGTGCTGGCAGGCGGATCTGTTGGTGGGGGCAGATGGCGCCCGCTCCCGGGTGCGGGACTGGGCCGGCATCAGTGGCGGTGCCCGTGACAGCGGTCATCATGCCCTGGTGGCGACCATTGCCACTGCCTTGCCTCATGACGCCTGCGCGCGTCAGGTGTTCATGGAATCCGGGCCGTTGGCGTTACTGCCGCTTTACAGTGACCCGCAGCAGGGTGAGCAACGGCAGTGTTCCATTGTCTGGTCCGGCTGGCCGGAGCGTATTGCTCAACTGCGAGAAAAGGCGCCGGCGGATTTTGCTGCCGAACTGCAAGCGGGCGTCGGTGATGCACTCGGCGAGGTGGCGCTGCTCAGCGACAGGGCGGTGTTCCCAATCCAGGAGCGACATGCCAGCAGCTATGTAGCAGCGGGCCTGGCGCTGGTGGGCGATGCCGCCCACGTGATTCATCCGCTGGCGGGGCAGGGCGTCAACCTGGGCCTGCTGGACGCGGCGGTGCTGGCGGAAGAGGTGGAGCGAGCCGTTGGCAGCGGGCGTTCCTGTGCGGACAGCGCGGCCCTTGCCCGATATCAGCGTCGGCGCCGCGGCGAGAACCTGATCATGCAGAACGCCATGCGCGGGTTTCAGGAATTGTTCGGCCAGCGGGCCTTGCCGGTGCGCTGGCTGCGCAATACCGGCATGCGCTGGGTCAATCAGGCGGGGCCGCTCAAGCGGCTGTTTGCCGGCCAGGCCATGGGGCGAGGCGCGGATTTGCCGAAGCGGGCAAGGCCACTGCCTCCGGGGCTATGAGTGGCCAGCAAGGCCTGGGGAAATAGTGTGAACAGACCCTAGAGCTTGGCATAAATTCCTGCCATACTTGCCGCCAATTAAGAATCATTCTTGTTTCCTTGTGCATTTGATGGAGTCCACCACTATGCGAGGCATTGCCCTTCTGGCCGCCGCCGTTGTCATGCTCACCGGGCTGTGGGCCTGTTCCGAACCCGCCGCTGAAGAAGAACTGGTGGTTTATACCTCGCGCAATGACCATCTGATCAAGCCGGTGTTCGATGCCTATACCGAAGCCACCGGCGTGAAAATCCGCTATATCACCGACAATGCTGCCGCCCTGACCGCCCGTTTGCAGGCTGAGGGTGAGCGCTCACCGGCGGATATGCTGATCACCGTGGACGCCGGCAATCTGTGGAATGCGGCGGACAAGGATTTGTTGCAACCGTTGGAGTCGCCGTTGTTGGCGGCCAATGTGCCGGCGGAACTGACTGACCCGGAAAGTCGCTGGTTTGGCCTGACCGTGCGGGCCCGAACCCTGGTGTATTCCACCGACCGGGTGGACCCGGCGGCCCTGTCCAGCTACGAAGCCCTGGCAGACCCCCAATGGAAGGGGCGCTTGTGCCTGCGCACCTCCAAGAAGGTCTACAACCAGTCCCTGGTGGCGACCATGATCAAGCGTCTTGGCGAAGAAAAAACCGAGGAAATCGTGCGTGGCTGGGTGGCGAATCTGGCCACCGACGTATTCTCCAACGACACTGCCCTGATGGAGGCCATTGTGGCCGGACAGTGTGATGTGGGCATAGTGAATACTTACTACTTCGGTCGTATGAAGCAGGACAATCCGCAGTTGCCCCTGTCCTTGTTCTGGGCCAACCAGGATTCCAGTGGTGTCCACGTGAATATCTCCGGCGCCGGCATTACCCGCCATGCGCCTCACCCGCAAAAGGCTCGCGACCTGCTGGAATGGATGAGCCAACCGCAGGCCCAGAAACTGCTGGCTGACCGCAATATGGAATACCCGGTGAATGCCGCCGTGGAGCCTGCGGAAGAGGTGGCTTCCTGGGGAGAATTCAAATCGGATGATCTGAACGTCAGTGTGGCTGGGGCCCTGCAGGTGGATGCCGTCAAGCTGATGGACCGCGCCGGATACCGCTAACCGGTGCGAACCCGGGGAGCCCTTTCAGCCAGCGGTGCCAGTGTTCTGCTGCTGGCCTTGCTGGTGCTGGTGCCCATTGTGGTACTGCTGGCCGCCTGGCAGCAGGAGCAGTGGGCCACCTGGCAGCACCTGCTCGACACGGTGTTGTGGCGGCTGGTAGGCAATACCCTGTTCCTGATGGTGGGGGTCACCGCCGGGGTGCTGCTGCTCGGGGTGTCCCTGGCCTGGTGTGTGGCCACCCTGGAGTTTCCCGGCCGTCGCTGGCTGCAATGGGCGCTGTTGCTGCCCATGGCCATGCCCGCCTATGTGCTGGCTTTCGTGATGGTGGACCTGCTGGATTACGCCGGACCCATCCAGACCTTCCTGCGCCAGTGGCTGCCGATTCTGCCGGACTTCAGCGCCCGCCACCCCCTCTGGGTGGTGATCACCCTGTCCCTGGTGCTCTATCCCTATGTCTACATGC
>NZ_JABURH010000031.1 GCF_014762765.1 Alcanivorax sp.
GAGACAGAAATGTCACGATGTCATGCTATAAACCGCACGGCGCATCGCGACAAGGGTAAAACATAAGGACAGGGTATGAGTTCAGGGTCTATTGCAGTTGTCATTCTCGCCGCCGGCAAAGGCACACGCATGAAAAGTGCGTTGCCCAAGGTGCTGCATGAAGTGGCCGGTAAGGCCATGGTCCAGCATGTGGTGGATGCCGCCACCAGCCTGGCCGCCGACAACACCATCATCGTCTACGGCCACGGTGGTGATCAGGTGAAAGACATCGTCAATGGCGATCACCTGCAGTGGGCCGAGCAGGCCGAGCAGTTGGGCACCGGCCACGCCGTGGCCCAGGCCATGCCCCTGGTCAAGGAAGATATCGTACTGGTGCTGTACGGCGACGTCCCCCTGATCCGCCCGGAAACTCTGCGTGAATTCGTCCAGTGCGTGGATGACAAGACCCTGGCACTGATGACCCTGACCCTGGATGACCCCAGCGGCTATGGCCGTATCGTTCGTGATGGCCAGAACAACGTGCAGCGCATCGTCGAGCAGAAAGACGCCAGCGAAGCGGAGCTGGGTATCCCGGAAATCAACACCGGCATCCTGGCTTGCACACGCAGCTTCCTGGAAGACTGTCTGCCGAAACTATCCAGCAACAATGCCCAGGGCGAATACTACCTGACCGACGTCATCGCCATGGCGGTGCAGTCCGGTCTGACCGTGGAAACCCTGCAGCCGGAATTTGCCTGGGAAGTGGATGGTATTAACGACCGGGTGCAGCTGTCCCGGCTGGAGCGACTCTATCAGCTGGCCCAGGCCGAATCCCTGATGCGCGATGGTGTCACCCTGCGCGACCCGAATCGACTGGACGTGCGCGGTAGCGTGCAGATCGCCAGCGACGTGATCATTGATGTGAACGTGGTGCTGGAAGGTGACGTGACCATCGAAGAAGGCGTTGTCATCGGCCCCAACTGCATTATCCGCGATACCAATATCGGTGCCGGCACAGTCATTGAAGCCAACAGCCTGCTGGATGGCGCCATCGTCGGTGAGCAATGCACCATCGGCCCCTACGCCCGCCTGCGCCCCGGCACGGAACTGGCCGACAAGGCCAAGATCGGCAACTTTGTGGAAACCAAGAAGTCCTATGTGGGCGAGGGTTCCAAAGTGAACCATCTCACCTACATCGGCGACAGCCAGATCGGCAAAGGCGTGAATGTGGGCGCCGGCACCATCACCTGCAATTACGATGGCGCCAACAAATTCCAGACAGTGATGAAAGACGGCGCCTTTATCGGTTCCAATTCTTCACTGGTGGCACCGGTCACCATCGGCGAAAATGCCACCGTGGGCGCCGGCAGCACCATCACCAAGGACGTGGACGACAACGGCCTGGCCGTTGCCCGTGGCCAGCAGCGCAACGTCAACGACTGGAAACGTCCGCAAAAGAAATAAGGAGCCTTTGAAACCCCAGTATTCCTGATTTTTGTGGGAAGCGATGCTCGCATCGCGAATAACGGTGGCCCTAGTGGCACCTTCGCGATGCAAGCATTGCCTCCCACAATAGAAAGGGGTTTTCAAAGGATCGAGAATTCGTTGGAGCCATGCTCGCATGGCGAATAGATACGGCAGTGAATTCGCAAGCACTGCCGGCAAGCAATATTCAAGGAAACCAACATGTGTGGAATCGTCGGGGCCATTGCCCAGCGTAATGTGACCAACATCCTGATCACTGGCCTCAAGCGCCTGGAATACCGGGGCTATGACAGTGCCGGCGTTGCGCTGCTCAATGATTCCGGCATTACCCGGGTGCGTCGCCAGGGCAAGGTCGCCGGCCTGGAAGCCGCCACCACGGAACAGCATGCCAGTGGCTTCACCGGCATCGCCCATACCCGCTGGGCCACCCATGGCAAACCCTCCGAAGACAATGCCCACCCGCACATGTCCGGCAGCGATCTGGCCCTGGTGCACAACGGCATCATCGAAAACTTTCAGGAACTGAAAGACGAACTGGAAGCCGCCGGCTATGCCTTCCAGTCCCAGACCGACACCGAAGTCATCGTGCACCTGCTCCACCAGGTGCTGGACACCGGCGTGGATCTGTTCACCGCCGTCCAGCAGGTCGTAAAGAAACTGGATGGCGCCTACGCCCTGGGTGTGATCCACAAGGATGAGCCCCACAAGCTGGTGGCCGTGCGTTCCGGCAGTCCCCTGGTCATCGGCCTGGGCATCGACGAAAACTACATTGCCTCCGATCAACTGGCTCTGCTGCCGGTGACCAACCGTTTCATCTTCCTGGAAGAAGGCGACCAGGCAGAAATCAGCACCGACAACGTCCGCATCGTCGATGCACAAGGCAACGCCGCCAGCCGTGACACCCACGAATTCGACGGCACCCACGAAGACGCGGAAAAAGGCGAATACCGCCACTACATGCAGAAGGAAATCTTCGAGCAGCCGGCGGCTATCCAGAAAACCCTGGAAGGTCGCATCGACAGCCCGGCGAGCCTGATCGACGCCTTCGGTGAAAAAGCTCCGGCCATCTTTGACCGCGTGAAAACCGTCCAGATCGTCGCCTGCGGCACCAGCTACCACGCCGGCATGGTGGCCCGTTACTGGCTGGAAGACATCGCCGGTATTCCCTGCCAGGTGGAAGTGGCCAGCGAATTCCGCTACCGCAACCATGTGGTCCCGGAAGGCACCCTGTTCGTCACCATCTCCCAGAGCGGCGAAACCGCCGACACCTTGGCGGCCCTGCGCGACACCGCGTCCCCCAACTACGTGGGCCGCCTGGCCATCTGCAATGTGGACAGCTCCTCGCTGGTGCGCGAATCCGAACTGGTATTCCTCACCAAGGCTGGCCCGGAAATCGGCGTGGCCTCCACCAAGGCATTCACCACCCAGCTTACCGGCCTGCTCATGCTGGTACTGGCCCTGGGCCGTCAGAAAGGCCTGGACGATGCCCGCATCGAAGGCATCCTCGACGAACTGCGCCAGCTGCCCAACCTGATTGAACAGACTGCGGCTCTGGACAAGCCCATCGAAAAGCTTTCCGAAGCCTTCGTGGAAAAACACCACACCCTGTTCCTGGGCCGTGGCGTGCAATTCCCGGTGGCCCTGGAAGGCGCCCTCAAGCTCAAGGAAATCTCCTACATCCACGCCGAAGCCTACCCGGCCGGTGAACTCAAGCACGGCCCCCTGGCACTGGTAGACAGCGACATGCCGGTGGTCTCCGTGGCGCCCAACGACGAACTGCTGGAAAAGCTAAAATCCAACCTGCAGGAAGTCCGCGCCCGCGGCGGTGAGCTCTACGTATTCGCCGACAAGAATGCTCACGTGAAAGAAGGCGAAGGCATCCACGTGCTGAACATGCCCGCCGTGCCGGAAACCATTGCGCCCATCGTTTATACCGTGCCGTTGCAGTTGCTCAGCTACCA
>NZ_JABURH010000166.1 GCF_014762765.1 Alcanivorax sp.
AAGACATAACAGGGATAAGGGGGATATATCCATGAAGAAGCTTGTTGCACTGATTCTGGTGCTGGTTGTGGCGTGGCTGGGGGCCACGTTTTATGTGGGCATGCGTGCTGAAACGCTGGTTCGCGAAGAAGTCGCCGGCCTGGAAGTGATTCCGGGGCAGACCGATATCATCTTTGATGTGTTCAGCTATGACCGCGGGCTGTTCCGCTCCGAGGCGGTGACCTGCCTGATCATTCAGGGCGAGTTGGCATCGAATGCAAACCTGGGTGCCTTGTCGGGCAAGATCTGTTCCCTGAGCACTATCCATCACGGCCCTTTCGCCTGGACCGGTGATGGCTTGTTTGTGGGCATCGCTGCCAGCGAGGAAGTGCTGGATCTGAGTGGCCTGCCAGCGGAAATGGCAGCCATGGTGAATGAGATCTTCCAGGGCAAGCCGCCGGTGAGTGGTTACAGCCGCTATGGGTTTGACGGCAGCCTGACCATGAAGGTGGCGGTGGCGCCGGTGAATCTGGACTCGCCAATGGGCAAGGTGGTGCTTGAGGAGTTGCAACTGGACGTGTTGCGGCCGAGTGCGGATGCCTACCCGGTCAATTCCTACCTGTCCCTGCAGGGGCTGGATGTGTCCTCCCCGAAAATGGGCTTTGCGGTGGATTCGCTCACCGGCTCGGTGGATGTGGTTGCCATGCTGGGCGGCGAATTGCCTCTGGCAGATATCAACCTTACCGGCAAGCAGTTGCGTTGGTCTCAGGGGGAGCAGCCGATGCTGGCGTTTGATCTGACCCTGCAGGGAACCAGCCAGGACCACGGTGAAACTCTCAGTGGCAACAGCCGGTTGTGGCTGGAGCAGATCGCCGGGCCCATGGTGCCGCTGCCCATGGATAGTGCCTACCTTGGCATGGAATACGCGGGCCTGGACAAGCAGGCACTGGTCAGGGTGCATGCACTCAACCGTGAAATGGATGAAATCCAGACCCAGGCCCTGATGGGCGCCCTGTCCGGCAATGGTGAGCAGGACATGGAGCAGCAGATGATGCGTATCCAGACCCTGCTGGCGGAGATGACTCAGGTGGCAGCCGAGCAACTGCTACACCCTGGAGACAGTGAACTGGCGTTGCAAATGCTGGTGGATCACCAGGGTGAGCGGCAGCTCACCCTGGACAGCAAGGCTCGCTACCTGGGCCTGGACGGCAACAACCTGTCCACGCAGGAGCTGATGGCGTTGAGTGAGACGGAGATCCAGCAGATGCTGGATATAACGGTGCGAGTGGACATGCACGACTCCCTGGTACCGCCCCCCTACGCCGGCAGGCTGACTGCCCTGGCAGAGCAGGGGGTGGTGGAACGGCAAGGCGAGCGCTGGCGCGGTGTCATCAACGCCAATGGCGGCATCCTCAGCCTCAATGGTGAGCCAGTGAGCCGAGAGCAGCTCGAGGAGCGTCTGAAAGCGATTTCCGGGGCTTCTGCAGACTCGGAAGCGGCACAAGGCGAGACGGTTCTGGACGACCCGCTGGCTTATCACGTCGATTGACCCGCAAAACCCGCCGTCCGGCGGGTTTTTTTATTCCCCGAAAATCGGGCATGCTGTAATGACTCTCTCGCAGGAAGTGAGTTCATTGCCTGTTCCAGGAGGGGAGAAATGGAAACAGTCAGGGTGCTTTGCTGGCGCTCGTTAGCGATGCTGTTTGTGCTGCTGGGGATGATCGGTGTGATCGTTCCGGGCATGCCCACGGTGGTGTTCCTGCTGCTGGCGGCCTGGGCCGGTAGCCATGGCTGGCCGCAGCTTGAGCACTGGCTGACGCATCATCCCCGCCATGGTGGTCATATCCGTCAGTGGCGTGAACAGCGAGCCATTCCCCGCCGCGCCAAGTGTGCCGCCTCCACCATGATGCTGCTCAGCATCGGCCTGATCAGCCTGTCTTCCGCCCCGGATTACGTGAAAATCGGTGTGCCCCTGTTTCTGTGTGTGGTGCTGCTGTGGATGTGGCGTCGGCCGGAGCCGGCTGAATAGACGAAGAGGGCTTCTCTATTTTCGGCGAAAATAAGGCAAATTGTGCCGAAAAGACACTTTATGTCCTTAATCTCTCTCAGAATATGTGAATCTTGCGTTAATGGTGGGGGCCATGAACGGCGGGTCACAAATAACCCTGTTACCTGAGGCCCTGGCTGCCTAAAATTTGCGCCCTGCCAACTTTCGGGAGATGTGCAAATGGCGACCTATAAAGCGCCCCTCGAGGACATGCGTTTTGTTCTCAACGATGTGTTCAAAGCGGATCAGCTGTGGGCCTCCATGCCTGCCACCGCCGAGGTAACCCGCGACCTGTCCGACGCCATTCTGGAAGAAGCGGGCAAGATGACCGAAGGCCTGTTGTTCCCGTTGAACCGCAACGGTGACGAGCAGGGTTGCACCTGGAATGACGGGGAAGTGACTACTCCGGACGGTTTCAAGGACGCGTTCAAGACCTTTGCCGAAAATGGCTGGAGTGCGTTCTCCGGTAATCCGGAATTCGGTGGCCAGGGCATGCCCAAGTCCCTGGCGGTGCTGTTCGAAGAAATGATGCATAGCGCCTGTTCCTCTTTCGCTCTGTATCCAGCCCTCACCAGCGGCGCCTGCCTGGCCATCGATGCCCACGCCAGCCAGGAACTGAAAGAGCAATATCTGCCCAAGCTCTACAGTGGTGAGTGGAGCGGCACCATGTGCCTGACCGAGCCCCACTCCGGCACCGACCTGGGTATTCTGCGTACCAAGGCTGAGCCCAACGCGGACGGTTCCTTCAACATCACCGGCACCAAGATCTTCATCACCGGTGGTGAGCACGATATGACCAGCAACCATATCCACCTGGTGCTGGCGAAACTGCCGGATGCCCCGGCCGGTTCCAAGGGGATCTCCCTGTTCCTGGTGCCCAAGTTCCTGCCCGACGCGGACAACAATGCCGGTGAGCGCAACGGTGCCACCTGTGGCTCCATCGAGCACAAGATGGGCATCAAGGGTTCTGCCACCTGCGTAATGAACTTCGACGACGCCAAGGGCTGGATCATTGGCGAGCCCAACCAGGGGCTGGCCTGCATGTTCACCATGATGAACTACGAGCGCCTGTCCATCGGCCTGCAGGGCCTGGGCCTGGGTGAAGTGAGCTACCAGAGCGCCGTGGACTATGCCCGCGAACGCCTGCAGGGCCGAAGCGCCACAGGTGCGAAGAATCCCAATGGCCCGGCGGACCCGATCATCGTTCACGGTGATGTGCGCCGCATGTTGATGAACATGCGAGCCATCAATGAAGGCGGCCGTGCCCTGGCCGCCTATGTAGGCATGCAACTGGATACCGCCAAGTTCAGCGAAGACGCGGACGCCAAGAAAAAGGCGGAAGACCGTGTGGCCCTGCTGACACCGGTGGCAAAGGCCT
>NZ_JABURH010000030.1 GCF_014762765.1 Alcanivorax sp.
TGATTGCGGAGACGGTGGCACGGGCGAATTCGGTGGCGCAGCCGGCGATGGCGTAGGGGACGGTTGCAAGCTAAAAGTTAAAAACCGCAACGTGGAAGATTGCGCTGCGAGCTGAAAGGAATAGGCCGCGTCCAGGATATGGGGGCGGTCTTTTTATTTGGAACCTTATTGGCGCTATGAGTGGATGACACCGATAGGCAGTGTATTAATCTCTAAGTCAACGGAATGTCTAGTGTCTCCTTCTCGATAACCCATCGAGCCTGACGTCCGAGCAGCGTCGTGGGCATTGAATCACCGACAAGGTTCTCATATCTGGCAATGTTGGCGTCTTGTCTCGTTCTTTTTGTGGTACTTTCGTGCGCTAATTGTGCAGTCCTCTGCTTTCCATGTCTAACTCGAAGGAAGGAGTCTTTCAGTGAAAAAAGGCGTATTTGTTATGGCGCTGTCGTTACTGTGTGCGGGTGTGGGGGCTGATACCAAGGACATTATCAGCGATACCACCAAGAGCGTGATTACCTTTGGTAAAGACTTGATGAAGGGCCTGAACGATGGCGTGGATGAGGGCCGCAAAGGTGCAGAAGGGGCCGATGGCGCGGTAACAGTGACCAATGTGGATGAAATGGAGCAGTTCATCAGCGTCGAAGTGCTGGGGGTAGAGAGCACCGATGACGAGCTGGCCACGCTGGTGACCGTGGGTTTCAAAAACAATGAGGGAAAACCGGTTCGCATTGCCAACATGGACGACAAGGGCATCGTGCTGCTGATCGATCACGATGGTTATTCGCAAGGGTTGTCCGCAGATAATCGTTACGCTGCAGAATTTACAGTGCCGCCCAATACCGGCACCAAGCACGTCTTCAAGTTTGATATCACCATGGACAAGGCCAGCAAGATCCGCTTGTGGAGCAAGGAGTATGAGCTGGCCGGACACCATAAGAAAAAACTGCCCGACGACAGCGTAGAGATATGAAAGCTCGTTGTCTGACGTTGCGGCGTCTGGGCTGTGTTGCTCTGGTTGCAGGGCTGATTGCGTCGGTGATGCCGCGTTCCTTGCAGGCAGAAGCGGTAACAGGCCTGCGCTTTGAGCATGAAGACTGGATGCTGGTGTGTGATAACACCCGTACCTGCCGAGCGGTGGGTTATCAGCGCTTTTTTGAAGATAGCGAATCCGTGGCCGTGTTGCTGACCCGTAAAGCGGGCCCGGAGCAGCCGCTAACCGGCGAGGTGAAAATCGGGGAGCTTGATCTTGAGGAGGCGGCCTATGTGGCGCTGACTTCAGATGCCGATCTGTCTCTGGTCATTGATGGGCAGGAGATCGGTAAGGTCAAGGTGGATCCGGCGTTTCTGGGCGCAGAATTGCCCGATGAGGTGCTGCTGCCACTGTTGCGTGCCCTGCGTCGCGATAGTGTTATTGAGTGGGTTCATGATCAATACCGGTGGCGGCTTTCCGATGCCGGGGCCAGCGCTGTCTTCCTGAAAATGGATGATGTGCAGGGGCGGATTGGCACCCCGGGGGCGCTGGTCCGCAAGGGGAACAGGCCGGAAGCGGAGGTGTTGCCGGCGCTGGTTCCACCGGTAGTCATTGCTGCGCCGGTGGATGCCTCACCGGTTGCCTTGCCTGCGGCCGATGAGCCGGCCTTGCGCGCGACGCTGCGAACTCTGGTGGATGAAGAAACCGAGTGTAGTGGCCTGGCCATGCCGGAAGACGGCGGCGAGGCCTTGGATGTGGTGCGGCTTTCAGATTCTCGTCTGATGGTCGCAGTCAGCTGCTGGATGGCTGCTTACAACGGTGGCTCCGGGATCTGGGTGATCAACGACAGTAAACCTTACCAACCTGTTCTGGTGACGGGCTCGGCAACAGAATTTGATGGTGGAACCGTGTCAGCGATGCACAAAGGGCGAGGGATTGGCGATTGCTATGCCCATGAAGAATGGACATGGGACGGTGAGCAGTTTGTGCACACTCTCTCATCCACCACAGGGCAATGCCGTGGGTTGGCTGCCGGCGGTGTCTGGGATTTGCCTGAGCGTGTCACCGAGTTGCGTCAGGCAGCAGCCCGCCCTTTGCCATAGGCGCAGAAGGCTGGCGCAGAGGTGGCAGGGCGGTGCCCGTGTCACCCATCAATCAGAAACCCATGGGATAATGATGCTGAAAATGTGGAAAGGGGGTAGTCGACGTGCGTTGATGGCATCCCTCTCGGTGGCGCTGTGTGCCCCTGTGTATGCAAACGATACCTCAGTGGATGTTCACTGTTTCTCCTCTCCCGATGACGCCACCGCGCTTGAGCTGAGGCTGTACCTCGAAAGTGAAGTCTGGGTGGGTGGTCTCGTTCTCCATCGTGGAGCTGATGATTTTATCCCGTTGAGCTTTGAGCACGAGGAAATGATTGAGGACGTGCCCGGAGGGCCCGATAAATACAGGGCTACCTGGTTGGAAGTGGTGGACGGCGAAGTAACTGGAAAGTATGAAGTCTTCACTCAGCGAGCCGAAGTCTATGACTTTGCCTACCTGAACAGAACGACGGGCGAGCGCGTGGACTTGTCCGTACAAACGCCGCCGCGAGAAAAGTGGCTGGATCTCAATGGCGTGTGTGACTGGTGGGCGGAGGAGGGCGAGCCTTGATACGGGCTCATCCTCTCTGGATGTTCAGCGCGAGCCGTTGGTCGAAGTTTAACGTAGCCAACACGGGCAGTTTTGATGGAGGCTGAGCCGTAACGGAAATGTTGTCCCTGTGCTCAGGCGCGATCCCACGGGAAGGTGAGGGTGTCGCTGATGCGGGGGCGGGTTTGTTGTGCCATCAAGAGTCTTTCGACGCCCATGGCCACGCCGCTGCATTTCGGCAAGCCGGCCTCCATGGCGGCCAGCAGGTAGGGGTCGGCGTCCATTTCGCGCAGGGAGTCTTGCTGTCGCAGTGTATTGTCCTGCGCAAAGCGCTGCCGTTGCTCCTGGGCATCAGTGAGTTCCTGATAGCCGTTGGCCAGTTCCAGCCCCCGGTAATAGATCTCGAAACGTTGGGCGACCGACACACCGTCCCGATCCTGATGGGTTTGTGCCAGGGCGGCGGCCCAGCCGGGAAAGTCGTTTACCACCGTTAGCTGATCGGCGGGCAGCGCCGGCTCCACTTTGGTGGCCATCAGGAAGTCGACAGCGGCTGCCTTGTCCAGACTGTCAGGCGCGCCGTGTGTTTCGGCGCAAGCGATCAGTTGCTGATCGTCTGTGGTTAAAGGATCAAGGCCTGTCACATGGTGGAAAAGGGCACGGAAGTGGTAGCGCTGGCTATTGGCGCCTGGAAACAGTTCGGCAAACAAGGCCAGGCACTCATCGATCAGGTCCTTGAGCACAAAGCCCGGGCGGTACCATTCCAGCATGGTAAATTCCGGGTTGTGACGGCTCCC
>NZ_JABURH010000203.1 GCF_014762765.1 Alcanivorax sp.
AACACCTTCACCTGCTCAATCACGTCCCCATTACGCATCATGAACGGGTGCGTCACCGGCAGCACCAGATGATCCTGCATGCCTTCCACTTTGGTTCTTTCCACGGTGACCTTGCCGTCATTGGGGCCGGGTAATTGGGTGGAGAGCAGAAAGTTGATGGTGTCGCTGCCGGCAATGACGCCCAGGGGGAAATCCACCGGGCCGAGCTGGTTGGGGACGCTATCGGGGCCGGTGCCCATCTGGCTGCCGGCGGGGCCGTTGAACCACTGGAATGGAGCCCAGTCACCCAGGCTGTCCACCACTTCGCTGCCCTGGTTGGGCGGGCCGAGCATGACGGTGCGGCCCAATCGTTCGATGCGATGCTGGCTCAGGTACTGGCGCAGCAGGATGCCGCCCATGGAATGGGTAACGAAGTGGATGGTGCCGGTGGGCGGGCATTTTGCCAGGGCTGTGGGCAGGGTGTCTGCGGCGAGGGTCTGGATGTCTTTTTGGGTGGAGGGGTAGCCTTGGTTCACCACCGTGTAGCCGGTGCTCTCCAGGGCGTTTGCCATTTTCTTCATGGAGTGGGCGGTGCGAGCCAGACCATGGAGCAGGATGACGCATTGAGGGTTCTGGGTTTTCATTGTTGTGCCCTCGGTATCCAGCAAGGCCGTTCCCCCTCTCCCTGTCCCTCTCCCGCAAGGGGAGAGGGAACTCTCCATAAAGGTTTGGCTGCAGCCCTCATCTCTTGAGTGAATGGCATCGGCAAGAAGAGTGGGATTAAAACAGACCCACACCAACAAGCCTGCTAACACCCTCAGAACGGTGCCAGTCGCCATTCATGGCTAGCCAAGTTGATCAAGGGCGGACGACAGCCGCGCCACCGCCGCATCCACATCCCCCAGTTTGTCCAGGCCGAACAGGCCCACGCGGAAGGTCTTGAAGTCCGCGGGTTCGTCACACATGAGGGGCACGCCGCCGGCGGTCTGCAGGCCCAGCTGCACAAAGGCGGCGCCGCTCTTGATGGTGTCATTGTCGGTGTAGGACACCACCACGCCGGGGGCTTCGAAGCCCGGGGCGGCGACGCTGGCGAAGCCGTGCTTGGCCATCAGCTCGCGCACGGCGGTGCCCAGTTTCCACTGGCGTTCCTTCACGGCGGTGAGGCCTTCTTTCATGGTTTCCAGCATGGTGTCACGGAAGCCGCGCAGGGCGTCGGTGGGCATGGTGGCGTGGTAGGCATGGCCGCCGTTTTCGTAGGCGATCATGATGTCGCGCCATTTGCGCAGATCGCAGGCAAAGCTGGTGCTGGTGGTTTCGTGCAGGCGCTGGTCTGCCGCTTCACTGAGCATCACCAGGGCACTACAGGGGGAAGAGCTCCAGCCTTTCTGGGGGGCGCTAATCAGTACGTCCACACCGACCTTTTTCATGTCCACCCAGATGGTGCCGGAGGCGATACAGTCCAGGACGAACAGGCCACCCACGCTGTGTACGGCGTCGGCCACCTGTTTCAGGTAGTCGTCCGGCAGGATGATGCCGGAGGCGGTTTCCACATGGGGGGCGAACACCACGGCCGGCTTCTCGGCCTTGATGGTTTCCACCACCTGCTCAATGGGAGCCGGAGCGAACGGTGCCTGGGGCTGGTCGCTGGTGGGGGACGCTTTCAATACGGTCTCTTTGGACGGGATGCTGCCCATCTCAAAAATCTGGCTCCAGCGGTAGCTGAAGAAGCCGTTACGGATCACCAGGCAGTGCTGGCCAGTGGCGAACTGGCGGGCCACCGCTTCCATACCGAAACTGCCGCCGCCGGGCACCACGGTGACCGAGTGGGCGTTATAGACCTGCTTCAGGTTGCTGGAAATATCCCGCATGACCTGCTGGAAACGCTGGGACATGTGGTTCAGGGAGCGGTCGGTAAAAACCACGGAATACTCAAGCAGGCCGTCTCGGTCAAAGTCACGGGGCAAATCTGTCACGGGGGGTCACCTCTGCAGCAACCGGCTCTGGCCGGTCTCGTCGCGTTGTTGTCTGTCTTGGATACTGGATTGCCGCCAGCGCCGCAACCGTCCGGGGCAAAAAGCATGGCAAAAGGGGCATCAACTGGTTAATTCGCAGTCAATGACTGTCTCCTGCAGTCAAGTAAGCTTATGTCGGAACATTCTTGAGCCAACCGGGGCGCTGCCTCATACTATGCGCCCTTAACGCCCTGTAAACACAGCGTTTAACGTCTTTCTTTCTCGGCAAGCGAGCCACGATCACATGACAGAGTACGTCCTGATTCTGATCAGCGCTGTGCTGGTAAACAATTTTGTCCTGGTGCAGTTCCTGGGGCTGTGTCCCTTTATGGGGGTCTCCAACAAGATCGAGACCGCCATGGGCATGTCCCTGGCGACCACCTTCGTACTGACGTTGTCGTCCGTGCTCGCCTACCTGACCTGGGCCTATATCCTGGTGCCCTTCGAACTGGAGTACCTGCGCACCATCAGCTTCATTCTGGTGATCGCCGTGGCGGTGCAGTTCACCGAAATGTTCGTGAAGAAGGCCAGTCCCCTGCTCTACCGGGTGCTGGGCGTGTTCCTGCCGCTGATCACGTCCAACTGTGCGGTGCTCGGTGTGGCGCTGCTGAATGTACGCCAGGAAGATGCCACCTTTATGTCATCGCTCACCTACGGGCTGGGCGCGGCACTGGGCTTTTCCCTGGTACTGGTACTCTTTGCCGCCATGCGTGAGCGTATTGCCGTGGCCGATGTGCCCGAGGCCTTCCGGGGCCCCAGCATCGGCCTGATCACCGCCGGCCTGATGTCGCTGGCCTTCATGGGCTTTTCCGGGCTGATCAAGTTATGACCGCTGTACTGATTGCCGTGGCCGCCCTGCTTGCCCTGGCCGCCGTGTTCGGTGCGGTGCTGGGCTTTGCCTCGGAGAAATTCAAGGTCGAGGGCGACCCCATTGTCGACCAGATCGATTCCCTGTTGCCGCAGACCCAGTGTGGCCAGTGCGGGCACCCGGGCTGTCGCCCCTATGCCGAAGCCATTGCCGAGGGCGAAGACCACAACCGCTGCCCGCCCGGCGGCCAGGACACCGTGGATTCCCTCACCGACCTGCTCGGCCGCGACGAGCTGACCCTGGATGACGAAGGCGCCGAGGATGCGGACATCCCCAAGGTGGCCTATATCCGTGAGGACGAGTGCATCGGCTGCACCAAATGCATCCAGGCCTGCCCCGTGGATGCCATCGTCGGCGCCGCCAAGCTGATGCACACGGTAATCGTGGACGAGTGCACCGGCTGCGACCTGTGCGTCGAGCCCTGCCCGGTGGACTGCATCGACATGGTGGAAGTGCAACCCACCCTGCAGACCTGGGGCTGGAACCGGCCCGCGGGTATCGGCCAGCGCCCGGACAGCCGTATTGAGGTGGTGAA
>NZ_JABURH010000029.1 GCF_014762765.1 Alcanivorax sp.
GGACCACCTCGACGGCCTTGTAGATCTCGGCAACGGTGGCCTTGACCACTTCTTCATCACGAATGTCGCAGGCGAAGCCGATGGCCTGGCCGCCGTCTTCTTCGATCTCTGCCGCCACGTTATCCAGTTTTTCCTGCTTGCGGCCAACCAGCACTACGCGGGCACCCAGGGAAGCCAGTTCATGGGCGGTACAGCGACCGATGCCGGAGCCGCCGCCGGTGACGATGATGTTCTGGCCGGCAAACAGGTCGGGTTTGAATACGGAACGGTATGACATGTGATTCCCTTAATCTAATTGGTTGAAAGCGTCGGACGTCCGACGTCAGACGTCCGACGCTAAAATCAAAATCATGCACCTACTTCGTCAGCGATGGCTTGGCTGACGGGGATGGGCATATCCAGTAACTGCTGGGCGAATGCCTTGCCCTGCGGATCAATGCGCAGGGAGGCGATGCCGCCGCCGCCCAATGCATTTTTCAGCAGGAAGTTGAAAGCATTCATGCCGGGCAAGGACCAGCGGCTGACGCTGCCGGTGTCCGGGTCGAGGACGTGTTGCATGTAATCCGCCACTGCCTCTTCGCCCAGAGCGGCATTCATAAAGGGCAGATACTCGGGGCGGCGGGCGATTACGCCGATATTGGCATGGTTGCCCTTGTCGCCGCTGCGGGCCCAGGCCAGTTTGACCAGGGGGACCGCCACGTCTCCGCTGACGGTTTCGCCGCGTGGATCTGCGGGCAGGTTGGCGGGGTCAAAGGGCGCACCGGCAGGAATGCTGACGGGTATCGTGTCGCCGTCCAGGTTCACGGTAACCGGGATGCTGTTCTTGCTGACCAGAGTGGAAAACAGGCGGATGCGCGGGAACGGTTTGGGACGTCCGCCGACCAGGCCGGACAGCCCCGGGGCCATGCCGGTGGCAGCCTGGGCAATTTCCCGGGCAAACAGTCCCAGGGCTTTTTTGTCGTCGTGCAGGGCGCCGATTTTGACGACCACCTCTCGGGTGTCACCGCGACGGGCATGGGCGCCGTAGGTGGTTTCGCTGCCGAGAATTTCCACGCTGGTTTCGCGCATGGGGGCCATGCCCAATTGCGTGAACAGACCGGCCACCTTTTTCAGAATGGCATCGGCCACCACCTGGCCTTTCTGCGGGGCGTCGATGCCCCCCATCAGAAATGAGGCGGTGATGCGGTTACCGTCCGGGTAAGTGGCGGAGACTTTATAGGTGTCGCTGGGCGGCAGGCCTTTGGCGCCACTGACGCGGACCCGATTGTCACCCACCTGTTCCAGTGTCACGTTGGTGAAGTCACAGATCACATCGGGCAGCATGTAGGCCCGGGGGTCGCCGATCTCGTAGACGATCTGCTCGCCCACTGTCGCCGGGGTGACCAGGCCGCCGGTATTGTCCGGTTTGCTGATAATGAAGTGGCCGTCTGCAAAACATTCGGCAATGGGAAAGCCCATGTTGTGGAAATCGGGCACATCGCGCCAATCGGTGAAATTGCCGCCGGTGCACTGGGCGCCGCACTCAATCACATGGCCGGCCAGGGAGCCCTGGGCCAGTTTGTCATAGTCGTCCTCGGCCCAGCCGAATTCGTGCATCAGCGGCCCCAGTACCACGGCGGAATCAGCAATACGGCCGGTGAGTACGATGTCGGCACCGGCATCCAGGGCCGCCTTGATCGGCAGGGCGCCCAGGTAGGCATTCATGGTCACCGTCATGGGGGGCAGGGGAGCGCCGCTATCCATTTCCGTCACATCAGCAAAGTCGTTGCGGCGGGGGTTCAGGTCGTCGCCTTCCACCAGGGCGATTTTCATCTCGATGCCGGCGGCCTCGAACACCTTTTCCAGGGCCTCGCGGCAGGCCCGCGGGTTCACCCCGCCAGCATTGCTGATGACTTTGATGTTTTTTGCTTTGATGTCCTTGGCCAGCGGCGCCATGACATTGTTGACGAAGTCGTGGGCGTAGCCGGCGCTGGGGTCCTTCATGCGTGCCCCGGCCATGATGGACAGGGTGACCTCGGCCAGGTAATCGAACACCAGATAATCGATCTCGGCCTGCTTGACCAGCTGGAAAGCGGCGCTGTTGGTATCACCCCAGAATCCGGCGGCGCAGCCGATACGAACGGGCTCGGTCATGATGGCTCCATTTGCGTGTGAAAGCGTGGTCTCGTAAGCTACCAAGCAAGCGCTTGGTTTGGCAAGAGTCAGTTTCAACCTGCAAGCAAAAAGCCTGTACAGGCTAATGGAAGGCTGCGCCCTCCCTGGCTTGCAGCTAGCAGCCCGGAATCGGGATAATGCGGGGATACAAAAAAGAGGATACCAATGGCTGAGTCACTGGCAATTAATGGAATCGATGATTCTCCCCGCGGGCGTTTGCTCAGCGCGGCTGCCCACCTGTTTCGGGATAAGGGCTTTGATCGCACCACGGTGCGGGATATCGCTGCTTCCGTGGGTATCCAGAGCGGCTCTATCTTCCATCATTTCAAGAGCAAGGAAGATATTCTCTACGCGGTGATGGAAGAGGTGATCCAGTTCAATACGGATCGCCTGCGTCGGGCCGTGGCGGCAGAAAGCTCGCCGCAAGGGCAGTTGCGGGCCTTGGTGCGGGCGGAGTTGCAATCCATTGTTGGCGATACCGCCGAGGCCATGACCGTGCTGGTGACAGAGTGGCGGTGCCTGAGTGAAGACAAACAGCGCAAGGCGCTGGAGTTGCGCGCCATTTATGAGCAACTCTGGCTGGATGCACTCAATGCCCTGCATGAGCAAGGGGTTTTTCGGGATGACCCTTTCATTATCCGCCGTCTGCTTACCGGCATGACGGGTTGGGCGCCCAACTGGTTCGACCGGGCTGGTTCCCTGACGCTGGATGATCTGGCTGACATTATCGTGCGTCGTGTGGTGGGTGAGGCATGATCGGCAATGCCATCAGCTGGGGTCAGAGTGGCTACTCCATCATCGAGGAAGGTGAGCTGAACCGGCAGACCTGGGCGCTGGATGTGCACCATTATCTGATTGCCAAACCGAACGGACAGCCGGTGCCGGGGAAATTTACCCTGGAGGAGGCCAAGGCGCATATTGAGGCGCTGGAGGCGGAATAGAGTTGCAAGTTCAAAGTTGCAAGGCGCGGGTTGGGCTTTTCCGTTTTGAGGGGCCGTGCTCGCGTCCCCGTGCCCTTACGGCGCGGCTCGTAAGCCCTGGGATTGGCTCTTATTCATGCTCGCGCTTTGCTCCTTGAAACTTGTAACTTGCTCCCGATCCCCTCTGTTCTGCCCAAGATTTAGCCGTTCCGCCCATTTTCTAGGCAAACGGACCTTTTTCTGAAAAAAAGCCGTTGACACCCCGGGCGCAATCCCTAAAATGGCGCCCACTTCGCAAC
>NZ_JABURH010000128.1 GCF_014762765.1 Alcanivorax sp.
CCGAAGGCGTCCCGTAGGGATAGCAAGCTTGCTTGCTACCTAAGTAGGTCATCACATCCTCAAGCTACGAGCTACGAGCTACGAGCTAGAACCAACCCTTCGCCATGCAAGCATAGCTCCAACGAATCAGTGCCCCCCAAACCTTGCCCCTGTAACCAAACCGCCACCCCGCCGTCATCCCCTTTACCCACCAAACCTCCAGGCTCATAGCCGCCCCTCAAGCAATGAGTCCAGATCATGCTGTTGAACGTCATCCTGATCGTTATGGCCATCACCTTATTGGTCTACCGTTACCGCAAACTCATGTACCACTTCCGTACAGTAGAGGCGGGAAAACTTTATCGCAGTGGCACTCTGGGCCCGATTGCCTTGCGAGTGATGCACCGTGTGCTGGGTGTGAACACGATCATCAACTTGCGGCTGGAGTCCGAGTACGGGAAAGGGGGCTGGTATAAGCGGCAAAGTGGCTACTGCAGCCGCCACGGAATCAAACTGGTGAATATTCCCATGGCGCAGGACACACCGCCGACCGAAAACCAGATTCGAGCCTTCATGGCAGAGCTGGACCGTGGTGACAGTTGTTGCCTGGTGCACTGTGAGATGGGGGTGATTCGCACCGGCATGATGGTGGTAGCGGTGGCGACTCGTCGCTACGGGGTGCAAGCCAATGCCGTGTGGAAGTACTTTCCGCTGTTTGGCCACAAACTGGATGGCCGACGGGAGCCGGTGAAGGCTTTCATCATTCGTTGTGCAGTGCTGTCGAAGTCGTCAGTCCAGTAAGGGGCTTTCTGCTGGCAGGTGAAGTTTCAGCCGGTTGCTGACGACGGCAATATTGAACTCCGTACTCTGTACCGGTTCACCATCCAGATTAAGATTCATGGGGCGAGGGGTTTCTATCTTCAATGATGCCACCCGGCTACGTACAAAAAGCCCTTCTTTCTCGGGATCCTGCCTGGCTTCGCTATCAAACAGCTCTTTGACGCCGGCCAAAAGGTCCATTTGCGCAGGCAGGATGGCGACATCCAGCAAGCCATCATTGATGAGGGCATCCGGGCAGAGGCGCTGTCCGCCGCCGGCCTGACGTCCATTGCCAAGCCCCAGCGCAAGAAACTCTCCCTGCCATTCAAATTCTCCGTTGCTGAAGGATCCTTCGGATGCCTGGATTTCAGAGAACCGGGTGAGGCCGGTCAAAAGATAGGCTGCACCCCCCAGCATGTTCTTCAGATCTTCTGATGTCTGGGTGGTGACTTCCGTACCGAAGCCTCCGGTAGCCATGTTCAGGAAGTAGTGATCATTTACCCGAATCACGTCGCTAGGCATGGCCGGTGACTCCAGTAATGCCAGTGCCTCAGTGATAACGTCAGGGATTCCCGCCGCTGAAGCAAAATCGTTGGCGGTGCCCAGTGGCAGAATGGCCAGCGAGAGGCCATCCTGTTCACTGGCCATCATGGCATGAACAATATCCCTGACAGAGCCGTCACCACCACCGGCGATAAGCGTGGTATAGCCCAGATCCAGGGCTTCTTTTACATATCGCTCGGCATCGCCAGCTTCCCAGGTGACGCGCACCGCCAGCTCGTGACCTTTAGCACGCCAGTCCATCACTGCATGGCGAACTTCTTCATTGGCAGCCTGTTTGCCATGCAGAACGAGCAGACTTCTTGTCGTCACGGCATTCCTTCCTTTATGGGGTGGTAATGACTTCTTCTTCCGGCAAGTCGGCGACCTCTGTCTGTTCAGCAGTCACGTTGACATTGCGTTGTGCGGAAAATGTCAGTTCATCATCGCTATCAGGCATGTCATCCAGTGCCTCACAGGTAAAGGCCACGGTGTAATCGCCTTCCGGCACAAACCCTATCTGATATTCGTAGGCATCACTATCCGGATTGTAGGTTACCGTAGCTGTTGTGACAGGATTGTCGCTGTCAGCAGGATTTCCCTGATCATCCACGAAAACATCACCTGTAACCGCATTATTGCCGGTGAAAAGATACACTGCGTTGCCTTCAAGGGTGTCACCCTCCATCACAGAGGTGCATGCCTCGTCATCAATCAGCGCATCACTGACTGTACCCTCAATGGTGCCGACCTGGCTGTTATCGACGATACGAACGGCCGGACGCAGCAGGTAGTAGTCCTGGTTAGCGGGCTTGGTGATAGCCCGACGGAGATCGACATCCAGAGTAAAGTTCACCTCACCATCGACAGGAACCACAAAGCCACTGACCAGTTGGACATGTCGTTCGCGGTTCTGGTTATTCTGCTGACCCGGAACATACAGGGGGAATTCCCCGCCATTATCATCGATCACATAGGTGTTGCCGTCTCCACCTTGCACGTATAGCCGAATCCAGTTGTAACGCCCGGCGGGAACCTCTGTGGTGGGCATAATCACGGTGGACTCCGCGCCTTGCAACGCCAGGAGATCCTCAATGACCAGAGGCTCATCCAGGTCTCGGCGGATCATGCCACCTTCCGCTGGTTTTAGTGCTACCGCATTCAGGGTGAGTTGCACCCGGGTGAGATCATCCGCGGGCGCGTCCGTCATGGACAGTTGAACGTCACCGGTTTGCGGCTGTGAGGGGTTGTCGCTGCTGGAACCGCCGCAGGCGGCGAGGAGGGTACCGGTGGCCAGGATAAAGAGTGCGCGTTGCATAATGTTTTCCTCCGTGTTCGCTGTTTCTTTTAATTTACGTGGCAGAGCGGAGAAGGGATGTGATGGGGCCCGGGACTTTACAACTATTAACGGTTGGAGGCTGTTGCAGGGGGGAGGATTGCTACCCTCTATCGGTGAAATTAAAGAATAGTATTTTTCTATTGCCGGAATGGCAGTGATGATTGATCCAAAGGAGGAGGTCAATGATCAAGACATTCAGTTTCGGAGCAATGCATATAGCGGTGGCGTTTCTGGTGGTTTGGGCGATGACCGGTGACTGGCGGATTGGAGGAGCGACAGCCCTTGTGGAACCCTGTGTGAATACGGTGGCTTACCACTTTCACGAAAAGATCTGGAAACGACGGGCTCATGGTGGGTCGGTGAGCGGAACGGTCATGGCATAGGATAAACTCAGTGTTTACTCTGCCATGGCCGTTGGTTAAGCTAGCGCACAAGTATACATTCTGAGGGGTATTTGTCAGGTGCAGAATTCAAGCAGTGACATCGATGCGATCCGCCAGGTGGTGAATCAGGTACTGGAAGTGCACGCCCGGGAAGAGGGTGGTCAACGCTCCCAGGCCCGTTCGGAAATTCTGATCCACTCAATGCAGGTTTTTGCCCAGCGGGGCCTGCAACGGACCACGGTGCAGCACCTGCTGGACGCCTCCGATGTGTCCCGGCGCACCTTCTACAAATACTTCCGCAACAAGATGGACGTGCTGGAAAGCATCTATCGCATCTTTGTGGACAACATGCTGCTTCACTTCCACAAGGAAGTGAAGCAGGCCTCCTCTGCCCGGGACATTATCCGTAACACCACCAAGGTGTACTTCGATTACCACGTGAGCATGGGGCCTATCATCAGGCTGATGATGGAAGAAGCGCGCTCTTCTTCCTCTGCTCTGGCGCCGCACCGGGTGCGGGCTCAGGACATTGCCTCCGAGGTGCTCACATCCCAGATCAGCCGTTACACTGGCAAGAGCTATGAGCCCCTGGTGTTCCGTACCATGCTGTGGATGCTGGAAAACTATTCCCTGTATATCTTCGAGGACGGTGGCTTTTCCCAGGAGCGGCTGGACCTGTGCGAAAAAGTTGCCATCGGCATTGCCGAATCCCTGGTGCTCGGAGAGGTGACACCGGGCATGCTGGAACGCCCGGTATCCTGAACGTCTGAGGGAGTTGCCGGGTTTATTCCGGCTTCACGAATTTCAGTGTCATGCGATCACTTTCTCCGATCGCCAGATATTTCTCCCTGTCCTGATCGCCCAGCCGCAATGATGGCGGCAGCGTCCACACCCCAGCGGGATGGTCGGCGCTGTCCTGCGGATTGGCGTTGATTTCCGACTGTTCAGCCAGACGAAATCCTGCTTGCTCTGCCTGGGCTATCACATAACTTTCAGTCATGTAGCCGCTTTCAATCTGGTCTTCCAGTGAGCGCCCCTCCGGCGCCCGATGTTCTACTACCCCAAGGATGCCGCCAGGTTTCAGGGCTTTGAAGAAGCTGGCAAATACGGCTTCTGCCTTACCTGCCTTGGCCCAGTTATGCACATTGCGGAACGTCAGCACCCGGTCCACGGTGCCTGCAGGGGCGATATCGCTGTAGACGGGAGGATAGAGATGGGTGATGCGTACCTGTCCGTAGAGAGCCGGGTATTTAGCCAGATGCGCCTTGAATAGAGTCAGTGAGCGAGTGTAGTAACTGACGTCGCTGTCCGGCGGAAACTGTGCAGCGTAAAAGGTGCCTTCCTCGCGAAGATAGGGCGCCAGAACGGCGGTGTACCAGCCTTTGCCTCCGGGCCAGATCTCCACCACGGTCATGTCTTTTTCTATCCCGAAGAAATCCAGAGTCTGTGCCGGATGGCGATAGTGGTCGCGAGCTTTCTCTTCTGCGCTGCGATGGGGGGCGGCCAGAATATCGTCCAGGGACGTGGCGTGTGTCAGGGAAAACGACAGCAATGCTGCCAGGGCAATCAGGATACGCATGATCTCGTCCTATCGTAGGCCGCGGATCAACACCTTCATGTAATCAGCGGCTTGTTGTTCGAGGCTGCCTTCGCCGGTGAGCGCCCAGGTATAAGTGGTGCCCACCACCAGATTTACCATCATCAGGATGGTGTCACGGGTTGGCAAGGCCACGAAGTAACCATCCTTGCGCAGTTCCTTGAAGAAGGCATCCGCCACTGGCAGATTCTGTTCCATCAGGGCAAGGTACTGGCGCTGTATATCGCCCATGAAATCCCCGGCTTCCTGAATCAGCACCCGGGAGAAATTCTGGTTCTGTTGAAGGTAGCGGGCCACGTTGCGGCACAGGTTTTCCAGCCGTTGCAGGGGCGGAATCGTGCTCATCAGGTCGGCAAAAATGATGTCGCGGATGGTGTTGAGGTTTTCCTCCACGATGGTCAGAAGCAGGGCGTCTTTGGAGGGAAAAAACTTGTAGATGGTGGCCTTGCCCACGCCAGCCTGCACGGCAATGGTTTTCACCTCGGCGCTGCGGAAGCCTTCGTTGGCGAAGACTTCCTGGGCGCAGGCGAGTATGCGGGCGCGGCGTGGATCATCCATGATGCTCTTCCGTTACCGGTTACAGGTATTTGATTTTTTCCAGCTGCTCTTCCAGCTTGGCCTGCTGGGAGCGGTAGTCGTCCAGCTTGGCCTTTTCCTTGTCCACGACTGCCTGGGGCGCCTTGTCGACAAACTTGGGGTTCTTCAGTTTGACCTCGGCGCGGCCCACTTCCTTGCGCAACTTCTCGATTTCCTTGGACAGTCGTTCGATTTCAGCGTCCTTGTCGATCAGGCCGGCCATGGGTACCAGAATTTCCATATCTCCCACCAGCGCGGTAGCGGAGGCCGGGGCGGAATCCTCTGCATTCAGCCAGGTAATGGATTCCAGCTTGGCCAACTTGCTCAGGAAGGTACGGTTGGCATCCAGCAGGGCCTTGTCGCTGTCCTTGCCGTTATGCAGGAAAAGGGGCAGCGCCTTACCCATGGGGATACCCATTTCGCCGCGGATATTACGCACCGCAGTAATTACTGCCTTGACCCATTCCGCGCCGGTTTCCGCCTCTTCATCAATCTTGCCGGTGTCGCTGGCCGGGAAGGCTTGCAGCATGATGGTGTCCCCGCTCTTGCCAGCCATGGGGCCGATTTTCTGCCAGATTTCTTCTGTGATGAAAGGCATGAAGGGGTGGGCCAGACGCAGTATCGCTTCCAGCACGGTCACCAGAGTACGACGGGTACCGCGTTTCTGGGCGGCGGAGTAATCGTCACCCCACAGAACCGGCTTGGACAGTTCCAGATACCAGTCGCAGTACTCGTTCCAGATGAACTCGTAGGCGGCATGGCTGGCCACGTCGAAACGGAAGCTGTCCAGGGCCTCGCTGACTTCTTGTTCGGCGCGCTGCAGGGCAGAAATAATCCAGCGGTCTGCTAATGACAATTCCACCTCGCCGCTCACGCCACAATCCTCGCCTTCAGTGTTCATCATCACGTAGCGGGCGGCATTCCAGATCTTGTTGCAGAAGTTTCGGTAGCCTTCAATCCGGCCCATGTCCCACTTGATGTCACGGCCCGTGGAGGCCAGCGACAGGAAGGTGAAGCGCAGGGCATCGGTGCCGTAGGGGTTGATGCCGTCAGGGAAATCCTTGTGGGTGCGTTTGGCGATCTGCTTTTCTTTCTGCGGCTGCATCAGTCCCTTGGTACGCTTGTCGACCAGCGCATCCAGGGTGATACCGTCGATCATGTCCAGTGGATCGAGCACATTGCCCTTGGACTTGGACATTTTCTGGCCGTCGTTATCACGCACCAGGCCATGCACATAGACTTTCTTGAAGGGCACCTGGTCAGTGAACTTCAGGGTCATCATGATCATCCGTGCCACCCAGAAGAAGATGATGTCAAAGCCGGTAACCAGCACATCGGTGGGGTGGAAGGTGCGCAGGGCATCGGTGTCTTCCGGCCAGCCCAGGGTGGAGAAGGTCCACAGGGCAGAGCTGAACCAGGTGTCCAGGACATCGTCGTCCTGGCTAAGGGGGATGTCCCCGAGATCATGTGCCGCACGCACTTCCTCTTCGTTGCGGCCCACATAGACGTTGCCGTCGTTGTCATACCAGGCAGGAATGCGGTGGCCCCACCACAGCTGCCGCGAAATGCACCAGTCCTGCAGGTCACGCATCCAGGAGAAATACATGTTTTCGTAGTTCTTCGGCACGAACTCGATGTCACCGTTCTCCACGGCGGCAATGGCCGGCTTGGCCAGCTCTTCCACGGCCACGAACCACTGGTCGGTCAGGTAGGGTTCGATCACCACGCCGGAGCGGTCGCCACGGGGCACTTGCAGGGTGTGGTCGGCCACTTTTTCCAGCAGACCCAGAGCATCCAGATCATCCACCACCTTCTTGCGGGCGTCGACCCGGTCCATGCCGCGGTAGGGTTCCGGTACTTCGTCATTCAACGCCGCGTCGATGGTCAGGATGTTGATCATCGGCAAGTCGTGGCGCTTGCCCACTTCGTAATCATTGAAATCGTGGGCCGGGGTAATCTTCACGCAGCCGGAACCGAAATCCGGGTCCACGTAGTCATCGGCGATGATGGGGATGTCGCGATCGGCCAACGGCAGGCGGATGGTCTTGCCGATCATGTCCTTGTAGCGCGGGTCTTCCGGGTGCACCGCCACGGCAGTATCGCCGAGCATGGTTTCCGGGCGGGTGGTGGCGACCACCAGGTGCCCGGAACCGTCGGACAGGGGGTAGCGGAAGTGCCACATGTGGCCCTGTTCTTCCACGTTCTCCACTTCCAGGTCGGAAATGGCGGTGTGTAGGGTCGGGTCCCAGTTGACCAGACGTTTGCCACGGTAGATCAGGCCTTCCTCGTGCAGGCGGACAAAGACTTCGCGCACCGCGTTGGACAGACCATCGTCCATGGTGAAACGCTCACGGGTCCAGTCCACACTGGCGCCCATGCGGCGCAGCTGACGGGTAATGGTGCCGCCGGATTCGCCTTTCCATTCCCAGACTTTCTCCAGGAATTTGTCGCGGCCCAGTTCGTGGCGGGTGGTGCCTTCACCGGCCAGCTTGCGTTCCACCACCATCTGGGTGGCGATGCCGGCATGGTCGGTGCCCACCTGCCAGAGGGTATTGCGGCCCTGCATGCGACGGTAGCGCACCAGGGTGTCCATGATGGTGTCCTGGAAGGCATGGCCCATGTGCAGGCTGCCGGTCACATTGGGGGGCGGAATCATGATGCAAAAGGAATCACCCTGGCCGGAAGGCTTGAAATAACCGGCTTTTTCCCAGTTTTCATACCAGGCCTGTTCGATGCGATCGGGTTGATAAGTCTTGTCCATGAGTCCGCTTCTAAACCAGTAAAAAATGAGGGCGAATTATAGCGGAGCGGGGCGGCTGCGTCGCGGGTTGCGGGAAAAACGCGGGGCTGCGGTTGATGCTGGGACGAGTTATGGAGAGCGAGGCGCGAAATTCGTATCGGGCAGCCTTGTACGACGGGGGCTCGGACCTTGAAGTGGCTCTTTACCCCTTTCTGCGCAGGGCCGCGCGCAGTTTCAGGCGCAGGGCCTTTTCCAGTTTCGGCAAGGCATCGGCCACAAGTTCATCAATGACCGCATCAATATCGGCGCTGCTTAAAGAGGAGCGGCCAGCGGGAGGGGGTGGTGTAACGGTTGCCGGGGTAGGATTGTCACGGGGTGCGGGTGGCGGGCTGCCAAGAAAGGGGTTGCTTCTTTCGCTGGCCAGCTTGCGGATCTGTTCCCGATCCAGGGCGCTGCGATCGGATGGGGAGCGTTGTGGTGCCGTCTCGGTATCGTCCAGCAGGGACTGTACATCGCCAAGCTCTTTGAGAAGCTCTTTTTTGCGTGACTCCCGGTCGCTCATGGTGGTGTCCGTGGGGTGTTCAGCCCAGTTCGTGGGTGGTGACCGGGAAGCCCCGCTCACGGTAAAAGCGGAATCGCTCGCGCCCAGCCTGTCTTTCATTCTCGGCGCCGCTGATCATCTCTGCAACCCGCTGGAAACGGGAGGCAAAATCCGGCACCTGATCGGTCAGGTTGATCAGCACATCGTGATGGTCGCCGGGATCGCTGCCGTGGCCCAGAATGACTGGTGCGTCCCCTTCCTGTTGAATTGCATGGGGAAGGAAGCCAGCGGAAGGAGCTTGCCAGAACTGGTCGTCCAGTTGTCGTGCATGGTCCACATCCCGGCAATGAATATAGACCTGACGGCCCTGTTTCTGGGCCTTGTCGGCAATGCGCCAGGCCAGGGCCTGGCGGACGCCGTCGCCGGCCTTGTTGCTCAGGTAGAAAGTGACTTCAGTCATGGGAAGGCTCGTGTCATTACATAACGCGCGGCACGCCCCGCGGCGTGCCGGCATGTTTGAGACGAATCAGCACTGGTCCATCAGGTAGCGGGTCAACATGGGGACCGGGCGGCCGGTGGCACCTTTACTCATGCCGCCGCTAATCCAGGCGGTGCCAGCGATATCCAGATGGGCCCATTTCACGTCTTTGGCAAAACGGGACAGGAAGCAGGCGGCGGTGATGGAGCCGGCCTTGGGGCCGCCGATGTTTTGCATGTCGGCAAAGGGGCTGTCCAGCTGGCTTTGGTATTCGTCCCACAGGGGCATGGGCCAGCCCCGGTCTCCAGTCTGCTTGCCTGCGGCCAGTAGAGCCTGACTGAGATCATCGTCGTTGCTGTATACCGCCTGGGCGTGGGCGCCCAAGGCAACCACACAGGCGCCGGTGAGGGTGGCCACGTCGATCACAGTATGTGGTTTGTGCTTCTGCTGCACATAGGTCAGAGCGTCGCACAGTACCAGCCGGCCTTCGGCGTCGGTGTTGAGGATTTCCACGGTTTGTCCGGACAAGGTCTTGACGATATCCCCGGGCCGGGAGGCGCGTCCGTCGGGCATGTTTTCGGCCGCTGCCACTACCGCCACCATGTGGATGGGAAGGTCGAGCTCACACACGGTCTTGACGCTGCCGAACACGCTGGAAGCGCCGCCCATGTCGTATTTCATCTCGTCCATGTTGGCGCCGGGCTTCAGGGAGATGCCGCCGGTATCAAAGGTGATGCCCTTGCCGACCAGGGCCACCGGGCCTTGCTTGGTGGGTTTGGCTCCCTTGTATTCCATGACGATGATCTGGCCCTGGCGTTCAGAGCCCTTGGCCACGGCAACGAAGGCGCCCATACCCATCTTTTCAGCCTGGGCCTGGCTGATCACCTTCACGGTGAGTTTTTCGTATTGCTTGCCCAGGTCGCGGGCCACGCCACTCAGGTATTCCGGGTAGCAGTCGTTGGGGGGCAGGTTGCCCAGGTCGCGGGCCAGGTTGACGCCGCTGGCCACGCCTTTGCCGATTTTGCTGGCCTTGCTCAGGGCGGCATCCTTTTCCGCATGCCAGAAGGTCCACTTGGCCAGTTTGCTGGCCGGAGCCGGTTTGCTGCGGTACTGATCAAAACGGTAGGTGCTTTCTTCCGCTATCCGGGTGCCTTCCCGGGCCTGCCATTCCGGGCTCTGTGGCAGGTTGGTGTCCAGCAGCCAGAGTGCGTGCTTGACCGGGGCCTTGCTGACTGCCTTCACAGTGTTGCGCAGCAGTTCCTGCCACTGCTGGTCGGAAGGCTGCTTGTCGCCCCGGCCGACCAGCAGCAGGCGTGCGGCGGCCAGGCCTTCCGGCTGATGCAGCCAGCTCATCTGGCCCTTACTGCCGTCAAAATCGCCGGCCTTGATGAAACGGGTAAGCTGGTCGCGGGTGCTCTCCGGCAGCGTCTCGGGGAGATCGCCGTTCTTGCCCAGCACCAGAATCAGCGCGTCGGCTTTGAATTTGTCCAGGGGCCTGTTGCTTACTGCGAAGTCCATGCTGTCTCCAAATCAATCAAGGTATGACACGCGGCAAAACGGGTTGCCAGTGCAAAAAACAGTGAAATATTGGGCTGTTCGGCAGTCAAACGCAATCGGAGTGCAGCAGCAAGGCCGATCATTTTGCTGGTGAAGCTGCCACCATCGTTGGTATTTCGCTTCGCATCATTATCACCTTGGCCGGCCAGTCAGTTACACTAGGGCCCATTCACTGCTGCCGCAGGTACCTGAAGGTCCGGTTGCCCGCGCGGTATGTGCCGGTGCCGCAGGCTCTCAGCCCTGCCGTTTCAGGCGTCGGTGCCTTTTTGCAGACAAGGATGAGTGGGCCAGCCCTTGATTCTTCATCGTTATATTAACCGGCAAGTCTTCATGACCACCGTCATGGTCACCTTTATTCTGGTGATGGTGCTGGTCAGTGGACGCTTCATCAAATACCTCGCAGAGGCCGCCGCCGGTGAAATTGCCGCTGATGCCCTGTTTCTGGTGATGGCGTTCCGGATGCCGGAATTTCTGCAGATGATTGTTCCCCTGAGTCTCTATATCGGCCTGCTGCTGGTGCTCGGGCGTATGCATATGGACAACGAGATGGTGGTGCTGCAGGCCGGTGGCCAGGGCAATAGCCGGATTGTTCGTTCCCTGATACTGCCGATTCTCATGGCTACCACCCTGGTGGCCATGTTTTCCCTCTATGTGACACCTCGCGGGGATGCGGAGGTCAATCGCATCTTTGAAGAGCAGAAGGACCGCTCTGTGCTGGAGCTGCTCACCCCGGGGCGCTTCCATGTAAAGGGCTCCAGCAATACCCAGCGTGCCACCTATGCTGAACAGATGAACCGGGAGAAAGGGGTGCTGGAGAATGTGTTTGTGGCGGATGCCCGTTTCCAGGCCCGGGGTGAAGCGGATCGCCTGCTGACGGTATGGGCCAAGAGCGGCAAGCTGGTTCAGGAGGATGGAATCAGTTATCTGCTGCTGACAGAAGGTTTCCAGTATCAGGGCAAGCCGGGCCGGAGCGACTATAAGGAAATCGGTTTCAAGGAAGCGCGGGTACGGATCGGCAAAGAGCGAACCGACAGTCGCCCTCCCAAGGTGCGTGGCCGGCCGACTGCGGAATTGATTGAGGAACGAGACAATAGTCGCGATGCCATGGCTGAACTGCAGTGGCGTATTTCCCTGATTCTTACCGTACCGATTATGGCACTGGCGGCGATTCCGCTGGCCCGGGTCAATCCGCGCCAGGGGCGCTTTTACCGGCTGATCCCGGCTGTGCTGGGCTACATGCTGTATGTGGGTATGCTGCTGGTGACACGCAGTGCCATTGAGGATCATGAGGGGGTTCTGCCCTGGTATCTGCATACCGGCTGGGTGCATTTGGTGGCCGTGGTAGTGGTGTTTTTGTTGTATTTCGGTGGGCGGATTTTCCGTCGCAGGAGGCGGGCGTGAGACTGTTGAAACGCTACTTCTGGCGGGCGGTGCTGATACCCACGCTTGCCATCCTGGGCATCATCGTAGGCCTGGATTGCTTGTTCGGCTTTATTTATGAACTGGAAGGTCTGCGCGGTGATTACCAGGCCATGCAGGCCCTGCAATTTATCCTCACGACAACGCCGCGCCGGGTGCACGAATACCTGCCAATGGCGATTTTGCTGGGCACCCTGATCGGCCTGGGCTTGCTGGCAAATAGTGGGGAATTGTCTGTGATTCGTGCGTCCGGCGTTTCTACGCTGAAGGTCAGTTGGCTGGTGTTGCGCCCGGTTTTCCTGCTGATTCTGCTGTCCATTCCTCTTGGCGAATACCTGACCCCTTATTCTGAGCAGGTGGCCCAGAGTAATCGTTCCATGGCCGAGGGCGGCGGTGAGGCATTGCGCTCCAAATATGGTTACTGGCATCGGGAAGGCCCGGAATTCATCCATATCAATGCGGTGCAACCCAATGGGGTGCTCTACGGCCTGACCCGCTACCGTTTTGATGACAACCACAAACTGACGGAAACCCAGTTTGTGGAGCGTGCTATCTACCAGGGCGATTTCTGGTCGCTGGAGGGCATCAAGGGAACCCGGCTTTCCGACGAAGGCACCGAAATCTTCAGTCGCGACAGTGCCGAGTGGAAAACCAAACTGACGCCGCAACTGCTCAGTATCGTAGTGCTGGAGCCGGATCATCTGGCCATGGCCAAGTTGCTGGAGTATACCGATTACCTGAAGCGTCAGGGGCTGGAGACCGCCGATTACATGCTCAGCTTCTGGCAGAAGCTGTTCATGCCATTGGCTACCATCGGCATGGTGCTGATCGCCATTTCCTTTGTTTTTGGCCCCTTGCGCGAAGTGACCATGGGCCTGCGTTTGACGGCGGGGATCGTGGCCGGGCTGATTTTCCATTATGGCCAGCAGTTCTTTGGCCAACTGTCGCTGGTGTTTCATACCGAGCCGTTGATGGCGGCAGTGGTGCCGCCGGCGCTGTGTCTGATTCTGGGGATCTGGCTGCTGCAGCGAGTACGTTAATAATGACAATCTGGAGGGGGCAGGGACGCACCCACAAGGGACGCCGACCTGCCAATGAAGACACTCTGGTGTGTCGGGATGGCGATGGGCTGTGGGCGGTGATCGATGGCATGGGTGGCCACGATGCCGGTGATCTGGCTGCCACCATTATTCGTGAATCCCTGGAGTCTGTTGCGTTGGGCGGCGGCATCGCACATCGGCTGTTGGCGGTGGATTCCGCCCTGCAGAGTGCCAATCATGCCATCCGCCATCACGCCGCCTTGCACCTGCGCAGCAAGCCCATGGGCGCCACTGTGGTGGTGCTGTTGATCTACCGGGACGAAGCCGCAGTGCTGTGGGCCGGCGATGCCAGACTCTACCGCCATGCCGGACAGGACACCGTTATGCTGACCCGGGACCATACCCCGGTGCAGGCCCTGGTGGATGCGGGTGTTCTTGATGAGCGCCAGGCCATGTCACACCCCCGCGCCCATGTTATCTACCAGGCCATTGGCAATGGCGACAAGCTGGAGCTGGAGCAGGCGCGTTTCGACATTTCAGCGGATCAACAGTTCTTGCTGACCACGGACGGTGTGCATTCAGTGCTCACGGTGGGCGATCTGGCGCGCTTGCTGGGGGAAGGGGCCAGTGAATCGGCTATCCTCAAGGCAGCCCTCGATACCGGTAGCCGGGATAATGTGACAGCAGTAAAAGTGTCCGCCGATGAGCATTACAGGTAGACAAATATCAGTCTAAGGCTGGCAAAGCCGTCATCTGCTGGTATACTCGCGCACCACTGCCAGAGTGGTGGAATTGGTAGACACGACGGATTCAAAATCCGTTGCCTTCGCGGGCGTGCCGGTTCAAGTCCGGCCTCTGGTACCAGATACGATTCCGATAGCATCCGAGGAGATCCACTTTAACCTTTTTATTCATGAGGTTAGGTGAGATTCTCCTCCGATGTTGTCCGATGCCATCGTTTGACATCTGGTGCCATGTGGTGCCAACTTTGGGGCCAACTTTAAGCCCAAAGTCGGCCGATGCATGGAAACCAATAAGCTCTCTGACGTCAAAATCCGTTCCGCCAAGCCCAAAGAAAAGACTTACCTCATGTCCGATGGCGAGGGCATGTATCTGGAAGTCACTCCAAAAGGCGGCAAGTGGTGGCGATTCAAGTATCGCTTCGATAACAAGCAGAAGCGTCTCTCCCTCGGAACCTATCCAAGCACTGGCCTTAAAGAGGCACGAGCTCAGCGAGCGCACTTTCGTAAGTTGCTGGCCGCTGGCGTTGACCCCGGAGCAAAGCGAAAGGCCGAAAAAGCAGCAACTGAAGTGGCCAAGAGCAACACCTTTGCGGGTGTTGCAGAGGAGTGGGCTGCTAAGAAGGTGCTTAGTGAGACCTGGACCTCTACCACCGAAAAGAAGCGAAGGGGTTGGCTGGAAAATGGACTGATCGCCTATCTTGGGGACCGCCCCATTGCAGAGGTAACCCCTGCTGAGCTTTGGGAGACTCTCCAGCATACCCAGAAGACCAGTGGCTATACCGCAAACCGTCTCAGGGGCATGGCCTCAGAAATCTTCAACTTTGCGATGGCTACTGGGAGGACGGAAAGTAACCCTGCCTTGCCGTTACAAGGCCAGATTGCGGTCAAAAAGGAAAAGCATCGGTTGGCGATACTGGAGCCCGACCAGATAGGGAGAATGCTACGGAAGATCTCCTCATGTGATGCCATGCCTACTACCAAAGCTGCGGCGCAGTTGGCACCACTCGTATTCGTGCGGCCGGGAGAGCTCAGGCATGCTGAGTGGCCAGAAATTGATCTAAAGAAGGCGGAATGGAATATCCCGGCAGAGAAAATGAAAATGCGGGAGCCGCATCTGGTGCCTCTGTCCCGTCAGGCCGTTGCAATTCTGGAAGGGTTGCTCCCGATTACAGGTTCGTCACGGTATGTTTTTGAGGGGGTGAAGCCTGGTTTGCCTATCAGTGATAACACGCTGAACAAGCTACTCAAGACTTTAGGGTACGAGGGCAAGATGACGCAGCATGGCTGGAGGGCTATTGCCCGCACGCTGCTTGATGAGGTGCTTGAATTCCGGGTGGACTGGATTGAGCATCAACTTGCACATTCAGTCAGAGATGCTAACGGCAGGGCCTACAACCGTACTTCTCATCTTGAGGGAAGAATGCGGATGATGCAGGTCTGGGCTGATTATCTGGATGCACTAAGGGATAAGAAGCCTTGGCCAAAGCTGGAGATTGCCAGCGACCCCGCCCCGAGACTCGATATTTCACAGCGTCCTGCAACTAGTCCACGGCCTGCCACTAAGCCCCGCAATAAAGGGGAAAATAATTTTGATTCATTGATCGAGAAGCTGATGGGGAGCAAGAGTGAAGATTAGTGGTGTACGGTTTGGCGGGGGAGTCATGAGCGTCAAATTGCGGGTGGATTCTGGCACTTTGCCTCTATATTGGGAAGACTCCAAGCCCAATCTTGCTGCAATGATCAAGCTCCTTGCCGAATCATACGAGGACGAAGCTCGACGGCACGATGAAAATGGATTATGGATGCAGGAGTCATGAGGGTAGGTTGGCGGTAGAGAAGCGGGATGTGTTCCTCAGATTGAGCACCTTGCGAAGTTGGAATCAGGGAGGTGGTTGAGGGCAGGACGTTCGGGTGCAGTCGAAACTGATTGGTGCCGGATAAGGGGGGGGGGGAGCCCCCCCCTTATCCGCAACTCTGGGAGGTGCTTCTGTCTTTGCTTATAGCCAGAAGTGCCTACCAATGAGCAAGAAAAAACCGATAGAGAAAATCAGTGCAGCCCCTAAAATCGATATCAGGTACCAAGTTAGGCGGATTCGGCCAAAAAAAGAACCTTCTCTGTGGCGGAAATAGTTGTAGGTTTTAACGCTATATATTTTTGTGAAGAAAAGGCCGTACAGCATCATGCCAATATAAAGCAATGCGCTCATCTTGTTGGGCTCTTGGTTGGTAAGCTGGAGTGGCTCAGATTTGGCGGTCACTATGTGACCGCCGGGTACTCGTCCTGAGCATGTGAAGTAGTTTGGAGTGTTAGTTTGTTGCGGCGTTTAGATGTACCAAGGTGCTTGACCTAGTTCGCTTTCAACTTCCTGGAAGATGTCCACATACGCCCCTCTCAAGCCGCGATACTCTTCCACTTCTTCAGCAGACATGGTGGGGTACATTTCTTGGCCGTTTTGGTCTAGTGCCCCTCTTATATCGCCATGAACAGAGTATTTTTTGTTCTTTAGATAGCCTGTAAGTTTCCAGTGATAGATGTCATCCCGGTGAACTTTTCCTGGTTTGATGGTGCCGTAGCTGCTTCCGCGCTTGAGGCCCTGGACGCAATCAGAAAGAACTTCTTCGCCAGTGTCTATTTCGGTTGCTGTAAAGCAAACCCAGAACTCGCTGATCGTATTGCCAGAATTATTTGTGAAAGAAAAGTCAACGGCTCGGCTGGAAAATGTTTGACGGATGTTGTTGCCAAGTTTTAGAGCCAGATCCTCGTCTCTTTGTATGATGTTGCTGGTGGACTGTAGCCAGCGTCTATGGAGCCTTTCGAGAGCAAGCTTGGCGGCTTCTCTTTCAAGTTGATAGAGCTTCTTTTCATGGCTATCTACAGCCTCGATCACTTCGCTATAGCTTAGTCCGTGGAGAGACTCGATATCATTTTTCTCGGTACAATAATCATCCATGCAGATGTTTAGCTCGTATGGCTTGGTATAAAGTGAAAACTGTCTTTCGAAATCACCTCGCTTTGCTTCATCCTCAATCTCTTTGAGGATGTTGTTGTACGAGATTTTGGCCATTTTGTTGGTAGAAGCATCGAATTTCTCACCGCAACCGACCAGAAGAAAGGCAATAATGCCCAGTATCATATATTTCATTAGATCATCCTGTGGTATGGGGTTGATGGGTTTTCATGTATTGAAGGATTTGAATGCCCCCATCTGTGACTTACAGGCCAAAGACGTTCACATAGAACTCTTCCCCATTATCAGCCACCTCTACGGTGTAGGTGATGGGAAGTTCATTAGTGACACCATTAGTTGTCGCCGTAATACCAAGCTGGGCAGCACATGTGTGGGCGCCGGTTTCTTTATTGGTGCTTTGGGTTCGTATGGCGTTAACGGTGTACGTGAAAATGCCCTGTGACCCATGGCCAAGTTGGTTGGTCATTTCCCGGTCGGCTATCTGCTTGACCAGGTTTGTGGTTTCTTCGTCGCCACATTCAGGCGCATATTGAGTGCAGCCGGTTAGTGCTACGGACAAGACGGTCAGGGGTATAGTCAGGTGTTTCATGCTCTTCCTCTGAGATAATTGGGTAATAATGATTGGCTTAAGTGGGCTTTGGGGTTCAGCCTGTCTAGGGGTGGGGATCAATTGCCCCAGGTCTGGAAGTCGCTACCTTCTGTGAAGGTCCAGCTGCCGACATCCGTCACGACTTCAACCTCAGTGGCGTTGCATGAGTAATCGAAGGCCTGAGTGACACCTTCCCCACGAGAAACCGTTTTGGGCAACCGGGATGTCATTTCCTGCCCCATGGCACGAGCAGAGTTCATCCTCTGACACCTGCCGTTGTTGACAATGATGTCCCTGATCTCAACGCCATCTGATTTTGCGGTTGCGGTGATAGACAGGAAGGGATTCTTGGCAGTGCCAAATCCGTCATCTGATATTTTGGAGCTTCTGATATCAAGGGGAGGGGTGTCACCACAACCTGACAGACAGATCGCAAGCGCACATCCTGCGAGATATTTCTTCATGGCGGGTTTCCTTGATATCAAATGAAGGCAGTGAGCATGAAGCCGAAACAAACCAGCCAGACAATGAAGTAGGCGAGATTGTGTTTCATGGCTTTTGCACGCTGGAAAAGGTAGACAGGAATCAACCAGGTTACCCCCTTGAATTTGCTCGTGTCCGTGCCGCCTTTCTTCAGCACATGTTCGTCCCAGAAGCTAAGGCCGATATTCAGGATCAGAGTGATGTAAAAGAATTCACCGCCAGACAAGGCTCTCTGAATTCGGTATTCGCTGCCGCCGTGGACGATGCCTGCCACGATCGCTTCGAAAAACAGGCCAATTAGTGGTGCAAAGGCCAGAATCCAGACGATGGTGTTATTGACGTGTTCGCCTGTCAGGGGCGGTGGTGCGGTTTTGTCCAGATGGGCTGCTAGCTCTGTCTGTTCGAGTTTGGTCCAGTCGGACAGTCCATTGCGCCAGACAATGGCGCCATGGGTGATCTCCCCGTCGGTGATCAGCCCGACCATTTCCTGTTCGCTGAATCCACCTTTTCGTTGGCCGGAACTTTCGTAGAACCAGGGTTTCTGTGTCTCTGTTGCTTCCATGTTGAACCCCATTTCATTCTTCTTGGTGATTTAGGGAGGCATAAACGGGCAGCTAAGCGTCCTGGCTAGCCGGTTGTGCCGGACCACTTTCCCCAAAAAATGATTTAGACCCGAAAACAGGTTCGGGCACCCAGCACCGCAAAAGTATTGCAGTGCGACACTTTTGCGGTCAAGTATAGTGATACGACAGAGGTATGGCTCTGCCGTAGCGTTGCTTCATCAGTTAGATGGAGTGGGCGTGATGAGCTTTCCCGAGCGCCTGAAAGCGGCCCGGTTGGCATTGGGGTTGACTCAGGAACAGTTGGGTTTTGAGTTGGATGTCACCAAATCCACGGTTTCCGCATGGGAAAATGGTCGTGATGCTCCAGGTTTTCGTCTTTTCCCTGCCCTGAAACAGGTGCTCGGTGTTTCTCTGGACTACTTGATATGTGGAGATGAAGCGGGCGGTGTCACCGACCCTGCAGGCACCTACGGCGCGGAAGTCCGCAGTGAAGCTGAAGCGCATTTGCTAAAGCGTTACCGCAAACTGTCACACAGCCGCCAGGAAGGCCTGAAGGCGTTACTGGATTAATCTGCAGCCTGCTTACCTGCCAGCTTATTACTTAGCTCAGTGGTTGATTGAGAACGGGATTCCCTGGCATGAGCTGATCCCTCGTGCGAGAACTCCTCAACCACTTGTAACCCCTCCTCCTCCGCATACTCGAACTGGGCATTCAGCAGGCCCGCCTGAGCGACCTTGTCCAGCTCTGCCTGGCTAATCCCCAGATTTTCCATCACCTTGGCCTCTTCTCGGGCATGGGTAACGGCCTCCTTCATGGATTGATCGGCTCTCAGCGTCAGATCCACGTAGTAGATCGGCGCCCGGTGACTCTGGGCGGTGCTCTTCCCGCGCAGCCTCAATTCCAGGGGCAGAGTGGCCAGGTTGCCGCCAGAGATGGCATGGAAGTAGCGTAACCGGGCAGCCAGGGTGCGGATGCTGTTGTAGCCGGTGGTCCGGAACATGAAGCAGCCCAGTTCATCCTCTTCCCCGATCCGTACGTACAGACGCCCGTAGGGTTTGCACAGATCGTGGGCGCCGAATTCGCATAGGTCGGGTGACGGGCAAGGCAGTTGCTCTAGGCCCTGGCCGGTGCGGCGCCGACAGATCTCCCCGTCGCCGCTACATAGGGGGCGGCCACTCTTGCGCTCGAAGAAGGTGTACTCCGCCCGCAGGTTCAGGTCCGGATCATTGAAAGGCAGCGTGACGGGAATGCTGCGCAGCTTCTTGCCTTGTACTTCCTGGCGCAGGGCCTCATCCAGCGGGTGCGGTAGCCAGCCCTCCCGGGTCTGGATCTGGGTGGTGATGGTGAATTGGTCGTCTTTCTCTGGCAGACGCTTGCCGTTTTTTTCCACCATGCGGCCAATACTGATACGGCCAATCACGGGGGGAGTAATGGCGAGTCCTTTGATCATGGGAATCTCCTGTTATAAAGAAACTGCACAGCCGCCGGGCAGGGCCCGGCGTTTATGCTGTTAGGCGTGGGATATTGAGTGAGGTGATGCGAGAACGATCAGGTGGTGGCCTTGACCAGGAACCGGCGGCTGCCGGCCCGATGCTTGGGGAACTGCTGCAGTAGCGCGGGCTGAGCCTTGAGCAGGGCGTCAGTGTCGAGCACCGTACTGTCCTTGCTGCGCTTCCAGCTCACCTGGCCATCCATGAAGTAAGCCCGAGCGGCGTTACCCATGCGTTGCTGGATGCGCTGCTTGAGCCGGGCTTCCCGTTCAGCCAGACGGGCTAGTCGCTCCCGGATATCCAGCATCTCTCCGAAGTCGCCGTTGAGTGCTGTGTCTTCAATGAGATCTAGGGCTTCGCCACCGTCACGAGGGTAGAGCGCCCGCAGCGCCTGGTCGGCAGAGTCGGAGCCATCGGCGTCGGGCGGGGTGTCGGTTTCCACCAAATGCCAGAAAGCCCGTTCCAGTTCGATCAGTTGGTTAATGACCGTCTCATCCCGCTCGATGCGATGCACTTGCAACTCCTGCCCACAGATCAGCACCGCCACGTCCGCCGCCTGCTTACCGGTGACGGCCAGTTGATGCTGTACCTGGCACTGGATGTACTCCGGCACCCCATCGGCCCAGAGCCGGGCACCATTAAGGCCAGTGGTTTTGCACTCCAGGATCTGCACCTCTGGATTGCCCACAACGGCATAATCAAGATTGGCCAGCATCCAGGACTTGTCGGCATCCGGGTGCTGGAGTACCGCATTCACCCGCCGTACCTTGTTGCTCGTCGCCTTGGCATAGGCCTCGGCCACCTTGGGTTCAAGAAGATTGCCCCAGTACAGCGGGGTATGGATGTCGTCCGGATCGGGGGCCGGTAACAGCCCATCCCGACCGGTCTTGATCATCCACAGCTCCAGATGCGACTGATACGGGTTGAGCCCCACCGCCGCAGCGGCATCGCTGGCCCCGATACCTTGTTTGCGGACCGTGAGCCACTGCTCCCGGTTCATGCCCTTGGTGGACACCAGACGCAGGGCCGGACGGGATGAGGGTTTGATGGCGCGGGGAGTGCTCATGAGTGACCTCCTTCCAGTTGGGTCAGCCGCTCGGTAAAGCGATCATGGAGATTGATCAGCCGATAGGTCTGGGGCGTCTGATCCGAAGGGATCTCATGACTGCCGCCTTGGCTGAAGAAAGTGACCACCAGCTCGGCGATCATCTGTTGGATGTCGGTACGAGATGGCAAATTGCCATCATTATCCAGTAGATAGGTGCCCAGCTGTTCGCCCAGAATGGACACCACCTCGTACTCGAACACCCCAGGAAACCCTTGCGGGCCATACCAGTAGGGTTGCACCTGTTTCCAGATATCGGGGATGAAGTCACACAGGGTGCTGATCAGTTCGATACAGCCATTACCCCAGATCTCCAGAAGCCGGGTACCGCGCTCCTTGTTCAGCATCACCCCTTCATGGAGAAAGGCGCCCCAAATGGCGGCCAGATGCGGGGAGAGGGGAGGCGCAGAGCATCTGGCTTCCGGGCCCACACGGTTATCGTGATTAGGTTCTGTCATGGTCAGGCTCCAAACAATAAAAAGCCCGACCGGCACAGAGCGGGTCGGGCTTTAGTCGAGGGAAAAGAGTGAGTCGGGGATCAGTCAGGCCACCAGTTCCAGAGTCTGGCTCAGGGCCCGCTGCTTGATCTGGGCACCCTTGCCGAACCAGGCGGAATCCAGCCGGTTGTCGGTGCTGCGGGCGCGACGTTCGTGGTCCACGAACTCGGTGACGGCATTGAGCAGGCCGTAGGCCGTGTTCTTGGCTGACGGCAACTCCGCGCCGCGACCGGCCCCGTCATACAACGCCATGGCCTTCTTCATGGCCTGTTCGTTGGGCTTCACCAGCATGTCCCCAGAGGAGTAGTTCACATCGGTGAAGACCGAACGCATGACCTTCTCGGCGGTCTTGCGGGTGATCCGTCGTTCGCTCAGCGCTTTCAAGCGATACATGAAGTCATCCCAGGCAGAGACGGAGATACCCAGCTGTTTCTTGACCGCCTGAGCATCGAAGGTGGTGTTGTGCCGGACTTTCACCGCCTGGCCGGCGCCATTGAGGGCTACCGCCAGGGTGTTGTTGCACACCACCCGGATGCTGGTGAACTGGGCAGTGGTCGCCAAGGTACCGTCACAGGCGGTGGCCAGCAGCACATAGCCGTTGGTCTGGTCATTGCCAGCCAAAGAACCTGTTTGCCCGGTGCGGGCCAGCGCCCAGAGCTTGCGGCCACCTTTAAGGACGCCAGCGGTTTCCAGTTCAAAGCCGGAGCGCTCGGTGAGGTCCCGGTAAAACTCCAGGATCTGCCGGGGCTGAACCACCTTGAAGCGGTTGCTCACTACGGACAGAGGCGCCTGATTATCTGATCGGAACAGCACCTTCTGATCCGGGAAGGATGAGATCTGTCCCAGGGATCCAGCCTCGCTGCTAATGAAGCGAACAGGAGTCTCACGGATCTCCCAGTCCATGCCGGCTTCCTGCATCCAGACATTGAGGGGCTGTTGGGCGGCGAGCTGGTTGCCCAGCCCGTGCCAGGGGGTGCGGCCTGCATAGGCCATGCTTTCGACAAGATGTGCCATGGTAAATCTCCAAGAAAAACGGTGAGCCCGAAACGGGCGGATTGGCGAATGAGAAGAGGGGGTGAGTCAGGGGTAGAGCAAAAGCAGAAGAGTGAAGGCTTAGAGCCAGCCACGCTGGGCCAGGCTGACCCACTCGGAGCGGGACACGACGAAGTGATCCAGTACCCGTACATCGATCAGGGCCAGAGCGTCCTTGAGTCGGGTGGTGATGGTGCGATCAGCCTGGGAGGGCTCACAGCACCCGGAGGGGTGGTTGTGGGCAAAGATTACGGCAGCGGCATTGCAGGCCAGCGCCTGCTGTACCACTACACGGGGATACACCGCCGCGCCATCAATGGTGCCGTTGAACAAGGGCTCGAAACTGAGCACCTTGTGTTTGTTGTTGAGGAAGATGGCCGCGAAGACCTCGTTTTTTTCCTGGGCCAGAGCCATCTGCAGGAACTGGGCAACATCGGTGGGCGCAGTGAGCGTATCTCGACCGGTGAGTTCATCCAGTAGGATGGTGGCCGCCGTACTGACAATCTCCTCGGGTTTAACACAGCCCTGCACGTGGTACAGGCCCTGCTCGTTCTTCACGAAAGTGGGAATATCCATAAAAACTCCAAAACGGCATAAAAAAGCCCGCACAAGGCGGGCTCTGGTATGCAGTGAAAGGGGGGGAGGTGCGAAATACGGGTTAATCGGTGTCGAGTCGAAAGGCGTGGCCGCAATCCAGGCATTGCAGGTTGTCGAGGAAGGTCTGGTCGAGCTTGTCACCGAGAGCGGCACCGGCCTCTCCGCCGGCAACACCTCCGATCAGGCCGCCGATCACGGCACCGGCTATGCCGCCGAGCAGCGATCCTCCAGGGCCCGCGACATAGCCCAGCGTCATACCCACACGAGCGCCACTTGTGGCCGCCGCAACTCCACTCGCGGCACCCGCGGCTGTGCCGACAGAGCCGCATACCCTGCGCCCGGTGTGGAGCGCCGCTATCCGGATAGATTGGCAGCTGGGACATTGAATGATCATTAAACCTCCATGAAATGGGACCAGGAGGGTCATTCCTTCCTGGCTTCATGGGGGTGATATGTAGGTGAAAAAATCTGGAATCGAGACGTAGACTAGGTAACAGAAATGAAATTACTAAGTGGGAAGTCAGTTCAGGTGTGTGAATCGCCACCGGTTTGCTAGACACCTTTCAGCCATACAAAATGGTGGCCGCCGTACTGATAATCTCCTCAGGATTAACGTAGCCCTGTACGTGGTACAGGCCCAGCTCGCTCGAATATCCATAGAAACTCCAAAACGGCATGAAAAAGCCCGCACAAGGCGGGCTCTGGCATGCAGTGAAAGGGGGGGGGGGGTATAAAATTCATGATCAAAAGCATCGGTTTGCTGTTTTGGGTTGCAAGTAGAGCAAGTAGTGTTAGTGGGTGTAGATTCAGTATCCTTCAGGGAAAGCTCATTATAGAGCGGTCGAGATTGAACAGGCTGGACGAGACTCCAAATCATCATCCCAACTATTGATGAATTTGACTTGAAGCATAGAGAATGGAGGGTGAAGGTGTCAGTTGTCTGACCGGTCGCCGAATCGATCAGAACCAGGGATTACAACAACTGCAGTAAGGCCTCCTACCTTACTGGACGTGTAATGAACCTGTCCCTGATAACGCTCAACTATTGCGTGGACAATAGCCAGCCCCAATCCATGACCGGGTGTTTGCTCGTCCAGCCTCAATCCTCGCTTGCCCAATTGTGAGTGGGCTGTTTCTGATACGCCCGCTCCGTCGTCGCTGATGATAATTTTTAACTGCTCTTGATCTTCACTCAGCGTGAGCTCCACCCAGCGGGATGACCATTTGCCTGCGTTATCCAGCAAGTTGCCAAGGATTTCGTTCAGATCATGCTCCTCAACAGGCCAGCGATGGTGTTCAGGCAGATATGTTGATAGTTCAAAAGATTTATCGGGGTAGAGGCGGCCGACCATCCACAGCAGGTCCCGGGCCTGTTTGACCGGGCAGGCACTTTGGCCGACCTGTGGGCCTGCAAACCGGCTTCGCCGCATTTCTGACTCAAGCTGAGCATCTATGTCGTCGAGGCGCGACGCCATTTCCCGTCTCAGGTTCTTATCGAGCGGGCGGCTCGTGTCTTCCAGGATCTGTCTGACAGCCGCTATGGGCGTTTTCACACTGTGGGAAAGGTTGGCAAGGGCGTCACGGGAGCGTTCCAACCGGTCATCCAGTGAATCCAGCAGCTGATTGAGTTGCTGAACGAGGGGCCGGAACTCCTCCGGGCCGTCTGCGTTAATACGGGAGATATCGCCTGACTGAAGCTTTTTCAGGCTCGCCCGAAGGCCCACTACTGGCCGCAGGGCCAGAGTGATGCCCACCCATATGCTTCCGACCATCAGAATGACCAGTAAAACCGAGACGATGGCAGTCCAGGTGTGGAGTTCGGCCTGACTTTGCTGAAGTGCCTCCATATCCTCGGCAACAATGACCACAAAGGGGTTGCCGCCGATTGTGAAAGCACGGCGATACCCAAGCAACTCTGAAGGCGCAGCGGATACCCCAGCACCTCGGACTCTCACGGCTCCTTCCTGCTCGGACGAGAGCAACGGCCTCAGCAGCGGTGTCCAGGTTTTCGGTGAAATGGAC
>NZ_JABURH010000130.1 GCF_014762765.1 Alcanivorax sp.
AGCCGCAGCAGCTCCGGGCGATTGTCCTCCACCACCAGGCTGTGCAGGGTCAGGTAAGACAGCACGCCGCCCGGTGCCGGCAATTTCATGCCGCCACGCAACAGGCTGTGGGTGTTGTAAAGATGGCGCATGACACCCATGCCACGGGCATAGCCCAACACTCGTGTCTGCTTGATGCCCTGCTGATCCCAGAAACCCATCAACCCCTTCAGGATTCCTCCGATCCACAGACCGATAAAGTTGCGCGGGCTGAGCCCGTAGCAATAGGCATCACCCCGCACACGGGACACATCCCAGTAGGGGAAAAACTGTTTCTGGGCGCCTTGATAGCGCAGCAGCTGGGAAATCGCATCCAGGTCCGCCTCACCCGTCTGGCGAATGACCACATCGCCGGGCAGCTTACGGCGGCGAGCCCGGGTATAGAGCATGCTGGTTTCAATGGTGCCCGACGGGTAATAGGTAGGCAGCCCGGCACGACCACTGGCCACCGTGGACAGGGACGCCATGTTGTCGCGCAATACCGTGGTCTGCATCCACTCACCGTCCGCCAGCTGCTTGCGTAATTGGCGAAACAGCCGATGCAGAATCATGCCGTTGCGACATTGTGGCGAGATACGCAGATCGTGGGCGTAACGCACCGGCCTGGCCTGCCCGTTTACCCACACATTACGCCAGCCTACATTGTAGACCGCGCCAATCGGGCCCCTGCCCTCGCGGGGCTCGGCCACCCAGACATCCGGTTCTTCGCAGGTCACCCGGGCGCCACGAAAGTAGTCAGGGTTCCGTTCGAAATTCAGGGTGACGGCTCCGGGCTGAGGCGTGCCCTGCAACAGCGACAGGATAGCGCCGTTATCTTCCTCCCGGGCCTGGCGAATGCGGTAACTCACAGCACTGCCTCCCCGACTGCCCGAGCCGATGCCTGCGAGTGGCGAAGCCATACCGGCAACTCTCCGGGCCAGTACTGCAAGGACTCCATCTTGATGTTGCCTTCGATCATGCCGCGCTCACGGCATTGCTGCAGGTAACGCTCGCGCATATCCGGGTGAATCACACAGCGCAGCGGTGCCAGTTGTTCCAGATTGCGGGCCAACTGGTAATGGAAGTGCTGCTGCAGGCTTGCGTCGAGGGCTCTTGCCACTTTTTCGCTTTCCGCGCTCTCTCCTTCCAGCAACAGCACATAACCGGGAGTCCCGCCGCCGGTATCGTCTACGGCCACGGTGCATACCGGCAGGGTTTTCGGTGGCAACGTCACCTGCGACAGGGACGCATCCAGCGCTGCCGCAGTAAGCTTCTCACCAACCAGATCCGTGGTGCCGGCACGGCCCAGAAAAGTCAGTGCCGGTATGCCGCCTGGCAGCCCATCCACCCGTACCAGATCCTTGAGCCGGTAACGGAGCAAACCACTGCCGGTACTCAGTAGCGGCATCACCTCCTGACCTGGCTCCAGTTCCCAGGGGGCATAAATGGTGCCATCGGACGGATCCTGGAATTCATAGACATGACTACGGTAGGCCAGCGTATGCTGGCCCTGATAGGGAATCGTGACCACCCCTTCAGTAGCCCACAGGCCCTTGCCCTGAAAGGCCGCCTGCGGCAAAAGGGCATGTAGCTGCCTGGCCCAGGCACCGGATGCAGCGGTATCCCAGGCGCTAACCAGTGCCAGTGACGGCCACAGCGTCATGAAGAAATCCGCACTCAGGCGCCCCTCCCACTGACGCAGCAATTCCGCTGCACGAGGAGAGCGAGGACAACACTGGGTATGGCTTCCCTGCATTCGCTTGCCCCAGGAACCACTCGCCAGCACCTCGGCCAATTCCTCACGCCACATGGCCATGGACTTGAGCAACCCCAGCCCGAAGGTAGGACTCCAGATGGACAACATGGACAGGGAGGAATCACAGATCAGGTAGGCCAAAGTGGCAAACAGGGAATCTTCGGAGGTGCGCGCCAGAGACACATCCTGAGGCACCGCCTGGGTCGCACCGGCCAGCAGGCGCTTGCCCATGGACATGAGCTGAATATCATCGTTGATATCCTCGCGCATATTGTCGCGCAGCGAGGTGGGCACCCAGGACATGGACCAGTAATGACGGCCCTGCCTGAGCCGCGGGAACTGGCGATACAGGTCGACGATCCAGGGGCTGATGGCGCTATCCAGTTCCGACAGAAACTGGCGGGTATAGGGAACCCATTTGATCGCAGAGGTCGACCCACTGGTGGGCTGGTAACGAACCACCGGTGACTGGATCAGGGCATTACCGCCCGTCTCACGAGCACGATTGACCGAATCGCGCCACTCTTCGTAATCACTCACCGGCAACTGCTCAGCAAAGGTTTCCCATCGCCAGTCTGATGCGATACCCCGACGCTGGCCAACCTCGCAGGCAGCCACCTTTCGCAAAAGTAACGCCAGCTTTTGCCTTTGCACATTCTCCAATCGTGCCCGCCCGGCGGCAAAGCGCCGCTCACTCGGCCAGGCGGCCATTTTGAGCAAACGATGTCCGAACATGGTCCCCCCGGTTTTTATTCGCAAGCCACGGCTGCAATTTGTGTTTTTGTTTTTCTGCGTTGTTTTCGCCACAGGGAGAATGGATAACTCAGCAGTAGGGAAAAATTGATTTCACCGATACAGGGCAATTCTGTACCCCGGTTCCATGTCGGATTGCATGTTTCGAAAAAATGAATTTTTTCGTTTTTCTGGCGCATTTCAGGAGTAATGCTTGCCACATTGGATTTCAGGTGGGTATAACCCTCACCAAAATCCAGCAATTTATTTTCCCCACAGTAGTAATCGGAAAATAAACGTTCGCAATAGGAATCCACCAGAGGGGCAAGCTCTGCATTCTTTCCTTCCGGGTGCGGGTAGTAGGTATGGAAGTTATTCGCCATCAATAAATAGGTTTTATAGCCTTTTGATATCAACAACCAGAACAGGGGACGGAAAGGATGACGCAACTTCTCACGGATCATGCGCAAGAAAAAAGTCACCTGTAAGGCTCTGCTACCCCAATACTTTTCTTCCATGATGGTGTCGCCGCTAAAAACACCTTTTACCCGTCGACCATCCACGTTCATTTCCAGAGTTTTCAAGGTAGAAAAACCAACCACGCGCTTGGTCGGCCTTTCCTCGACCAGAATCACGCCACTTTTTTCCACCATGTCGCGACAAAAAATATCCAGACTTATATTTTCGTAGTACGCGGAATAAATCTCATACATTCTTCGCATGACAGGAACTGATACTTTGGAAAGGGGTAGGTAACGAGCTTTGAGGGTTTCTGTTTTTTCCCTTTGCATTTTTCTGCTCCATGATTATTTTTATGCACAAAAAAGCGGGGCTCATCATGTCCACGGAAGGTGACCGACTTAATAGTTAAAGCGGCCATTTTTTTGTTAAAAAGGGCAAGCGGTGTTTAATACCGACGAAATACAACGCCTAATGAGAGCCCCATCACAAGCCTAACGACAACTTCATCAGGCATAATAAAAATGAAAAACGATGGAATGGCCCTCGACGTTCCTCTTATCTCAGTCCGTTATGCCCGCCGTTTTTTGCGGTTTGTACAAAAACACGGAATAAGTGGAACCATCGTGCTCGAAAGATCGGGAATCGATGACGACATGCTCAACAACCCTGATGCCTTTCTGTCCATCCGGCAGATCCAACATCTTCTTGCCAATGGCAATCGTCTTCTCAACGATCACACCGCCCCTTTCCGGTTTGGGCAGGAGCTGGATCTACATGGCCATGGCCTGTTCGGGTTTGCCCTGCTCCGCCAGAGGGATTACCGCAAGCTGGTAAATATGGTGGTTCAGTATCTGCGGGTATCGTTGCCATTGATGGATATGGAACTGCACTGTAACGGTGAATTGATCTCTATCCGCCTGCACGACAACTGGGACCTGAAAAAACTCAAACCCATGGTGGCGAATATCTATATGGGCAGCATCCATACCCTGGCATCACTGGTATGCCGCAAGTTCACGTTCGAATTTGATTTTGCCTGCCCCGGAAACAGCATGGCCTGGCAGCATCTGGCAGAGGGGGTAGAGGTAAAATTCAACAGACCTCACAACCGGGTGCTTATGCCCCTGTCAGGTCGCCAGGCAAGAGATGACGATACCAGCGTAGCCACCTACCTGGCCGCTGCCCGATCACGGGAGCAGATTCAGGGTGATAACAGCCTCAATGTGGTCATGAAAGTGCGGACCGAAATCATGAACACACCAGGCCGTGACAGCACTCTGGAACGAGTCGCTCAGAAACTGGGGATGAGCCCACGCTCGGTAAGGCGACACCTGGGACTGGCGGGTTTTGCCTTCAGCAGCATTCGCAACGACATCCGTGAGACGTTTGCCAGCCGCTACCTGCTGGAAACAGACATGGCCCTGGAAAAGATTGCCGACCAACTTGGCTACAGCGACCAGGCCAGTTTCAGCAAAGCCTATCGGAGCTGGACCGGCCGCACACCCGGGGAAGTCCGTCGTACCAGCCGTCCTGACCGCAACTGATGGAAATTGACCTAATCGCTCCTGGGCCAGGCGCTTGGGTTTTTCCATTTCCCCGTCATTCCCACTAGTATCAAGGGCACCATGCTGCACACCCCCATACCAGCAATAACAAGCAGGATAGATCCATGAAGAAGTTGATTATCGCCGTCACTACGGCCTTTGCCCTCACCGCTTCCCTGGCCGTCCAGGCCGAATCCATCAAACGCAAAATTTGCGTCTTTGATATCGTCGGCAACGTAGGACCGGTAATGAGTGCCATGAAAGACTGGCAGACCGCCGCACTAGGTTGGGGGCTGGAAGTAGAGCTGATTCCCCATACCAACGAAGCCATTGCCGCTGAAGATCTCAAGGCCGGTGTCTGTGATGCTGCTCTGATCACGGGTATCCGCGGTCGTAACTTCAACAAGTACGCCGGCACCATCGACTCCATCGGCGCCATTCCCTCCATGGAACACATGAACGTGGTCCTGAAAGTACTGGCGCACCCGCAAACTGCCGACCAGCTTTCACAGGGTTCCTATCAAATCATGGGTGTGGCTCCGGCCGGTGCCGCCTATGTCTTCGTGAACGACCGGGAAATCAACTCCCTGGCCAAGGCGGCGGGCAAGCGTGTAGCGGTGCTGGAATACGATGAAACCCAGGCCATCCTGGTTTCCCAGGTTGGCGCCACCCCTGTAGGGTCTGACATCACCAACTTCTCCACCAAGTTCAACAACGGCGTGGTCGATGTAATCGTCGCTCCACTGGTGGCCTATGATGCGCTGGAACTCTACAAGGGGTTGAGCCCGGATGGCGGCATCATCGACTACCCGCTGGCCCAGCTCACCATTCAGCTGGTGGCCAAGAAAGACCGTTTCCCCGCCGACATGGCTCAGAAATCCCGCGAGTATTTCTATAACAACCTGAACCGCATCACCGAGCAGCTGGACAAGGAAGCTCAGAAAGTCGACAAGAAATGGTGGGTGCAGATTCCGGAAGCCGACCAGAACGAATACGAAGTAATGATGCAAGAGGCCCGCGACCAACTGCGCGACCAAGGTTATTACGATCCGGACATGCTAGGTTTGCTGCGCAAGGTACGCTGCAAGATCGATCCAACTCGGGCGGAGTGCACCTGACAGCTACAAGCTCAAGCTACAACACGATTGAAGCTGGCAGCCGCATGAAAGCAAAGAGGCCGCGTCCATAGGTTTGGACGCGGCCTCTTGCGTTTCAAACACCACCAACACTATCCCGTGTTGTAGCTTGCTGCTTGTAGCTCGCCCCTCAAAGCCCCAACTGCTTGGCAATTACCTCATTCATGATCTCGTGGGTGCCACCGCCGATGGAGAGGATGCGGTTATCGCGGTACAGGCGTTCGACCACGGTGCCCCGCATGTAGCCGCTGCCGCCAAACAACTGGACCGCATCGTAGGTAACCCGATCGGCACAACGGGTGGCCACGTTCTTTGCCATGGATACATCCAGTACACAGTTTTCACCAGCGGCAATCTTGGCAGCCACCCGGTAAGTAAACTCGGTGCTGGCTTTCACGTCAGTGGCCATTTCCGCCAGCTTGTGACGTGTGACCTGGAACCCGGCCAGGGGACGACCAAAGGCTTCCCGCTCTTTCACGTAGCGCATGGCCTCGTCCAGTGCCAGCTGGGCAGTACTGTTGGCGGTGACAGCCAGGATCAGGCGCTCCATCTGGAAGTTGCTCATGATGCAGTAGAAGCCGCCGTTTTCCGGGCCAATCAGGTTTTCCACCGGCACCCGGCAATCCTCAAAGAACAGCTCGGCGGTGTCGGACGCCCACCAGCCCATCTTCTTCAGCTTGCGGCCCACGGAGAAACCCGGGGTGCCCTTCTCAACCAGCAACAGGCTGATACCGCCATAGCCCTTGTCGCCGGTGCGCACCGCCACGGTGTAATAATCCGCGCGCACGCCACTGGTGATAAAGGTCTTGGCGCCGTTTACCACATAGTGATCGCCATCGCGTACCGCGCGAGTGCGCAGGTTGGCCACATCGGAACCGCCATTGGGCTCGGTAATCGCCAGGGCGGAGATTTTCTGCCCACCGATCACCTCCGGCACCACCTTCTGCTTCATGGCATCGCTGCCCCACTTCCAGATCGGCGGCAGACCAATATCCAGAGACCCCAGGCTGGCGCACAGACCACCGGACGAACACCGCACCAGCTCCTCGCAGGCGGCAATCTTCATGAACACATCTTCGCCGGTGCCGCCGAACTCTTCCGGGGCATTGATACTCAAAATGCCGGCATCAGCGGCCTTGTTGTACAGCTCGCGGGGGAATTCACCGGCTTCTTCCCAGTCATCCACATGGGGCAGGATTTCCCTTTCCACGAATTTGCGAACGGTCTCGCGCACCATCTGGTGGGTTTCATTGAAATAATCCAACGCGCTCACAGAGCCTCCTTTTCATTAACTGACCTAGCGCTTGCTTGGTTGCTAACATAGCAGAGGGAGCATGCCAGAGGCCAGAGCGGTGTCTGACCTCTTCTGTGGGAAGCGATGCTTGCATCGCGAAGGGGGGCTAGCTGGGTGGGCATATTCGCGATGCGAGCATCGCTTCCCACAGGGGTCTGGCGCCTGGGCTTATTGGAACGGGCGCCGACCACGCAGGGCCTGGGCCAGGGTGGCGCCGTCGACGAACTCCAGATCCCCGCCCATGGGCACCCCCTGGGCGATGCGGCTGACAGTGACACCGGCTTCCTGGGCCAAATCCAGCACATAGTGAGCGGTGGCCTCCCCTTCCACGGTGGTACCGGTCGCCAGAATCAATTCGTTGATCTCGCCTTGCTTCAAGCGTTGCTCAAGCACATCCAGCCCCAGTTCACGGGGACCAATGCCATCCAGGGGCGACAATTCGCCCATCAGTACGAAGTACTGACCGCGGTATTCACCGGACTGTTCGAAGGCCAGCACATCCGCCGGCGTGGCGACAATACAGACCAGGGTGGAATCCCGGCGGGCATCGCTGCACACCGGGCAGAGCGCCTCTTCCGCGTAATTGCGGCAGCGCTGACAGTGTTGCACGCCATCCATGGCCGCATGCAGGGCATCGCCTAGCCGACGGCCCTCTTCCCGGCCACGGTCCAGCAGGGCATAGGCCATGCGTTGGGCGGAGCGAGGCCCGACACCGGGCAGGCAGGTAAAGGCGTGAATCAACTGGTCAACCAGCGGCGCATGCTTCACAGACAATGCCCCTTACGGCTTGAAGCCCGGCGGAAAGGGAAAACCGCCGGCCATATTCTGCATGTTGTCCTGCTGCTGCTTTTCCACCCGACGCACGGCATCGTTAACAGCAGCGGCCAGCAGGTCTTCCAGCAGTTCCTTGTCTTCACTCATCAGCGAGGCATCAATATCCACGCCCTTCACATCGTGACGACCATTCATGGTCACCTTGACCAGACCGGCCCCGGCCTCACCAGTGACCTCCGCATTGGCGGCCTCGTCCTGCATCTTTTTCATCTTCTCCTGCATGGCCTGAGCCTGCTGCATGAGAGAATTGATATCGAAATCCATCGTTGTCTCCACCCGGGCTGGCCGGGAGTTATTCCACTGTTTCTTTTGGCGTTACGCTGCCTTCGTCAAGACGACCATCAAAAGTGCTGACCAGCTGTTGTACCACCGGATCCTCTTGCAGGGTTCGGGTGGCATCGACCAGCAGCTCCTGACGCCGGGCTTCGGCCATGGCTTCCGGGGTATCGCCGGCCTTGCGTTCGTACTCCACCTGGATCTGGATGCGCCGCTGGAAATAATTTTCCAGCGCGCCACTCAACTCGTCCAGCCGCTCCCGGTTGACCAGCACCTCATGCCCGGTGCTGATACGCAAGGTCCAGACGGTTTCTTCGCGGCTGACCAACACCGCATTGCGGGCGATATTGCGCACCGTGCCGTCCAGGTCCAGACGCAGCAACAGAGCCGCCCACCAGGTAGCCACCTCCGATTCGCTGGTCGGTTCCGACAGCGGCGCCAGAGGCGGTTCTTGTGCCGCTTCCTGCTTCTGTGGTTCAGCCACAGGGGTCGGCATGGACTCCGGTTCAGGCTGGGGCGGCTCTGGCTCAAGTTGAACAGCCTCAGGTGCGGTCTGCTGAGAAGGCTCCCGAGGTGCCGGGCTCTCCATCTGAGTCAAGGCCGCGGATGTCGAACCACCTTGAGGCACCGATTCCGCTACAGGGCTGGCAGCGGGCTGGGGGGCTGGTGGCGTTGGCGGTGCCGGAGCAGCGGTGGGCCGATCCAGCAGGGCACGCAAATCCGGTTTGCCGCCGGCATCCGCCGACGGCACTGCCGCTTCAGGCTTTTTTGCGCCGGCGTGTTCCCCCCGGCTCGGCAACACCCCTTTTGGGGTAAACAGCACCATGCGCAGCAACAGCATTTCCAGCGCTGCGCGGCTGTCAGGGGCATCCTGAAGATCCCGGCGGCCACGCACGGCCACATCGTAATAAAGCTGTACCTGCTCGGCGCTCAGCGCCGCTGCCAGCTGGGTTATGGTTTCGTCATGGCTGCCCGGCACTGCCTGACAGACTGCCAGCTGGTGCAGCTGGCTGATCAACTCGTCCAGTAGTGCCAGTTCCCCGGGGCAATGCTCGCTGACGGTAGCCAGCGCCTGCAGCACGCCGCCCGGCTCCTGCTCCGCCAGGGCCACCAGCAGGGTCAGCACGTGATTACGGTCCACGGTGCCCAGCATGGCATTCACTGCCTCGCTGCTTAGCTGTTCGCTGCCGAAGGCAATGGCCTGATCGGTCAGACTGAGCGCATCACGCATGGACCCCTGGGCCGCCTTGCCCAGGGCCAGCAGGGCGGGCGCCTCATAGCGGATCATTTCCTTGTCGAGCAGGGCCTGCAGATGGCCGGCGATCTGCTCCGCTGGCAGCGCCTTGAGGCTGAACTGCAGACAGCGCGACAGTACCGTCACCGGCAGTTTCTGCGGATCGGTGGTGGCGAGCAGGAACTTCACGTGGGGCGGTGGTTCTTCCAGGGTCTTGAGCAACGCATTGAAGGAATGCGCCGACAGCATGTGCACCTCATCGATGAGGTAGACCTTGTAGCGGCCCCGTGTGGGCGCGTACTGCACGTTGTCGAGCAGCTCGCGGGTATCTTCCACCTTGGTACGGCTGGCCGCATCCACCTCAATCAGGTCCACGAAGCGGCCTTCGCCGATTTCCACACAGGTGGGGCAGACCCCACAGGGACGGGCACTGACGCCCTGCTCGCAGTTCAGACAGCGGGACAGGATGCGGGCGATGGTGGTCTTGCCCACCCCGCGGGTGCCGGTGAACAGATAGGCATGGTGCAGGCGATCCTGATCCAGCGCATGCATCAGGGCCCGCGAGACGTGCTCCTGCCCCACCAGCTCATCGAAGGTGCGGGGGCGGTATTTCCGGGCAAGGACCTGATAACTCATAGCACTCCAACCAACAGGCATCGACACCGGTATTCAGCGGAAAAGTGGTGTCTCATGAAGGGCTTAATGCTAACGAAGTTCCTGCGGGGAAGACAGTGCAGAAGGCGTGTTCGGTAAAAGCATGCCGGGTATCGGCAGGGAAAAGACTGGAGGTCTTCCCGCCAGCCACACCCCGGCACACGAGTCCACTGCTACCGTTGCTCCCTTCCGGGCCTGGCGGAGTTCACAGTCTGTCGTTGCGGGGGGACCGACGGGTCGACCATTACGCGCCTGCAACCGGAGCCGCAGAGCGAGGGCGCATTGTGGCTAAAGCGACCGGCCATTGCAAGATACGCCCTGTCCATCTGCCTAAAGCTTGATCAGGCTGGCCGTGATGACAGCCCGGGTCTACACTGAAAGTCTATGGTGGACGGAGAGTGTGCCATGACAAGCAGCAAGAAGATTCGCATTGCCATCAACGGCTTTGGCCGCATCGGTCGCTGTATTGTCCGGGCGATCAGTGAACATCCTGCCGGCGACCGTTTCGAACTGGTTGCCATCAACGATCTGGCCGATTTTGACGTGCTTGCCCACCTGCTGGCCTTCGACAGCACCCACGGCCGCTGGCCCCACTCCGTGCATTACGACGGCAACCACCTGGAAATCAACGGTCACCGAATCCCCTGTTTCGCCGAAAGCCGTCTGGAAGACCTGCCCTGGAAATCGCTGACACCGGATCTGGTGATTGAATGCGCTGGCAAGTACAAGAGCCACGACACCCTCAGCGCCCACCTTGACGCTGGCGCCCCGCGGGTACTCGCCAGTTATCCTGTGGACGACGCCGACGCCACCGTGGTCTATGGCGTCAACCATTCGGTACTGAGCCGCGAACAACGGATTGTCTCCAACGCCTCCTGTACCACCAACTGTCTGGCGCCCATGGTGGCAGTGCTTGATCAGGCCTTTACGGTTCGCCAGGGCCTAATGACTACCATCCACAGCTATACCAACGACCAGAACCTGGTGGACAAGGCCCACGGGGATTTACTGCGTGCCCGGGCGGCAGCGGTGAACATGATCCCCACCAGCACCGGCGCCGCGAAAGCCGTGGGACTGGTACTGCCCCATCTGCAAGGGCGGCTGGATGGTCTGGCGGTGCGGGTGCCGACCCTGAATGTGTCGCTGGTAGATTTGACCGTCACCCTGGAGCAGGTGGAATCCCTGGAACAGGTTCATGAGGCACTTAGCAATGCGGCCCATGGCGATCTTCAGGGAGTATTGGCGGTGAACCATCTGCCGCTGGTCTCCAGCGACTTCAACCACCTGCCCTACTCCTGCGTGGTGGATACCAACCACAGCCGATTACTGGGCCAACAGCTGAAACTGCTGGCCTGGTACGACAATGAGTGGGGATTCAGCCACCGCATGCTGGATGTGGCAGCGTATTGGATGGATGCCTGACGACTGTTGCTTTTGTGGGAAGCGATGCTTGCATCGCAAATAAGGCCATTCAGCAAACACTTTCGCGATGCAAGCATAGCTTCCCACAGGGATACTTTATGTTTTTCGTCCGGCGTCGGGCGCTACCTCAATCAAACGGACTGAAGTGCTCCTCGCGGCCGGCTTCTTCGGCTTCGTGACGATGCCCCTGCATGACCTTTTCCACCTTGCTGGCCTGCACAGCATCATCCGCATCCACCATCATCAGGTAATCCCCCTGCTCCACCCGATCCAGATAGGGCGTCAGGTGATGACTGCGGGAGGATACCCCGCGCAGGCCTCCTACCCAGGCGCCGAAACAGGTACCGAACAGGGTCACGCCGATGATGGCACCGGTATCCAGCTGCATGCCCCAGGGGTCTGCACCGGCCAGCAGAAAGCCGACCACCAGGCCCACAGCCATGCCGCCCATGGCACCGACAAAGCCGGAGTGCATGATGTCGGTTTCTTCCCAGGGGGTAGTGGTATGCACATGGGCCCGGGCCATGGCCGAGCTGTCATTGCCCATCACATGCAAGCGGTTTTCACCGATGCCCGCCTGGCGCAGATCCGAGGTTATTCCCTGAACAGAGGTCAGTGATTTGGCGAAGTAATACAGACGTTTCATTGCATGCCGCTCCCTGTGGCTGACAATGGGTTGGGTACTGCAGAGTTCCGGCCCTCCTGGCCTGGATAACAACGACTCTGCACTGATCCGGTGAGCATGATCAGTATCCGGTTAAGACCCTTTGGTTATATCGGGCCGATGCCGCCAGGCACCATCCCTAAATTAACAAAAAGGGGCCTTACCGACCCCTTTACTATGTCACAGAAAACGCGTCACAAAGTGCAGCGATTTAATTACGATTTGTTGGTGATTGTTCGCCGTCCACGGGGATTACCCGGGGTTTCTTTTCCTCGGGAACCACACGGTTCAGGGTCACCGTAAGCAGGCCATCGTTAAGACCGGCGCCATCCACTTCCACATGGTCAGCCAGCTTGAAGGTGCGCTCGAAAGCTCGCCGGGCAATACCCTGATGCAGCCAGGTCCGCTCACCATCATTCTGCGGCGGCAGACTACCCCGAATGCGCAGCTCGTTTTCCTGCACCGTGATCTCCAGATCATCGCGACCGAAACCGGCCACAGCCATCACGATACGGTAACGACCATCGCTTTCGCGGATGATGTCGTAAGGTGGGTAACCGTTGGACTGGTCCGCACGCAAGGCGGCATCCAGAAGTTCATCAAAGCGGTCAAAGCCCACGGAATGGCGAAACAGTGGGGCAAGGGAAAATCCGGTATTCATCACACATATCTCCATACTCTTCAGCAGACCCACACTGCGGCATCCACTGAAAAAAGGTTTACTGAATTGTGCGTGACACGGAACCGCTGCCACCGAAAAGTTCAGCAGCGCTCCAACCGGCCGGGTTGTCACAGTGAAATAAATGGGGATGGCGGAAAAACTTTCAAGACCCGGGAAGAATTTTTACCGAGGTCTGCTGGGGGGCAATGATAAAATCCGCAGGCGTATTGTGCGGCAGGGTGGTAGCCGTCACCGGGATGCGGGTTGCCTGGCCGTCAAAACGAACCGGTACCCGCACACACAACCGCTCGCCAGCGCTCACCGGCCAACCGGCGTTCTGCCCGCTCTGCCATTGCTCGCTGTCACCGGAACAGGACCGGTCCATCAACAGGCCACGCACCGCCGGGTGATCACTGTGGAATTGCACCTGACCGGTCACCGGCGCCTGATATTCAAAGGCAAGCACAGCAGTACTGCCTGGTAACAGTGCCGTGTCGACGGGGGCCTGCCAACTCGGCTCCGCGATCAGGCCCACCGGTAATGGTCCGGAATGGCGATCGGCGCTGGCTGTTAGCTGCCAGCGAATCTGGTTGCCATGGCGATGGCCCGGCTCACCATTCAGCGCAGGCAGGGCCGGCAACAACCAGCCTTCCGGCAACATCAGTGACAGCCGCAATGTCTGGCTACGACTCTGCGCTTCCGACAAGCGGAACTGGAAGGCCCCGGACGCACCCGAAGTGGTGGTTTTTTGCCAATCGCTGGCCGGATCCCGCAGTGTCAGTGTCAGGCCGGGCAATGGGGCTTCGTCGCCATCGCGGCGCTGATTGAACGCCTGGCCGTCGCCCACACCGTTATCCTCGAACAGCACGCCGGTAATCCAGTGACCGGCGGGTCGGCAACGGAACCCTGCCTCGGCACCCGCCACCGCCAGGGGTTGAAACCCTGGCCACTGGCGCTCGCCTCGCGCCAGCAACTGACCATCGCCCCCCTGGCCACCGCCTTTGGCTCCGGCGCCGCCGGCATGCTCAGGGGTAATCGCCAGCGAATCGGTAACGGGCAGGTCCAACCACAGGGTGCCGCCGCTACCACCGCCACTACCCACATCACCGGCAGCACTTCCCGCCGCACCGCGCAGGTCCAGCTCCCCCTGCCCCTGCAGGCCTGCGGCCCGGATCAGCAGCAGCCCGCCGCCAGCGCCGCCCTGGCCGCCGTCACCCTTGCGCCGGGCGGCGGCGCCACCGCCACCGCCCAGCACCAGGGCGCGAGGGGCAGCATGACCGCCCAGACCGCCGCCTTCCACCGGCATGCCATGACCACCGGCCGAGCCGTTGCCGCCACCACCGCCGTTGCCCAGCCGCTGGTGGGACAAATCAAGGCCATTACCACCACCACCTGCATTAGCGGGCGCACCGCGGCCCATATCCCCATCGGGATAACCCTTTCCCACCTCCAGCAGCAGGACCGGGGTGCCTGCGACACCTTCCCCCTTGCTGGCGTGATGGCCATAGCCCGCCTGCCGGTCCTGAACCGACGGCACCGGATAACGCCAATCCGCCGGCCGCCCCAGTGCCCCCTGCAACGACAATGCCGGGCCACCGCGGAAACCGGCGCCGGCCACCGACAGCCGGTGCCCGTTCAGGGCGACCTTGCGTCGCACATCCATCGCCAGTACCCCGCCCGTGTAGCCGTCCCAAGACAAGGCCCGGCTATCCTGCTGCAGAGAGAAATGTTCGTACTGAGGGACCCGCACCAGTTGCCAGCGACGGCGCCCCTGCTCACGGTTGGCCGGTGCATTCACATAGCTGTGTAACAGCCCGCCACCGGACCCGCCACCCTGAACCCACACCTGCTCCCCTTCTACACGATCAATACGCACCCACTCGGCGACCAGGCCGTGGCCCTGAAGCTGCCCATAGCCGGTACGGTTGGCGGTATTTATGGAAGCACCCTGCACTTGCAGCAACAGGGCCAGGTCGCCAGGGTGCAGGGGCGCGGGGCCGCGCTGACGAGTCAGGGAAAAGGTGCGGGTGCCGGAAGACAGGGTCTGGGTATCCGGGCCGGAGAAATAGCTGTTGATGACAGCATCGCTGCCGCCCTGGCCATCGCGACCGGGGTTGGCACAGACCGCCGCCCACGCGCCGCTGTGCCCCAGCAGCAGGACAATAATCAGCGAGGCGGATCGAGCCAGTCGGCGGTGGTGTTGTTGCAACGAAACCATCCGGCAATACTGTAGCGTTCCCGGGTGGCTGCCAAGACTTCGTGGGGAATTTTCTCGCTGAGGAACGCCACCAGAGTACCAGCGCGGGGTTCCACCTCAGTGGCCACCACCTGGGCATCCGGGTCCGGCCACAGCCGCAGGCGACCGCCCCACTGGCTCTGCCAGCCTTCGTTCAGGTACAACACCACGGATAGCAAACGACCGTTATTGCCGTTGAAGGCATCCAGGTGACGCTGGTAATAGTCACCGGGCCCGTAAATGGCAAAGTGGGATTCCAGCTCGAAAAGCCCCATGAACAGGGAGCGATTCACCGCCACCCGCAGGCTTTCCAGCCCTTCCAGCAACTGGCACTGGGCCAGAGTGTCACTCTTTAACCAAAGGGTCCTGTCACTGCGGACACGTGTGTCTTTCTGGTGCACCTGGCGGCGACCAATACCGGCCAGCTGGAATTCTCCCTGCTGGTCACGGTGTTGTGCTTCCTCGCGCAGGGCACGCACCAGCGCCAAGGGGAAATAACCAGGGGCAATGGCATAACCATGCTGGACCAACCCGTCGATGAGGCCGTCGAGGCGATCACCACCGAAACCGCCCAGTGAATCCGCATTGTCTTGCACCGCAGTGCCTCCCGAACCGAATCGTTAATGCAGCGCCTCTCCGGCACCGCTGTCCATCTCGTCCGGCCAGATCAGCCAGTGAAACTCCTGCCCTTCATCCAGCAATTGCACCGTGGCATCCACAGTGGCCTGGACGAAGTGGATAAACTGCTCGAAGGACACACCGTGACGGCTCAGCAGCAAATCGCAGGCCACCAGCCGGGGCAGAGAGTCGTCACTCACATCCAGAAACAGCTTGATGGACGGATACGCCATATTCAGCCGGGTCAGCTCCGCCTGTACAGCAAACAGGGCCGACGGGCGCAATTCCAGCTCGGTGGTCAGCAGAATGCCATCCTCCTCCACGAACACACGGGCATCCACTACCCCTTCGCGCTCCTGCAACTCGGACAGGTGCAACCCATGGCAGTGCTCACAGATGTAATGCCGAATATTCGCTTGCTGGAGCCACTGCTTTACCCGCTCCGCATCCGCATTGACGACGCCTAACATGATTTCTCCTGGCAACCGGTCACCGAAATCGTGCCGGGCGCGAATCATCTTCCATTGGAACCGAAAAAGAAATACCTGAATCCTGCCTTCAGGAATAGTCAGGTCCACACCAGTTTCGGTCATTTGAGCCCGCAGCCAGGCTGGGTATGATCCATTGATCAGCCGCTTCAGGACCCGAATAATGACAATACCCCACGTTGCCTTCCGCTCCAGCGATACCCTGCATCAGAAAACCGACGGTTTTATCCGTCGCATGCAGGGCGGCGCCACCCGGCCTGAGCCGCAAGAAATCGAAGCGATCATGAGCATCTTCATCGACGAGGCTCTCACCGCCTTTCTTACTCGGGCCGCCGAGGCGGCCCAGTTATCCCCGGGCATGATGAAGGTGGTACGGATGACCACCCAGACCATCAACAAGACCACCCACCTGGTGGTCAGCCGCAGCGCCAAAAAGCTGGATCTGCAACAGAACCGCGATGCCGCCGACTACATGGACCAAGTCCGTCAGCCGGCTCCCGCAGAGGATTTCTGGTACGTGGCCTTCCCGGTGGATGAGGAAATGGCCGCTCTGGGGAAAAGCCTGCCAGACCTGTGTGAGGAAGACCCGGAGAAGGCCCGCAAAGAGCTGGTGCGCTACCTGCTGGCACTGACCGATCAGGCCATCGACTGGTATTTCGAGCGCCCCATGGCCCTGCTGCAATTCGGCCCGGTACTGCGCAAGCTGGCCAGCATGGGCGTGGAGACCACGCGCAAGGCATCACGCAGCCTGATCAACAACCTGGTTCCCAAACTGAACGCGGAACAGCTCAAGGCCTCCGCGGAGTTTCAGGCAAGCCAGCTGGTGCCGCTGCCTCCCCGTTCCAACTGACCAGTCCGGCCCGAAATCCTGTCAATCCTGACCGGACTTTCGGGCCATCCTCCTCCATCCGCTCGTGCAAGACTGACAGAAACAATCTTTTCCTTTCTGGCCTGCTCGGCCTACAGACTGCATCCCTTTTGATAACAATTACTTACATTGCAGTTGGACTGTGGTGTAAGTTCACCAAGTTTTTACAAAACTACTTATTCAACGGATTGCGCAGCAATAACACGGCTCTCTACTATCAAAATAGTATTACGTCACATAATAAAACGAGGAGTGAGCCGTGTCTTTGCGCCATGCCATACTTGTCCTGCTTCAAGATCAGGAAGCCAGCGGTTACGACCTCGCTCGCGAATTTGCTAACAGCATCGGGCTGGTATGGAACGCCACCCATCAGCAGATTTACCTGGAGCTGGGAAAACTCAATGACCAGAATATGGTGAAATTTCGCCATATCCCCCAGGATGGCAAACCGGACAAGAAACTGTACCGGATCACGGAAGAAGGCCGCGACGAGTTGATTCGATGGCTTCGTAAACCTGCCGCCCCACCGCGCATCCGCGACGCCTTTATGGTAAAAATTGCTGGTGGCGCCCTGTCGGATTCGTCGTCGATCCTGCGCGAGCTGGATGACCAGGCGGATCTGCGTCGTGAGCGCCTGCATACCTTCGAGGCCTTGGCCAAGAAACTGGATGAGCAGGGCCGCGACAAGGATCTCTTTACCTATCTGACCCTGCGCCGGGGCATCCTGGATCAGCAGGCCTGGCTGCACTGGGCTGACGAGGTAAAAACCGCATTAAACAAACGCGAGATTCTATCCACTTCAGTATGACCACAACGGCCTCACCCACACCGGCCGGCCTGCTGCGCTGGCTGGTGGAGGCCCCGCCCCTTCTTCCCTGCCCTTCGCCCTGCCGGGATGCCGGTGAGCTGCTTAAACGCGAATACCAACTCGACCCGGACCTGCCGGAACGAGCCGCAGTGCTGCTGCAGGCTCACACTCCGGCACGACGACTGGGACTGATGTTCGAACAGTGGGTCTCGGCCCTGGTAGATGCCAGCAACAATCTGGAGCGGGTTGCCAGCAATCTGCCTTTTCGCTACCAGGGCCAAACCCTGGGTGAACTGGATCTGTTGGTGCGCGATCATCTGGAAGGAAAGCTCTGGCACTGGGAACTGGCGCTGAAATTTTACCTGGGCACAGCACAGGCCTGGTTCGGCCCCAACAGCCACGACACCCTGGACCGCAAGGCCCGCCATCTGTTCGATCAGCAACTGCCGCGCTCCACCATGCCGGAAGTGCGCGCACAACTTGCCAAGCAGGGCTGGCAACCGGATAGCATTGCCCTGCTGAGCCGCGGGCGGCTGTTCTACCGGCAGCATACCCCGACCTCCGGTCTGCAACCGCACCCGGGCCATGAACGGGGCTGGTGGCTGCCCAGCAACGTTCTGGACGACAGCGAATGGTCAATTGTTGAGCGGCCCTACTGGCCCAGCCCGTTTATGTCGGACAAAAGTACCACTTTGATTGCGACGCCCACCCTGATTGACTATGTTGAAACCCGTCAACGCCCCCTCATGGTGACCCAGCGCCACCGTGATACTCCGGGCTTTATCGTTCCTGTCAGCTGGCCAAACACATGAACTTTCAGTCTCAACCCACAGCGCTGGTAGACAACCAGGGCCAGGTCGCCCTTGGCGTGTTCCCCGAGACCGTAGCAACCATCAACGGTCGCAATGCGGATTACCGCACCCCCATGGGTCAGCCAGCGCCGCGTTTTGCCCGGCATTTTCACTACAAACAGTTCCAGTATTTCGGCGTTATCAGCCAGGAACTACTGGCCGGCTGTGCCTTGGCACACACCGCCTACCTGGGAATGGCGTTTTTTTACATCTTTGAACCCCGCACTGGGCGCTTACGGGAATATACTTGGCGCTCGCCACTGGGCCGCGAGCTGACCATGTCCACGTCGCCACGCCGCGGTGAAAGCCGTTTTCAACGCCGTGGCGTGGATATCCGACTGGGCTACCAGGAGCAGGATGGAGCCCTTAGCAAAACCCTGACGGTGAACCTGAAGGATCTGGCGCTGAATGTACGCATGGACGAGGGCCCGGATTATCAGCCCATGTCCCTGTGTACCCGCACCGGTGTGAATGGCTGGGTATACGCCAACAAGGTGGCTGGCCGCACCGTCACCGGCACGCTGGAACAGAACGGTAGCTGTCAGGAACTGGCCGATCTGGATGCCTTCGGCCACCACGATTTTTCCGCGGGCTATATGCGCCGCGAAACCTTCTGGAACTGGGCCTGCCTGTCCGCCCGTGCGGGTGAAACACGGGTAGGGCTGAACCTGTCCTGCGGCGTCAACGAAACCACATTTTCAGAAAATTGCCTGTGGCTGGATGACCAGATGATCCCCACCGGCGGCGTGATCTTTGAATACAACCGGGATGATCTGATGCAACCCTGGACCCTGCACAGCCAGTGCGGGCAGGTAAAGCTTCGCTTCACCCCCAATGGCAATCACCGCGAACGGATGAACCTGGGCCTGTTTGCCAGCAATTTCAACCAGCTGTTTGGCCGCTTCGATGGCGAGCTCCGACTCAAGGACGGACGCTCCCTCACCATCGACGGGCAATACGGTTTTGTCGAGGAGCAGTACGCAAAATGGTAGAGAATAATCAGCAAACAACACCGGAAAAACTGCCCGAAAAATTCGGTGACCGTATGCGTCGCGGCCTCTTCTGGGTGGTGCAGTACTGGCGTGAGCTGTTCAATTTCAAGTTCGACAAATACATGATCATCCAGGTGCTGCCCGGCGTATACGGCATCGCCCTGGTGGCCATTGCCTGTGCGCTGATCTATGTCTGCGTGGAAGCCTTCATGGCATCCACCTGGCGCGGGCTGTTCTACTTTTTCTTCGCCGCACCGCTGACCTTCCTGGTGCTGGCATCGGTACTGCGTGCCCTGCTGGAATTCTACATGGTGGTATTCAAGATCTCCGAACACGTGGACGAACTGGTAGGCCTGAGAGATACCGTGGATCGCCTGTCCGGCATCGGCGACAGCGTGGACGAAATGGTAGCCGTTACCCGCCGCATTCCATTCTGGCGGGCACTGTCCAGCAACCCCGGCAAGGCCCGCTCAAAGAAAACCGATCAGGTAGAGGAAAGAAAAAGCGCCTGATCCGGCGCTTTCAAAAATCCGCTTTTACCACAGAGATCTCAGAGAACTCTGAGAGAATGTTTTTTCTGTAAGAGCGCCGCTCCTACGATTACGCAGGGTGCGATTCGCGACGCGAACCGCACCCTGCGGAAGATCCCCCCGCATCAATATCAGCGCGTGGCTTCCAGCGCCGTCAGCAGCAACCGCTGGTAAAGATGGGCACGGATACCGTGCGGATCGGCCAGAGCCATTCGCTCCAGCTCGGCGGCGAAATCGCTTTCGCTACCCTCCTCAAACAGCGCCTTGCGTCCCAGCTTCAGGTATTCCTTCTGGCTGACTTTTTCCTTCAACCAGGTCAACGCCTTGAGCAACCGCTGCTCCACATCATTGAAATCTGAACCCAGCGGGAAGGTGGGGAACGCCTTGTCGCCATGCCGTGCCGCTATTTCGTGTAAATGCTCTGGATTGTTGCGCCGATGGGGTTCAGGGATCTGATAATCCTGACGCAGTTTGCCGGCGGCCTGGGCCTCCTCCATCAGATCGATCTGGAAACGACTATCAGCCACGTTAAGCATGGCCATGACCACTTCCTCATCGGTCTTGCCACGCAGATCCGCCACCCCATATTCAGTAACAACCATATCGCGCAGATGACGTGGAATGGTGTTATGCCCATAACGGAACAGTACATTGCTCATGGCCTCGCCGGCGCGCTCACGCCAGGCCCGGACCATCAGTATGGAACGTGCCCCTGCCAGTTCATGGGCCTGGCTGACGAAGTTGTACTGCCCGCCTACCCCACTGAGTACCCGACCGTCTTCCACCTGGTCGGCCACCGCCGCCCCCAGCAGGGTCACGGTGAAAGCGGTATTCACAAAGCGGGCATCCTGGCGCTGCAGGCGCTTGAGGGTTTCTTCACCGTAAAGATGATTGATGAAGCTGATGTGGGTCATATTGATAGCCGCTCGGCTGGCTGGACCCAACTCACGGAGACGTTCGTAGAACGCCTGGGGCCCAAGGAAGAAGCCCCCGTGCATGACTACGCCACCGGCCAGCTCTTCGCCGAATACCGCCTTGAGCGCCTCCCGGGTAGCGCGATCATCCAGGTCGTTGGCCACGCGAATATCATTGGGCAGCACCAATTCATCACCATGCTTTTTAACATCACTACGGAAAATTCCGAAGCGCTTCAGCTGACGCAAGTGGTCATGATTGAGACGACGGCGAATGGCATCCTGCTCGCGCAGGGCATCCAGCAGGGCCAGCCCGGGCTTGGCCGGGTTGTGCATTTCCAGCTGCTGCAGGGGCGCCCAGTCATACACCGGGCGGCGAATAATGCCATCATCAATCAACGTCAGCAGACCATGAGTCATCATCTCGCTGCAGCCGTACAGGCCCTCGCGGAAGGTGCCTGTGCCACCTTCCCTTTCCACCAGCTGCTGATGGCTATCCGGCAAGGACCAGGCCTTTAACAGAGATTGATAGAGGTCGTTATCCTGCTCCCGCAGGCGCAAATGATGGACCAGCGCATCGCCCAGAGCGCCGATCCCGATCTGCAGCGTGCCGCCATCCTTCACCAGGGAACTGGCATGCAAGCCGACAAAGTGGTCCTGAATATTTACTGGCATATTCGGGGTGCTGAACAGGCGCGTATGCCCTTGAGGATCATCCAGCAGGATATCCATGTCCGGCAGCCAGTCATCCACCCGGGCATCGTTTTCCATAAAGGGAAGATCCCGGTGCACTTGCCCCACTGAGACGATGGTCTCGCCAGCATCCCTGCGCGCCTTGAGCAGCGGCATCAGATCCAGAGTCACCTCCGGATTACAGGAAAAACTATAGTAATCACTGCCTTCTTCCTGCCGGTGGGCCAACATCTGCGCCACCACATTGATCTTGCGAGCATTGAGATCACGGGCCACGTGAGTGTAGTTACTACTGATGTAATGCTGCTGGGCACTGTCGCTGCCCAGCATGCTGCCCGGCTGCACGAAGAACTCGAACACGCGGATGTTATCTGGCAGGGCGCTGCGTTTCTGGGGCTTCAGGTAAGCCAGCTCTTCATAGTCACCGAACAGGCGATCGGCGAAAGGATTGAGAAAGCGTTTTTCAAGATCACTGCCGGCGCCGGGTTTGCCCAGGGACAGGGCTGTATAGATATCCAGGGACAGAGAGGGATCCTTTTCCACCCGGGCATAGAGCGCATTCACAAAACGGTTAGGCTTTCCCAACCCCAGCGGCATGGCCAGGCGGATGTCGCCACCGGTCTGCTCGATCACATAATCCACTGCCTGTTCGGCATCTTGCATCCGTTCTGTCACGGGAGCTCCTTGTTATTCAATGTGCATTGGTGCGAGACACGAACGTCACCAGCACCACGCCAACCACGATAAATGCCATCCCGATCACTGCCGGCAAATCTGGTTGCTGACGAAAAAACAGCGCCCCGACAAGCGCAATCAATACAATACCCACACCGGCCCACACCGCATAGGCAATCCCCATGGGTACCGTACGCAAGGTCAACGACAGGGCATAAAAAGCGATGCTGTAACCCACCACCGTCACCACAGAAGGCCATAGCCGGGTAAATCCCTGGGAGGCATTCAGCGCGCTGGTCGCCACCACTTCAGCGAGGATGGCCACGGCAAGGTACAGATAACCCATGTCGGATCCTATTGATTGGCAAGCTGTGTCAGCAAGGTTTCCCAGTGTGCCAGTTGTTGTTGCGCAAAGTCAGCCTGTGGGTGGCGCACAATCAACACCAGCCGGGTAAGCGTATCCTCATCGGGCCATTGATTCAGCGGAGCCAGTTCGGGTTCCTGACCTTCCACCCACTGCACCAGCAAGGGCCCATCCAGCCCGTCCACGCGCATCAGGCCTTTCACCCTGATCAGTGCACCTCCGCATTGCCCGGCTAGCTGCTTCAGGGCGGCTTGCCAAAGAGGCCATGACAACCTCCCATCCCAGCGCAGGGAAGCACTGTAAAGCTGATGACGGGATGGCTGAGTCTGCGGATGTTGCGATGACAACAGGGAGCCGCCCGAAGGAACCGGAGCAAAACTGCCGGTGACCCGGCAGCGACGAGGAAAGGACTGTTTCAGCAAATCCACCGGCGCCGGTTCCGGATAGATACAAGCGGTGGGGTTAAGCGCTGTCAATTGTGCCTGCAAAGCCGCCAGGGCTTCCGATTCACAATGCGCGGTTTTCGACAACACCAAAGCATCGGCGGCATGAATTTGTTCCAGCCACTCCGGGTGACGTTCCAGGCTATGCGTTCCGGCCACCGCATCCACCACGGTCAGTACTGACTGGCAGAAAAAACGTTTCTTCAGCCAGGGATCCTGCTCCAACGGGGCGATAACACCAAAGGGATCGGCAGCACCGGTGGTTTCCAGCACCAGAGTGGAGAACGCCGGTAGCTCACCATTTTTGCGGGCCATGAACAGGTTGCGCAGGGTGGTCGACAGGGAACCTTGAATCACGCAACACAGGCAACCACCGGACAGCAGGGTCACCGGAACGCGGCTCTCTCGGGTGAGATGCTGGTCGATACCGATATCGCCCAGCTCATTGATGATCACCGCCAGATCCTGGCGTTCTCTGAGCCAGCGGTTGAGCAGCGTAGTCTTGCCGCTGCCCAGAAACCCGCTCAGGACAACAACCGGCAAGCGCTCCATCAATCAGCCCAGGGACCAGGGCAGCTGCTGGCCAGCGTAAAAGGGCACCATGGCTTCGCCGGCCGCATCAATCACCTCCGGTACGGACCAGGGCTTGCGTACCAGGGTCACGGTGTCGGTATGGCGTGGCAAGCGGTAGAAATCCGCGCCGAAATGGCTGGCAAAGCCTTCCAGCTTGTCCAGGGCGTTGTGCTGCTCAAGAAAGCTGGCATACAGCGGTAACGCCGCCCGGGCGGAATAACAGCCGGCGCAGCCGCAGGCCGCTTCTTTCTTGTTGCGTGGATGCGGGGCGGAATCGGTGCCCAGGAAAAAACGGTCATGCCCTTCCAGCACCGCCTGCTGGATGCTCTGCTGATGCTGGCGCCGCTTGAGAATGGGCAGGCAGTAGTTATGCGGGCGCACCCCTCCCACCAGCAAATCGTTACGGTTCATCAACAGGTGCTGCGGCGTCACCGTGGCGGCGGTCAGCTCGCTGGCTTCGCGCACAAAGTTAACGCCTTCTGACGTGGTCACATGCTCGAAGACAATACGCAAGCCGGGAAACTGGCGGCGGATATCATTGAGGTAACGATCGATAAAGACTTTTTCCCGGTCAAAGATATCAATGTCCGCATCGGTGACTTCACCATGAACCAGCAGCGGTACATCGTGTTTTTCCATGGCCGCATAGAGATGGTTAATCTTGCCCGGATCGGTGACGCCGCTGTCGGAATTGGTGGTAGCGCCGGCCGGATACAGCTTGAAGGCATGCACGAAGTCACTCTTGGCGGCTCGCTCCACCTCTTCCACCGGTGTGGTATCGGTCAGGTACAACACCATCAACGGCTCGAAGGGGACGCCCGCCGGCACCTGGGCGAGGATCCGCTGCCGGTACTCGTCGGCCTGGGCCACGGTATTCACCGGTGGCGTCAGGTTGGGCATGACAATGGCACGGCCAAACACATTCGCCGTGGCCGGCACCGTCTCGGCGAGCAGATCGCCGTCGCGGAAATGCAGATGCCAGTCGTCGGGGCGGGCGATGGTCAGGGTGTCAGTCATGGCGTCACCTTGGTAGTCATTTTTTTCGGGGTGGATAGTGTAGCGCAACTGCAGGGGCCGGCGGGTTGAAAATGTTTGCTCGTGGAGATGAGCGCGGCTCGTCAGCGTTTTTTGCGTAGGAGCCTGGCTTGCAGGCAGGCTCCTAAAAATTGTCACGCCGCCGGGTAGAGAGTTCCGCTGATTTTACAGCACAAACAAAAACGCCCCGCAGTGCGGGGCGTTTTTGGATATATGGCGGAGAGGGCGGGATTC